>DATHUD010000909.1:0-11873 GCA_035462575.1 Thermoanaerobaculia bacterium | reverse complement strand
CGGTCAGCCGGGCGTTGGCGTCGGAATAGAGGATGCCCAGGATGTTCGACTCGAAGAGGCGCTTGACCCGCGCCTCGCTCGCCTTGAGCGCCCGCTCGGCCTCGCGCTCCCGGGTGACGTCGAAGAAGGCCGCCACCCCGGCGACGATGCGGCCCCGGGCGTCGCGGATCGGGGCCGCGCTGACGCTTGTCATCACGAGGCTTCCGTCGCCGGCCACGATGTGGATCTCCTCGCCCGACACGTCCTCCCCGGCGAGGATCGCTCGGGCGAGCGGCCAATCCCGCGGCCCATAGGGGCGGCCGTCCGGATAGAACCCGAGGCTCGCGTAGTCCGAGATCTCCGAGAGAGAGGGGATCGTCCGCTTCAGGATGCGGCTCGCCTGCGCGTTGATCAGGATCACCCGGCCCGAAGGGGCCTCCGCGATCAAGACCCCGGCCGGCATGGATTGGAGCGCCGCCTCGAAGAGATCGCGCTCGGATGCAGCTTCGGCAAGCCGGCCGGCTCGCTCCGGAGAAGAGCTCCGCCGGAGCCGTCGGGACACAAAGCCGATCGCGCGCGACCACCAGAAACGGGTCCAGGCTGGACCCTCCACCTCTCACCTCCGTTCAAATGCGGTGGCGGAGACGTTCGGATCTACAAAAGAAATCAAATCAAGAGGAGCAATCCGCATCTCTAATATAGCAAAACGGCCGCGGGTGCGATCCGCGGCCATGATTCCAAGGGAAAGATCAATCCCGGGCGAGGATGTCTCCATGCGCATTGATCAATGCGCGCTTCGGCCTCTTCGGGAGCTTGAGCTTGACGTCGACCGGCACGCTCGACTCCCCGACCATCGGCAGGAGCCCCACCCGGACGACCGTGCTCTTGTCGAACTCGAGATAGACCGGAACGAGCGCGCGGAAGTCTTTCGAAACCCCCTCCTGGCGCAGGGTGCCGTGGATGCGGGTCTCCTCGCCGGCCTTGTCCACCTTGAGGTCGTGGGTGTAGCGCGGGACCTCGGTGCCGTGGACCCACTGGTCGAAGAACCAGTCGAGCTTGCCGTCGCCGGTGGCGTTCAGGTTGGGCACCATGTGCCGCTCGACGACCTTCTGGAAATCGGCGGTCGTGGCCATCCTTCCACCGTAGGTCTTGGTGTAGTCCCTCATCATCTCGATGAACTTCGCGTCGGGGCTCGGAGCGCCCGGCTCGTGCATGAGCATGCGGATCATGTGGAGGACGTAGCCCCCCTTGGGATAGATGAGCCCTCCGGCCGAGGGCGTCCGCGGAGTGAACAGGCGCCAGCCCTGGGTGATCGGCCCGGCCTCGTAGGGGGCCATGGCGTTGCCGGGCCCCTTCTCCAGGATCTCCTTCCTCCGCTCCTTCCAGAACTTGTCGTAGGCGGGCCAGCCCGCGACGTGCTGCACGGCCACGGCGGACGAGAATTCCGAAAACCCCTCCTCCAGCCACTGGTCCCGGTAGGTGTCCGCCCCCACGAGGTGGCCCCACCACTGGTGGGCGAACTCGTGGTAGCCCACCTGGTCGACGAAGTCCTTGGCCCGTACGAGCCCCAGCCGCTGCCGCTGCGTGCCGTCCAGGAAAGAGATGTAGGGCATGAAGATGAGCGACGGCCACGACTGCCCGAACGCCATGTCCGACTGCTGGGTGATCGCCACGTGCTTCTGCTGGAGCGGCCCGAACCAGACGGTGAAGAGCCGGGCCGAGTTCAGGCCGTCCGCGAGCGCCGACTCCGCGAGCCGGGCCGTGTTGACGTTGCCGAGGCTCGGCCCGTCGAGGACGGCGTTCTCCTCGTCATAGATCGAGCCGACGCCGAGGCCGCCTCCGCTCATCGACGCGTTGATCTCCCGGATGATGTTGGGCGTCCCGGGATTCGTATAGACCTCGACGTCGAGCTGGCTCGTCTCGTCCTGCTTTGCGAGCTTCTTGAACTTGCCGTAGTTGAAGCCGGCGACCTGGACGGGGTGCTCGGTCTTCCACGTCGAGACCGCCTGATTGCCTTCGGTCCGCTCCTCCACCTTCTTGCCCACGGAGAGGATGTCGTTGCCGGTGGGAATCCGGTAGGTGAGCTCATAGACGGCCCGGTCCGAAAAGACCCCGAGATTGGGGTACCAGCTCTCCCGGGCGCGGACGTAGTAGTTCTTGTCCCCGCCGTCCACGAGGACCTTCTCGCCCTTGTAGGCGAGGCGCAGAAGGACCTTGGCTCCCGCGGGCAGCGGCTCGGGGAAGACGACCGCGGCGGTCGCGTCCTCCTTCTCCTCCTCCTGGATGACGGCGACGGGCTTCCAGGCCGGCTCAGCCGCGTCCACGGCGAACGACGCCTCCCCGATCCGGAGCGTCGGGACCAGGTGGATCGGCAGCATCCGCACGCCGGCCTGGAGCGGCCGGAACCGGATGGTGGTGGTGCCGGAGAGGTCCGCATCCCTCTCGATGCTCGTCTCCACCTTGTAGTCGAGAGCGTCGGTCAGCCGCTTCTCGGGCAGCGGGCTCCCGCCCTCCACCTCCGCCCGGCGGTCGGCGTGGTACCAGATGCCGCCCCGATTCGGATCGGCCACCGCGAAGATCGTGTCCTCCCCGCCCAGCCGGAAGCCGACGCGCAGCGCCTCGGCGCCGTCGGGGTCCACGGCGGCGAGGGCCGGCGGATACTTCTTCCCGTCCACCAGGGCCAGGAAGGCTCCGCTCGTGAGGCCGGGGGAATTGAGGAGGTCTTGAAGCACCCGCAGGTGGAAGTTGACCTGGAAATCCTTCTTCTGCCGCTTGAGATACCTCTCGTAGACCTCCGTGGCCCGCCCCTCCGGAGCGCCCGCCTGCACTGCGGCGTGCCGCTCGATCTCCTGGGCCGTGTCGTCCGTGAACAGGAGCAGGAGGCTGTCGAAATCGTCCGTGAGCGTCTCGAAATCCTTGCCGGCCCCGGAGGACAGGGCGAGCTGGCGCCGCTCGTTGGCCGTCGCCGGGGAGAGCCGGTAGCTCCCGCTCCCCACGAACACCGCCCCCACCGTGCGCCCTTCCACGGGCTTCAGGAAGTGGATCGCCCCGGAGTCGAATTGAAACCGGAACGCGTCCCGCTCCAGCACCAGCCCGCTGACCGGCACCCGCCGCCCATCCGGCCGCGCCCCGCGCAGCGCGGCATAGGTGGGATCGGTGGCGGCGGACGCCGGGCGGGGCAGGAACGCCAGGACGAGGCCGAGGACGGCAAGAGGCAGAAGGGCTCTACGCATGAGGGGTGCTCCGTATGGTTGTTGTCCAAAACCCTAAAGGAAAGGGAAACAACGGTCAAGCAACACCTTGTATACGGAGCAATAACGGGTTTGTTTGGGGGTGCTACGCCAAGCCCCGCATCAACACCGTTTGAGCCGCCGTCGAAGGCGATCCCACCTCCGCCCGCAGCAGCATCTTCACCTTGCTCTCGAGAGCCTTCGCGATCCCGCTCCCGGGATCGAAGGGGAAGGTCAGGAACCCGACCCGCCCCCCCGGGAAACCCAGGCAACCGTCGGCGCCGTCCGCCTTGACCGGCACGACGTTCTCGTGACACCCCGCGAGGTACCAGAAAAACGAGCCGCTCGGCGCGCCGGGCTCTTCCCAGGTGTCGTCCACGATCACCACGACGGGGCGGCTCTCGGCCGCCTCGGCCAGGGCGCGGCAGAACGCCGCCTTTTCGCGGTGTTTCGGGGCGAAGCCGGCGTCGTTCGGGAACCTCAGAAAGACGAGCCCGGGCTCGCCGGAGGGAAGCTCGCCCAGCGCGCGGGCGAGGGCGGTCGGATCGAAACGGCCGTCGTGGAGGTGGAGCGGACGCAGGCGGGCTCCGAGCTTCGTCTCGAAGAGGTCCCGCAGCTCGGGCAGACAGGGCTCGTAGAGGACGACGGTCCGGCCCTCTTCCGCGAACATCTCCGCGGCGAGGCACCGGGCGTGCGCCGGTCCGATCGTCACAACCGGCAGGCTGGACACCCGGTCCTCCGGCTGCCCTCGGCGCTGCCAGAGGCGCCAACGCTGCCGCAGGGCGGCCAACCCCTCGACCGGCGAGTAGAGGAAAGCCTGGCTCCGCTCGGCTTCGGAGAGGCCGGAGAGGGCGGCGGCCATGGCGGGGAGCGGGACGGCCCCGCCCCGGCCGTCGGTGATCTGGCCGATGGTGGCATTCCAGGCCTTGCCCCGCGCCTCGGCGGTCTGGAGCGGGAGGAAGCTGGCCGGCTGCCGGGAGCGCCGACCGAGGGCGGAGAGCCCGGCCCAGAGGGCGGGCGAGGCTTCCCGGATCACCGCGTCGGCGTCCAGGATCGGGTCAAGGCTTCCCGTCATCCCCGCTCTCCTCCTCGCCGCGGATCTTCTCGACGACCGTGTCCAGACTGTCCACGGCCTTGGCGCTCCCCTCCTTCAGCCGGGTTTCGAGCCTGCCGAGCTCGGCGTCCAGGCCCCTCCACCGCTCCTTGGCTCCCGCCCCGGCGTTCTCGTAGGTGCGCTCCAGGCTCTCGCGGATCTCCGCCACGTCGCGCCGGACCTGCTCCAGGTTCCGGTCCGCCTCCACCTCGGCCCGGCGCCCCAGGAGCCGCACCCGGGCCTGCGCGAGATCGGCCTGCCGCTCGACGGCGCCGGAGCCGTCCGAGGCCGCCCCGCGGACCGAGCGCTCCGCATCTTCGGTCACACTTTTGAGGACGCCGTCCAGATCCCCCCCGGTCCGCTTGTAGGCCGACCAGGCCAGGACGAGCGCCGCGACCGCCACGGCCAGTGCCAGCCAGGCGACGCACCCGCCGCCGCTCTGCTTCTGTTTTCCCCAGGCCATCGTCTCCTCCTGGAGAGATCTTACAGGCTCGGCCATCGACCTGTACCGCCGTCTTGCGAGATTGCGTCGAATCCACTAAGATCTAGTTGACAACACTCCCTTCAGGTTTCGCCCCGTGAGGGGCACCTGAGGGAATTCCCACGCGAGCGCGAAGGTTCCAGAAGGCGGTTTCCGCTCCACTCGAATCTGCGTGTCGGCGCGGGACGAACTGGACTTAGGAGGATACCCGGATGACCACCGCGACTGTCGAGACCCTGCAGTTTCAGGCAGAAACCAAGCAGCTCCTCGACCTGATGATCCACTCGCTGTACTCGAACAAGGAGATCTTTCTCCGCGAGCTCATCTCGAACGCGTCCGATGCGCTCGACCGGCTCCGCTTCGAGGCGCTGACCCGGCCGGAGCTTCTGGAAGGCGATGACAAGCTCGAGATCCGCCTCGATGCGGACCGGGAGATCCGGACGCTCACCATCCACGACAACGGCATCGGCATGAGCCGCGACGAGGTGATCGCCAATATCGGCACGATCGCCAAGTCCGGCACCAGAGAGCTCGTCAACCGGCTGAAGGAGGGCGAGTCCAAGCAGTCGATCGCCGAGCTCATCGGCCAGTTCGGCGTGGGCTTCTACTCCTCGTTCATGGCCGCCGAACGGGTCGTCCTCGTGACCCGCCGGGCCGGCGAGAAGACCGCCACCCGCTGGGAGTCGAACGGCGACGGCACCTACACCGTCGAAGAGACGGAGAAGATGGGCCGCGGCACCTCGATCACCCTGTACTTGAAGCCCGAGGACAAGGACAACGGCATCGACGAGTTCTCCGACCGCTGGGTGATCAGCCGCGTCGTGCGGCGCTACTCGGACTTCGTCGGCTACCCCATCATCTTGACGGCCGAGAAGGACCCGGAGATCGAGGACCTCGCCAAGGAGAAGGAAACGGGCGAGAAGCCCAAGATGGCGATGGAAGAGAAGGTCTTGAACTCCATGAAGCCGATCTGGACCCGGCCGCAGTCCGAGGTCACGGCCGAGGAGTACAAGGATTTCTACCGCCACATCTCCCACGACTGGACCGAGCCGCTCAAGGTGATCCCCTACAAGGCCGAGGGGCGGATCGAGTACCAGGCCCTGCTCTTCGTCCCCACCCAGGCGCCGTACGACCTTTATTACGTCGCCTCGAAGCCGGGCCTGCACCTCTACGTGAAGCGGGTGCAGATCATGGAGAGCTCCCAGGACCTCCTCCCCCACTACCTGCGCTTCGTCAAGGGCGTGGTGGACTCGCCGGATCTCGCGCTCAACGTCTCCCGCGAGATGTTGCAGCAGGACCGCCACATCACCCTGATCCGCAAGGGCCTGACCAAGAAGCTCCTCGACACCTTCGCCGAGATGCGGGAGAAGGAGCCCGAGACGTACCTGAAGTTCTGGGGTGAGTTCGGCCGGGCGATCAAGGAGGGCGTGAGCTCGGACTACGAAAACAAGGAGCGGTTGCTGGAGCTCCTCGTCTTCCAGTCCTCGAACGACCCCGAGAAGCTCACGACGCTCAAGGAGTACGTCGAGCGGATGAAGGAAGGGCAGAACGAGATCTACTACCTGACGGGCGAGTCCCGCGCGCAGGTCGAGAACTCGCCGCACCTCGAAACCTTCAAGGAGAAGGGCTACGAGGTGCTCTACCTGGTCGACACGGTGGACGAGCTGCTCACCCAGTCGCTCAACGAGTACGGCGGCAAGCGCCTGAAGTCCGTGGGCAAGGGCACGGTCACGCTGGGCAACGAAGAGGAGAAGAAGCAGGCCGAGGAAGAGCTCAAGGCCAAGGAGGAGGAGCTCAAGCCCCTTCTCGAGGCCCTTCAGAAGAAGCTCGACGAGAACGTGAAGCAGGTGCGTCTCACCAGCCGGCTCACCGCCTCGCCCGTCTGCCTCGTGGGCGCCGAGCACGACTACAGCCCGCAGCTCGAAAAGCTCCTCCAGAAGGGCAAGGGCGGCGGCCCCAAGCAGCGCCGCATCATGGAGCTCAACCCGAACCACGACATCCTGGCCAAGATGCGCGACCGTTTCGACAAGGACCAGAACGACCCCGTCCTCGAAGACTACGCCCAGCTCCTCTTCGGCTACGGCCTGATCGCCGAAGGCGGCGAGCTCCCCGACCCCGTGCGCTTCAACCGCGCCGTGGCCGACCTGATGACCCGGCTGTAAATCCCTTCTCTACCCTACCGCTCTCCCGAACGCCGCGAAGGCTTCGGGAGGGCGGCCCGGGCGGCAGTCGATGCCGGTGGTATAGTTGGGATCCGAGGAAAAGCCGATGCTGCTGGATTATCTGACCGCCGCAATCGAACAGGCCCACTACGAAATCGTCGAGGACGAAGAGCCCTTCTACGGTGAGATCCCGGGCCTCCAAGGCGTCTGGGCGACCGGAAGCAGCCTGGAGGCATGTCGCCGGAATCTGCAGGCGGCCCTCGAGGATTGGGTGTTCTTTCGGTTCGCCTGATCCTCCCCAACCCTCACCGTCAAGAGATCAGCACGGATCTCCTCTCTCGCATCCTGCGGCAAGCGGGAATCAGTCGCGAAGAGTGGCTCTCGTGAGGTCCCATTCCTTAGGCGTGTACCATAGCGTCGCAGACCGCTGCCGGAGACCCGATGCCTAGAGCAACGAACAGAGCCCTCCGCTTCACCCGGATCCAGCTCAAAAACTGGCGGAACTTCCGAACCGCCAGCGTGGATCTTCAGGGCAGGGTGTTCCTGGTGGGACCGAACGCCTCGGGCAAGTCCAACTTTCTGGACGCCTTCCGTTTCCTTCGCGACATTGCCCGGGAAGGCCTTCAGCACGCCGTCTCGCAGCGCGGCGGCGTCTCCCGGGTCAGGAGCCTGGATGCTCCCCCCGACTCCGAGGTTTCGATCTCCGTGGCGATCGGGACGGAGGACCAGCCGGAAACCTGGGAGTACGAGATCCGCTTCGGTGAGCACCAGCGGCGTGCGGTCCTCGCGACCGAAAAGGTTCGCCAAGCCGGCACGGGGCTCTTAAGCCGCCCTGACTCGTACGACCGTCAGGATTCCGAACGGCTGACCCAGACCGCGCTTGAGCAGGTCAGCATGAACAAGGATTTCCGTGAGATCGCCGATTTCTTCTCCACTGTATTCTACCTGCACGTCGTTCCTCAACTCGTCCGAGAGCCGGAGCGCTCGGCCGGCAGACATGCGGACCCGTTCGGGGGAGATTTCCTGGAGCAGATCGCGGACGTTCCCGAGGATCTGTTGGAACAACGGCTCGCGTGGGTCTCCGAGGCCGTGCGCGCCGCCATTCCACAGCTCGTGGAGTTAGACGTCGGACGCGATGTTCGCGGAATGCCTCACCTGATGGGGCGGTCCAGGCCCGGTGGGCCGTGGCAGACCGAGGCGCAATTGTCGGACGGCACGCTCCGCCTCATCGGGCTGCTCTGGGCCCATCTCGTCGAACCGTCGGGACCGCTGATCCTGGAAGAGCCCGAGTTGGGACTCCACCCGGAAGTCGTCCGCCACCTCCCCCAGGTGTTCGCACGTATGCAGAGCCGGTCCGGGCAACAAATCCTGCTGAGCACTCACTCCCCCGACCTCCTGCGTGACGAAGGCATCGGCTTGAACGAGGTCCTCCTCCTGCTACCCGGTAAGGATGGGAGCGAGGTCCGGACCGCGGGATCATTCCGGGAGATCGTGACGCTGCTCGAAGGGGGCATTCCTCTGGACGAGGCGGTCCTCCCGCTGACCCGTCCGGAAGGCGTCGAGACTCTAGATCTCCGGATCGAGCGGTGAACGACGGACCCTTGCGGCCACCGGTCGTCTTCAACGTCGTCGCTGAGGGGGATATCGACGAGACCGTCCTCCGTCGCCTGGTCCTGGAAACGGGAGCCGTACCCGGCCGGGTCCACGGCAGAAACGGCCGATCCAAGATCAAGAACCAGATCCAGGCCTACAACCGAGCTGCCCGGTTTGATCATTGGCTCGTTCTCATAGACCTGGACCGCGACGAGTGCCCCGCATCCCTCCGCGCACTCTGGCTGCCGGAACCGGCCGGGCTCATGTGCTTCCGGATCGCCGTTCGCGCCGTGGAGTCCTGGCTCCTCGCCGACCGCGAAGCGATTGCCGGATTCCTGGGAATCGCGCTGTCCAAAGTTCCTCACCAACCTGATGCCGAGATCAACCCCAAGAGGGCTCTCATCGATCTTGCCCGGAGCTCACGTAGTGAGATCCGGAGAGACCTGGTCCCTCATCCGGAAAGCGGCCGGACTGTGGGGCCGGGTTATTCCTCGCGGATGAAAGACTACATCACGAATCATTGGCGGCCCGAGGTCGCCGCAGAGAGCTCGGACAGCCTCAGGCGGAGCCGCTTGCGGATCGGCGAGCTGGCTCGCCGCGGCTAACCTCCTTCGGTCAAACTCTGCGATTCTGTACCCAGTCTTTTGGGTCGGCCGTCAACCCAATCCGCCGGCTGCGGGCGTGTGAACCAGCGCTGGCGAAATTCCATAGGAGGTCCGTCTCATGGATCGAACGTGGCCACTGGAGGATTGCCATGAAAATCTGTATCGATCCCGGACACGGCGGCGCAGATCCCGGAGCCATCGGAACCACCCCCGACCGTAATCTCGACGAGAAGACGTTCACCTTGAGCGTTTCGCTCTTCCTCCGAGACGAGCTCAGGGATGCAGGCCATACGGTGATCATGACCCGGCAGCAGGATGTCTTCGTCGGGTTGGCGGATCGTGCCGCGTTGGCCAATCAGTCCGATGCCGATCTCTTCATCAGCATCCATGCGAACGCCGCAGCGACTCCGGAACCCGAGGGCATGGAGGTCTTCTGCTTCCCCGGATCGGTCCGAGGCCGGGACGCCGCGACCCGGGTCCTCGAAAGTATGGTGGCCGAGTTTCCCGGCCACAGGAACCGGGGTGTCAAGGAGGCGAACTTTGCGGTTCTCCGCCTGTCCGGAATGCCGGCGATTCTGGTCGAATGCGAGTTCCTGACGAACCCGGCGCAACTCGAGTTCCTGGCGGACGAGGGCAACCAGCGGCGACTTGCGGCGGCCATCGCCCGCGCAGTGCCGGCCCCCGTATAGGAAGCTGAACCCAAAAAAAGGGCGATCCGGCGGGACCGCCCTTCGAACCTTCACGATCCAATCAGGTCAGGGCCGCGGGCCGACCGTCGATTTCGTCATGCCGCTGGCGTAGATGTCGTCGGCATAGATCAGGATGGCCACATTCACGCAGACCACCGTGAGAAGCAGGATGAGGAGGAACTGCAGGAGGCGCACCTCCCACCCGGAGAGATCGTCGAACCAGAGCGCCGTATACGGCACGATACGCGGCCGCAGGTGCTCGTGGGTTTGCGGAAAGGTAATCCCGACGGGTTCGCTCGCAGAGGGACCCAAAAGCGGTGGCACCCGCGCCAGCCGGAACCCCGAGGCGGTGATCTCGGCGACGGAGACGAGCTCGGACGGTCCGTCCGAAGCGATCAGGTTGCGCCCGAGCGTTCGAAAGGCTCCGAGGCCCTCCACGGAATCGAGCTCGTCGCGCCACGTCACGAAGTCATTTGCGCCGATCGCGATGCCGACCGCCATCCCCAGACCCCCGTTTGGCCGAGGCGGCCGAGCCCAGTTACGAGGAGTTGGTAGCAAGGACATCGCAGCGGAGATCACCGTTCCGGACACCCGCCGGCACGTGTGTATAGGTAGGTGTATACTCACTGAGGAGGTTCAACGATGGCTGAGCGACTCTATCGAGCACAAATCCTTCTCGAGCCAGAGCAGCATGAGAAGCTGGTTCGGATCGCGGGCCAGGAGCATCGGAGCCTCTCCGACGTCATCCGAGAGATCGTGCAGACCGAGCTTCAGCGACGGGAAAACAATGAGAGGGAACGCCAGCGCCGGCTCCTGGCGGGAATCGAGAGCGTGAGGCGCACCCGGGAGGAAATCCTGGCGCGCCGGGGAGGAGAGCCGCTCAACGTGAACGTGGCGGATATGATCCGGCAGATGCGTGACGAACGAGACGAGGAAATCCTTGCCGCCGCCTTCCCGCCTCGTCCTTGACGCAAGCCTCGCAATCCGCGCGCTGGTTCCAACATCCTCCCAGGATCGCGCCCCGTACCTCGCAGAGCCGGACTCCTAGACAGCCTCAGGTCAGCCGCTCGCCGCGGCGCGGGCCGGCTCGCCACGGTGGGCGGGCACCGTTCCGAACCGCCTCTCCCTCCGGTTGAACTCGCGCACGGCTTCGCCCAGGTCGGCCGCGGTGAAGTCGGGCCACATGCGGTCGGTAAAAACGAGCTCGGCGTAGGAGCACTCCCCGAGGAGGAAGTCGGCGAGGCGCTGTGCGCCGCCGGTGCGGATCAGGAGGTCCACGTCCGGCACGGGGAGCTCGTCGTGGGGCGGATCGGCGAGCAGGCGGGAGAAGGCCTCGCGCGAAGGGTCCCCGTCAAAACCTTTCTGTTGCAGCCGGGAGGCGGCGCGGAGGATGGCGTCGCGCGCCGAGTAGTCGACGGCGATCCGGAGGAGGAAGCGGTCCGCCCGCGCGGTCCGCGCCTCGGCGCGCTCGATCGCCTGCACGAGCCCCGGGGAGAGCCGGTCCCGCCGGCCGATCACGACGATGCGGATGCCGTTGTCGGCGCACTTGTCCGCCTCGGCCGCGAGATAGCTCCGGAAGAGGCGCATCAACGCCCGCACCTCCATGTCCGGCCGGCGCCAGTTGTCGGAGGAGAAGGCGAAGAGGGTGAGGGTGCCGATCCCCAGATCCTCCGCCCCTTCGACGACCCGGCGGACGGCCTCGACCCCCGCGAGATGGCCGGCGGTCCGCGGGCGTCCCCGGGAGGTCGCCCAGCGGCCGTTGCCGTCCATGATGATGGCCACGTGGAGGCCCGGCGCGGAAGCAGGCGAGGGCGAGGGGACGGCCCGGAGGAGAGAGGCGCTCATTTCGATGTCTCCCGGGCCGCCAGAGAAGCCCAAAACCGATGTTTCACTGCAATTCCCTCCATGGACGCATGGACAAATAACTTTGCCCCACAAAGCAGACGGACGCGAAACGGCGCTCTCTCACCCTTCCCGCGTGGCATGGATGATCGCCTCCATGTGGTCGAGGTAGCGCTCGAGGGCGCTCCGGCCGGGCGGG
>DATHUD010000908.1:0-16161 GCA_035462575.1 Thermoanaerobaculia bacterium | reverse complement strand
GAGGCCTGGAAGAGCCAGGGCGAGTACCTGAAGAGCCACGCCTTCGCGGCCCTGGCCCTGGAGACGGCGGAGGCCGCGGCCGAGTGGCTGCACGCGTGCATCCGCAAGGCGTGGGGCTTCCCCGACGCGCCGGAGCTGACGCTGGAGGACAAGCTGGCGGCCCGCTACCGCGGCAAGCGCTACAGCTTCGGCTACCCGGCCTGTCCGGACCTGTCCTTCCAGCGCGAGCTGTTCAAGGCGCTGCGGCCCGAGGAGATCGGGGTGCACCTCACCGAAGGCGACATGATGGACCCCGAGGCGAGCGTCTCCGCGCTGGTGTTCCACCACCCGGACGCGCGGTACTTCGGGGTGTAGGGGGAGGAACCAGACGATGCACCCATGTACAATGGCTGTCGTCGCAGTGCGACGGGTGACATCATGAAAGAGATCGCTCCCAGAATCGTGGTCGACGAAAAGGTCGCCTTTGGCAAGCCGGTGATCCGGGGAACCCGCGTTCCAGTCTCCTTAATCGTGGGCAAACTGGCCGGAGGGATGTCGGCTGGCGAGGTTGCCGAGGAGTACGAGATCGAACAGGAGGATGTTCGGGCCGCCCTCTCCTACGCAGCCCGGCTCCTCGATGACGAGCAGGTTCTGGCGATCGCCTAGTGTCCGCGTTTCTCGTCGACGAGAACCTCCCGCGTTCCCTGGCTCCTTCCCTTCGAAGGGCAGGGTTCGAGGTCCACGACGTCCGGGACCTCGGTCTTCGGGGGCGACCCGATACCGAGGTCTTCGCTCTTGCAGTTTCCAGGCGCTTGATCCTGATCAGCAGCGATCTTGGTTTCGGGTCTCTGACCCGCTCGAGTCCGGAGTCGCCCGGAGCGATCCTCGTCCGCGTCCCCAACGAATGGCCCACGTCCAAGGTCAACGAGCTGATCGAGAAGACGCTGAGCAGCCTTCCCAGGGATACCTTCACGGGGAGTCTCGTCGTCATCGAGCCGGATCGGATTCGAGTCCGACGGACGCGCTGAACAGCCGGTTCCCATAGAGCCCTCCCGCCGGAGATCCCCCCGGCTCGCGGGAGGGCTCTCCCAATTCGGGGGAGCTCGGGAAAAATCTTTCGATCGCGAAGCCGCTGCTTTGGGACGTCCGGTCGGTGTACCATGTCCTCCCAAGCTCATGCTCTGCCCCAAATGCCAGCTCGAGCAGCCGGACGGCACCGCCGAATGCCCTCGGTGCGGTGTGCTCTTCTCCCGGCTCCGGGAGAGGGAGGCCGCCGGGGGATCGGTCTACCTTCCCCCGTCTCCGGCGGAGCGCGCGGCGGTGGAGGAGGAGCCCCGGGGATTGGAATGGTGGAAGGCCCTGCTCTTGCCGGAGCCCGACGCAGCGGACCCCGTGAGGTTCTGGGGACGGGCGGCTCTCTATCTCTTTTTGGTCCTGTGGGGATTGCGGTTTCTCTTTTCAACCGTTCCAGACAACTACGCCGGCCGTTCGTTCATGCACATGATCAATCTGCCGTTCCAAATCGGCTACGATACGTTCCCGTTGCGTTTCTCTACAGACATCTCACCCACCCGAGAGGTCGCCGATCATGAGTGATGTCGTCCAGAAGTTCTGGGGGTTCTGCCACACGCTGCGGCACGACGGCATCGATTATGGCGACTACATCGAGCAGATCACCTATCTGCTCTTCCTGAAGATGGCGGACGAGCGGGACATCGACCTCTCCCGGATCGGGATCGGGAAAGGCGCCGAGATCGCGACCGATTGTTCGTGGCCGGTTCTTTCGAGCCGCTCGGGCGCGGCCCTGACCGAGCACTACCTGGGCGTGCTGCGCACGCTCGGGCGCCAGCAGGGATTGCTCGGGGAGATCTTCACGGGGGCGACCTCCAAGTTCAACAATCCGGTCAACCTGAAGCGTCTGATCGATCTGATCGATGAGACCAAGTGGACGGCGCTCGAGGTGGACATCAAGGCCGCGGTGTTCGAGGGGCTGCTCGAAAAGGCGGCCTCCGAAGGCAAGAAGGGCGCCGGGCAATACTTCACGCCGCGTCTGCTCATCCAGTCGATCGTCCGCTCCGTGCAGCCGGACCCGCAGAGCAGCGAGGAGTACACGATCTGCGATCCGGCCTGCGGCACGGGCGGTTTCCTGGTGGTGGCGCACGAGTGGTTCCTCGCGGAGACCCAGAAGGGTGCCAAGAGCCGCGCTCTCGTCGAGCGGGTGCGGCGCGGCACCTACTTCGGCCAGGAGCTGGTGCAGCGGCCGCGGCGGCTCGCGTTCATGAACCTCTTCCTGCACGGCCTGGAGCCCGAGATCAAGCACGGCGATTCGATCGACGCGGAGCCGGAAGGCCGCCAGTTCGACGTGGTGCTCACCAATCCGCCGTTCGGCAGCAAGGGCGCGAACCAGGTGCCGAAGCGGGACGATTTTGCGATCAAGACGTCGAACAAGCAGCTCAATTTCATCCAGCACGTGATGACCATTTTGAAACCCGGCGGCCGGGCCGCGGTGATCGTTCCGGACAACTGCCTGTTCGCGGATCAGGCGGGCGAGGTGTTCAAGATCCTCACCCAGGATTGCGATCTCCACACGGTGCTGCGCCTGCCCAACGGCACGTTCACTCCGTACAGCGCCGGGACAAAGACGAACGTGGTGTTCTTCACCAAGGGGCCGCCCACGGAAAACGTCTGGGTGTACGACGCCCGCTCGAACGTCCCCCGCATCACGAAGAAGGACCGGCCGCTGACGCGCCTTCACTTCGCGGCTTTCGAAGCTTGCTACGGAACGGACCCGCAGGGCCGGGCCCGGCGCTCTGCCGGCGACTCCCGGGAGGACCGCTGGCGGTCGTTTTCGATCGCCGAGGTGCGCGCCCGCGATTTCAAGATCGACAGCCTCAAATGGTTGAAGGATGAATCGCTCGACGACGAGCTGCCCGAGCCGGAGGAGCTGGCGACGGACGCGATCGCGGAGCTCGAAAGCGCGGTCGACGAATTGAACAAGGTCATCGAGCTCCTGGCGATCGATCCGGAACCGAGGCGTCTCCGGGCGCTCCGGGGTGGCGCGTGACGAGCCTCATCTCGGACTGGACGATCGGCCGCCGGGCCGGGGAGCTCCCCGAGGGCTGGACGGAGACGGCCCTGGAGGAGATCGTCGTCCACGCCCTGGGCGGCGAGTGGGGCGAAGATCCCGAGAGAGCGGACGCGGATGAGGCGCTCGTCCGCGTCTCCGTGGTGCGCGGCACGGAGTTCCGGGACTGGAAGCGGGGGAAGGGCAAGGACGCGGCGCTGCGGGCGATCAAGAAGGACAGCCTCGAAAAGCGGCGGCTCGCTCCGGGCGACCTCGTGGTCGAGATCTCCGGCGGCGGCGCGGGCCAGCCGGTCGGCCGGACGCTCCTGATCGACGAAGTGGCGCTCTCGTCCGCCGCGCACCCGCTCGTCTGCTCGAATTTCTGCCGGCAGGTCCGCCTCCATCCGGGCGTCTCCCCGGCCTACGTCCATCTCGTCCTCACCCATCAGTACCTCTGCGGCAAGCTGGACGAGCATCAGACGCAGACGACGAACATCCGCAACCTGAATTTCCAGAGCTTCCTCTCCGGAGTGATCCTCCCGCTGCCGCCGCTGCCGGAGCAGGAGCGGATCGTGGCCAAGGTGGAGGAGCTGATGGTGCCGGTCGACCGCGTGCGGGCGCGGCTGGGCCAGATCCGGCGGATCCTGCGGCGCTTCCCCCAGTCGGTGCTGGGGTCGGCCTACGCGGGGCGGATGACGGAGGAGTGGCGCGAGGCGTGTCCGCCGGGCGAGCCGCTCGGGGACCTCCTCGCGCGCGCCTTCGCGGAGCGGCGGGAGGTGTTTCGGAAGCAGTGCCTGGACGCCGAAGCGTTCGACGAGCGGGCCCCGCGCAGGCCGAAGAATCTGACTCCCTCAGAGTGGGAGGCGCCCGAGCCGCTCGAAGCCCCGAAGGTTCCGGAAGGCTGGAGCCTGTTCGCGCTCCAGGACCTGATCCGCCGCTCGCAGTACGGCACGTCGGTCAAGGCGGACGGGACCGCGAAGACGGGGGTTCCGATCCTGCGCATGGGCAACATCCGGGATGGGCGGATCGACCTCTCCAGTCTCAAATACATGGATCCGGACAAGGTGGACGTGGCGGCCTACACCGTCCGGCAGGGAGACATCCTGTTCAACCGCACGAACAGCCCGGAGCTGGTGGGCAAGGCCGCGGTGTACGACCTGGACCGGCCGGCGGTCTTCGCCTCGTACCTGGTGCGGGTCGAGTGCGACGAGCGGCTGATCGACAGCCGGTACGTGTGCGGCTGGATCAACTCGCCCTGGGGCCGCTTCTGGGCGCGCACGGTGCGGACGGACTGCGTAAGCCAGTCGAACATCAACGCGTCGAAGCTCCTGTCCCTGCCGGTCCCGGTCCCGCCGCTCGCCGAGCAGCGGGAGATCGTGCGCCGGATCGAGGAGCACCTGGCGCTCGCCGCCGAGGTCGAGGCGCGGATCGCGAAGGTGACGGACCTGGTGGAGAAGCTCACGCGGACGATCCTGACCCGGGCGTTGCGCGGCGAGCTGGTGTCCACGGAGGCGGAGACCGCGCGCTCCGAAGGGCGGGGCTTCGAGCCGGCGGCGGACCTCCTCGACCGTATCCGGGCCGAGCGCCTCGACCCGTCGCCGGAGGCAAAGTCCGGGAGCGGGCCGGCGCTGCGGTCCGGCAAGGGCGCCTCGGTGGTCTCCGAGCCGATCCTCGCCGCCATCCGCCAGTCCTGCTGGGGCGCCGGGAAGATCACGCGGGACAAGCTGATCGAGCAGGTGGCGGGCCGGCTCGAATGCCCCACGATCGGCAAGAGCGTCCGGGCGCGCATCGAGAAACATCTGAAAGTCGCGGCCGCGCGGAGGATCGTCGTCCAGGAGGGGGACCTCCTCTCCGGAGCCACGCCGACCTTCGGGCGTTATGACTTCGATTTCCTGATCCGGATGGCGAAGTCGCTGATGGAGCCGGGCGTCGTATACGACCGCGCCGAGGTCGTCCGCGCGGTGGCGGCCGCGCTCGGCTACAGCCAGATGACGCTGGCGATCCGGGAGAGGATGGACCGCGTCTTCGAGTGGGCGGCCCAGCAGGGCGAGCTCTGCATCGAGGGCGACAAGATCTGGGTCGGGTTCATGTAGGGCCGCCCCTACTTCAACCACTCGTACATCTGGTAGTGCTCTTTCGTCATCCCCAGCCGCTCGTAGACCTCTTGGGCGGCGGTGTTCCTCTGGTCCACGTAGAGGCGGAGCCCCCGCAGGCCGGGGGATTTTTCGACCTGCCGCTTCAGGTGCTCGTAGAGGCTCTTGTAGATCCCCCGGCGGCGCCACTCGGGCAGGACGTAGACCGACTGGATCCAGAGCACCGTACCGTTTCTCCAGTCGGACCATTCGAACGTGGTCAGGAGCGAGCCGATCACGCGGTCTTCGGACTCGGCGACCCAGTAGGTGCCCTTGGCGGGATCGGCGAAGACGGCCGCGACCCCGCGGGTCACGGTGTCGAAGTCGAGCTCCAGGTCTTCGGTCGAGCGGGCCATGCGGATCTGGAAGTCCACGATGACCGGGGCGTCCCCGGGGCGCGCTTCGCGGATCTCGACGCCGTCATTCACCGGCCTGGGCCTCCGCGCCGAGGCGCTCGAGCAGGCGGGCCGCGACCCCTTCGTCGTCCAGGGGCTCGCGGAGCCCCTCGCGCAGGGCCTCCACCACCACGGCGATCTCGCTGCCGAAGCTCTCGCAGACCTCGCAGCCGCGCACGTGCTCCTGGATGCGGTGCATCTTGTCCGGGTGGAGCCGGCCGTCCAGGTACTCGGTCAGGTCCGCCAGCACCTCGCCGCAGTGGAGCCCGGCCACGATCCGTTCATCCCGTTCATCGTCCATCGTCCCTGTCCTCCTTGAGCTTGGCGATCAGCCGGAGCCGAGCCCGGAGAAGCCGGGTCTTGGCCACGGCGACCGAGAGGCCGGCCACGGCAGCGGCCTCCTCCCCCGAGAGCCCTTCCAGGTCGCGCAGGATCAGGATCTCCCGGTCTTCGGGCGGCAGCGCCGCGAGCGTCTCCGCGAGCCGCCCACGGTCGAAGAGCCGGTCGGCGAACGGGTTGTCGTCCGGGCGGCCCCAGCCGGCGGCGCGGCCGAGCTCGCGAAGCGAGGGGACGTCGAGCGGCGCCGCGTTCCGCCGGGGGTGCCGGCGGTGGGCGACCTGGCGGGCGAGAGCGAGGAGCCACGTGCGGACCGGCACCTCTTCCTGATAGCGGCGGGCGGTCCGGCGGGCGGTGAGGAAGGCTTCCTGGAGCACCTCCTCGGCCTCCGGGCCCTCCGGCACCAGGGCGCTCGCGAAACGGTAGACCGCCGCCTGGTGCCGGCGCGCGAGCCGGGAGAACGCAACGGCGTCGCCCGCCGCGGTCCGGCGAACCAACGCGAGGTCGCTGATCCTGACGTCTTCGTCTTCAGCAGGCATGGGGCCGTTCCCGAAGGGAGCGGTCCCATCTTACACCGTCAGAAGACGATCCGCCGGTAGCGGGCCTGCAGGATCGAGTAAGCGCCGAACGCCACGAGGCCCAGGGCGACGAGCGTGAGGAGCCAGAGGCCGTAAGGCTGCCCGGCGAGGGTTTCCAAAGCACCGCTCAGGCCCCGGGCCTGGCTCGAGTCGTAGCGGAGGCCGGCCTGGATCAGGAACCAGCCGGTCATGAGGAAGACGATCCCCCGGGCGATCAATCCCGCCTTGCCGGTGTTGACGGCGAGGCGCTGCTCCGCGGCGTCCATCTCCTGAAGCTTCAGGTGCTCCTTGAACTTCTCCGTCCACCCCTTCCTGATCTGGGCGAGGCCGGAGACGATCACCGCGATCCCGGCGAGGACCACGAGCCAGCGGCCGAAGGGTTTGGTCATCAGATCGGCCGTAAAGCCCTGCTGGCCTCCGCCGCCCCCGCCCCCGGCGCCCGACGCGATCCGCACGGCCGCAAGCGCGAGGCCGCCGTAAATGATGCCGGATATAACCATGGCGGCCCGCTTCAAGAGCCCCTTGGTGTCGCTCCCCTTGTTTTCGGGATCGAGGACCCCCTGGATGATCCGCCAGAGGGCGTAGCCGAAGAGGCCGAGCGCAATCACCCAGAGGAGGAGGTTGCTCTGCTCGGCGATTTTCCGGAGGGCGCCCCGGGTGTCCGTGGTCTCGCTCCGGGGGCCGAACGCCGTCTGCACGGCGAGAATGCCGACGAGGGCGTAGACGGCGCCGCGGGACGCGTAGCCCAGGCGTGCCAGTTTCTCCACCCACGGCCGGGGAACCGCGTTGACGGCGGCCTGCCCGGCCTCCCGCCCCGCCCGCTCCACCGTGTTGATTGTGCGTGCCATGTCATCCGCCTTTCCGCCGTCCAAAAGGACGGCTGGATAGGGGAAGAGCAAGGGACGTACCAACTACTTCAAATGCATCTCGAACAGCTTGTAGACCCGCCGGTACTCGTCGAGCCAGCTCGACGGGCGCACGAAGGCGTGGCGCTCGACGGGATAGATCGCGGTTTCGAAATCCTGTTTCTCGAGCTCGATCAGGCGCTGCACGAGGAGGACGGTGTCCTGGAAGAAGACGTTGTCGTCGAGCATGCCGGAGCAGATGAGGAGGGGCTTGTTCAAGCCCTTGGCGTACTCGATCGGTGAGCTCTTCAAGTAGGCCTCGGGATCGAGCTCCGGCGTGTTCAGGATGTTCGAGGTGTACTCATGGTTGTAGTGGGCCCAGTCGGTCACGGGGCGCAGGGCCGCGCCGGCCGCGAAGAGCTCCGGCTCGCGGAAGAGGCTCATGAAGGTGAGGAATCCGCCGTAGGAGCCGCCGTAGACGCCCACGCGCTTTCGATCCACGCTCTTGTTCGCCACCAGCCAGGCGACGCCGTCCTTCAAATCCTCCACCTCGGGAAAACCCATCTGCCGGTAGATCGCGGTCCGCCAGTCGCGGCCGTAGCCGGCCGAGGCGCGGTAGTCCATGTCGAGCACCACGTACCCCGCCCGGGTCAGCAGGGTGTGGAACATGAACTCCCGGAAGTAGTTGGACCAGCCGGCGTGGGCGTTCTGGAGATAGCCGGCGCCGTGCACGAAGAGCACGGCCGGGTATTTCCGGGAGGGATCGAAGCCCTCGGGCGTGTAGACCCGGGAGTAGATCGGCCCGGCCCCGTGCTGCGAAGGGATGCCGACGATCTCGGGGACCGACCACTCGACGGCGAGGAACTCGGGAGTGCGCGTGTTGGTGATCTGCCGCGCCTCGGCGCCCGCCCGGGCGTCCTGCACGTAGA
This sequence comes from Thermoanaerobaculia bacterium, assembly GCA_035462575.1. GTDB lineage: Bacteria > Acidobacteriota > Thermoanaerobaculia > Multivoradales > UBA5704 > DATARR01. The sequence goes on along the minus strand of DATHUD010000908.1, from coordinate 7,903 downwards.
GCTCGTCCGGCCGGGTGACGGAGGAGTGGAGAAGAAGGAGCCGCCCTTCGTCCGGAGACAGGGTCGCGGCGGTCAGTCCCCCCAGGCGCGTGAGCTGCTCGGCTCTCCCCGAGGCCACCTCGATCCGCCAGATGTCGTAGCTCCCGGGATGGTCGTGGTTCGCGCGGTAGTAGATCGAGCGGCCGTCCCTGGAGATCAGCGGATCGCTCACCTCGTACGAGCCCTTGCGAGTGAGGAGCCGCGCCTTCCCGGTCTTGTCCGAGACCAGGTAGAGCTGCGAGTGGCCGGACTCCTCCGAGAGGTACCAGATCGTCTCGTTGTCACGCATCCATCCGAAGTCGTTGAAGGCCCAGTTGATCCACGCCGGGTCGGTCAGCCGGTGCCTCAGGGTGAATTTTCCCTTCTCATCCAGGGTGCCCATCCACCGGTCCTTGTTGTCGCGAGCCCGGAGCTGAACCGCCACCCGGCCGCCGTCGTCCGACCACGCCACCCCCAGAACCTCCACCGCCCGAGGCTTCTTCTCGTCCTTCTTGTCTTCGTCCTTGCTGTCCTTGGTGTCCTTGCCGTCCTTCGGCGTGGCCTCCGCCGCCGCCTTCCTCGCCGCCGCCGCCTCGCGGAAAAGCCCCAGAGGATCCTCCCCGATCCCCGGCAGCCCCGAAAGCTCGACCTCATGCCGCTCGTGCTTTTCAAGGTCGAGGAGTGCCACCGAATGCGGCACCGGCGCCTCGGTGCCGACCTTCGCGCGGACCTCCTCGGTCTCCACGTTGCCGCTCTCGGTGACGAACTGGGCGAGCTTCGTGGGCTTCTGGCCGTCCGGCTTGGGGTAGGTGACCAGCACCAGTTGCTTTCCTGAGGGGGAGAGGGCGGCGGTCTCGATCTTTACGTCCTTGCCCAGGTACCAGGGAAGGGGCGCTCGCGTAGGATCGGCCCTCTGCTCGGCCTGCTCCTCCTCGCGCTGTCTCTTTTCCTTCTCCTGCTTCTCGCGGATCACGTCGAAGAGGCGGGGCTGCTGCTCCGCGAGGTAATCCTTCTCCTTCTCCTTGGCCGGATCGTCCTCCAGCCGGAGGTCGGCCGCCTGGGTGACCAGGCCCGTGGCCAGGTCGACCACGTAGAAGCTCCAGCCCTGGCGGTAGGAGATCCGGGTGTCGCCCACGAGGAACTGCGGGCTCTCCTCCCGGGCTCCCGTCCGGGTGATCTGCCGGATCGCGCCTGTTTTCAGGTCCTTCACGTAGATGTCGCCGCGCCGCTCGTAGACCTTCCGCGTGCGGTCCTGGCTGAATTTGCCGCCGCGGGCGTCCACGGCGCCCCGGTCCTTGTCCTCGACGATCGTGGTCTTCGCCGTCTCGAGATCGAGCCGGACCAGATCCTTCCTCTCCTCGTCCTCGCCGGTCCGCTGGCGCTCGTAGTAGACGGAGCGCCCGTCATCCCCCCAGTAGGGTTCCTCCGGCGGATTCCCGATCCAGTCCGGGTCGGACATGATCCGCTCCAGCGTGACCGGGGGCGTCCCCTGGGCGGCCAGGCCGGAGGCCGTGCCGAGGAGGACCGTCATCAGCAGGACGAGAAGGCGGGGCTTCGGACGATGGACCATGCGTGATCTCTCCCTTGGAACGCAGCGTTCGGACACGGCAAAGCCTGGAGGCCCGGAGGCACCTGGCAGTGGTACGCGCGAAGGCGCCGCGGGTTTCAAAACGGCGAGGGAGGGGGGCCGGATTCCCTCACCGCCGGAGCGACCGCAGGAACCGCTTGAGCAGCGCCGTCGTCCCCCAGTAGAGGAGGACGGAGAGGGCGAGGCAGACCGGGACGAGCCACCAGCCGAGGTGCTCGGAGAGGCCGGGCCGGGTTGGGTCTTCGATGAAGCCGAAGAGGAAGAGAGGCTCCCGGCTGGACGTCCAGAGCCCCATGTTCTCGGGGAACACGGGTTTCAAGACGGCCACGAGGGCGAACGCCACGGTGTTCAGGTAGAGGAACAGGAAGAAGAAGAACCCCAGGAAGACCTGGAGGCTCCGGCCGAGGAGCTTGGCCACGGCCTGGAGCATCCGCACGGCGGAGCCGCTCCCCAGGGCGGCCGAGATCTCGTAGTTCTCCCGGAACCTGCGGGCGTACTCCTCAGGCGGCCCGAGCTCCTTGGCCACGGTCTCAAAGGGGATGGCGCGCGGGCCCTCCAGGCGGTCGAGGAAGTGGCTCCGGGTTTCGAGGACGATCTCGTTTCTGTCCTCCTCGGGGAGGCCCGCCAGGGCCCAGCGCAGGCGCTTCAGATAGGTTTCCATCTCCGGGCTCACGGCGTGCCTCCCTTCGGGTCGCCCTCGCGGAGCAGGCTGTCCAGGCCGGTCGCGAAGCGGGTCCACTCCTCCTTCATCTGCGCGAGGAACCGGGTGCCGTCCTCGGTCAGCAGGTAGTACTTCCGGGGGTGGCTCGCCCCCGGCTCCTCGACCCACTTCGAGGTCACCTTGCCATCCCGCTGCAGCCGGTTGAGCAGCGGGTAGATGGTGCCCTCGGAGATCTCGAGGCCGGCCTTGCCCGCGGCCTCGAGGATCTCCAGACCGTAGCGCTCTTTCTTTTCGAGCGCCGCGAGCACGGCGAGCTCCGCGGCGCCCTTCCAGAGCTGCGACCTCCAACTCGCGAGGTCCATCACCTAGTGCGCGGCTCCCTTCCCCGGAGCGGCGAACCGCTCCGAGATCCAGCCGCTGATCATCTGAAGTACCTCGGGAGCCATCGTCTCCTCGATCTGCATGTACTCGGTGGGGCTTCCCGTCTTCGCGTGCTGGAAGAGGTGGTTCAGGCCGGGCAGGCTCTTCGCGGTCACGTCTTGATTTCCGGACTCCTTCAAAACCTTTTCGATCACCGGCAGGTTCATGTCCACCGGCACCTGGAGGTCGAGCGCGCCGTTCAACGCCAGCACGGGGACCGTGACCTTCTTGAGAGCGGGCCGCGGGTCGTGGTCGATGAAGAAGCGGAACCAGGGGTTGTCCACGCGCTTTACCTGGCTGTCCACGAAGGCCTCGGCTCCGCCCGCGTCCTTGACGTCCTGCTCGCTCGCCACGGCGAGCGCCTGCTTCGTGACCTCCCGGAGCTTCGCGTCGCGCGCGGCCGGGTCTTTTTCGGTCTTGAGGATGCGGATCATCTCGCGCAGAGCCTCCGACTCCTTCCGGATGTCGTCCTCGGGCATCCCGTCCGCCCGCGAGATCAGCTCCGACTGCGCGATCAGGAGTTCGGGAGCGGGCATCCCGGTGCCGGCGAGCAGGACGAGGAAGGCCACGTCCGGCGACTGGCTGGCCGCGAGCGGCGCGATCACTCCGCCTTCGCTGTGGCCGAGGAGGCCGATCTTCGCCGGGGCGATCTTCGCGTGGGTCTTCAGGAACCGCACTCCGGCGAGCGCGTCCTGGGCGAAGTCGGCCGTGGTCGAATCCTGGGTGCTCCCCGTGGAGCCGCCGACGCCGCGGTCGTCCACCCGCAGCACGGCGATGCCGTGGCGCGACAGGTGGTCGGAGAGGATCAGGAACGGCTTGTGGCCCAGCACGGTCTCATCCCGGTCCTGCGCACCGCTGCCGGTGATGAGCACCACGGCCGGGAACGGCCCGTCGCCCGGAGGGATCGTGAGCGTGCCGGCGAGCGTGATCTCGCCGTTCTTGTAGGTCACCTCCTCCGCCGAGTAGGGGAAAGGAGGCTTGGGCTCCTGCGGCCGGCGGGCCAGCTCGACCGCCTGCCGGCCCAGCCGGAAGGGCACCGAGCCGCCGCCCTGGGTGAAGGTGCCCTTGATCTCGTTGTTTTCGAGCGCCCCCTCGAAGGTGGGAGCCCCGGGCACGCCGGTGATGACGAACCGCACCTTCGGGCCGTCCACGGCGATCTGCTCCAGGGGAAGGTCCTTCGCCCCCTGGGCCGGGATGTCGATCGTGCCCTTCCAGGCCCCGGAGGCCTCTTCGAGGTCTACCATGATCTGGAGCACCTGGTTGCGCGGAAGGTTGATCTCCCCCTCCCAGTGGCCGCCGGCCGCCGCGGGCTCGGCGGCCCGGGCGAGCCCGGGGATGAGGGAGAGAAGGAGAAGAATCGGGATAAAGCGGATCGGTCGCATCGTATCCTCCTCGATCCCGGCGGGTCAGTGGGCCGGGATGCTATGCAATGCAAGATACGATGCCTTGCATAACAATGTTTCACCCCCGGACGCAAAAACACCGCCGGACCTCGCGGCTCGGCGGTGCGGTAGAAGGCGCGAGCGGCGCGGCGGCCTACGGCGCCGGCGGAGGAGGCGCGACGGGCGCAGGCTCCGACGGCGGAACCTGCGGCGGGTTCACCTGCTGGCCCTGCTGGGTCTGCGGCTGCGCCGTTCCGCGGCTCAGGCGGAACGGGGTGGGCGCACCCTGGGTGAAGTCACCCTTGAGCTCGTTGCCCTGGACGGTGCCCGTGAAGGTCGGAGTGCCCGGGACGCCCTTGATCGTGAACTTGACGTTCTGGCCGTCCACCGCGACCGGCTCGAGCATCAGGTTCTGCGCCTGCTGGGCCGGGATGTCGATCAGGCCGCCCCACAGACCGTTCGTCTGAGCGAGATTGACCGTCACTTCGAGCGGACCCTGGGGGAGCTGGATGGCGCCCTTCCAGGCGCCGGCGGCGTCGGTGCCGGTCGCGCCCGCGTCGCGGGCGAGGCTGAAGGGGAGTGGGGGGGCCTGTGTGAAGGTGCCCTTGATCTCGCTCCCCTCGAGCGTCCCCTCGAACGTGGGGTTGCCCGGGAGGCCCTTGATGGCGAAGTTGACGGTCTGGCCATTGACCGTGATCGGCTCGAGCGGAAGGTTCTCGGCCTTCTGGGCGGGGATGTCGATCGTGCCCGTCCAGGCGCCGCTCGCCGTGTCCTGCTGCAGGTCGACGGCGATCTGGAGCTCGGCCTGGGGGAGCTGGATCACGCCTTCCCAGTGGCCGCTCGGGGCGGTGGCGGTCCCCGGGGCGGCCGTTGCCGGCGGAGTCGTCCCCGGCTGCTGGGTCGTCCCCTGGGTGGTACCGCTCTGTCCCTCGACGGTGGCGCCCTGCATGGTGTCGGCCCCGTTCTGCGCGAACGCCGGGAAGCCGGCCAGCAGCAGGCTCAGACCGAAAACCCAGCCGGACCTGCGGCTGGAGGATGGTGTCTGTGGAAGTGTGGTCGTGCTCATCTCTTGCGATCCTCCTTGCGTCGTTCGCAGTTCTGCAAGGACCTTACCAACACATGCGCCCTCGCGTTCGATTCCCGAAGGGGGAAGGATACCCCAGGACCGGGGCGGAGAGGATCACTCTCCGGCCTCTCCGGAGCCTTCGGGCTCCTGGGCCTCCGGCCGCTTCCTGCGCCGCGGCCGCCGCGGTTGCATGCCGAATTCAAAGAGCTGCTCGTTGGTGTCGCCGATCGTCCCTTTGAGCAGGGAGCGCAGGCGGCTTTCGAGCTTGCTGGCCACGGCCACGGCCTCCCGGAGCTCCCGAGCGACGCGGAGGGTCTCGGCGGTCAGGCCCATGTGCTCCGCCTTGAGCGCCTTCGTCCTCTCCATGGCCACCTCGAGCTCGGCGCGCTGCGCCTGGAGGTGGGGGAGCTCGGCCGCCCGCTCCTTGAGCCGGGTGTTGAGCTGATCCCAACTCATATTGTTCTCGCTGAAAGCCTTGCGAGGCATCCTGGCCCTCTCTTTCCTGGTCCGGAAACGTCCGGCGCACTCTAGCGCGGAGGAAATCCTCAGGGCAAGGGCCGCCCTGTTTCGGGCGGTGGATGCCCTGAAGAGGGCGTGGTGCGCCCAAGGTCGGGAAGGGGCATTCCCTGAATAGAGCAGGATCTGCCCTGAAAAGGGCGAGCTAAGCCCTAATCTGGGATGGGAGAGCCCAAACAGGGCTCAAGTCCCCCCTTTTGAGGGGGAAGAGGGCCCTGACTTGGGCGGGAGGCGCCCTTTTCAGGGAGAGGCTGCCCCTGGGCTCCCCGGAAGCTGCCTCTCGGTCCGAAGCGATACGGAATGTCGCGTCTCCTTAGGGGCGGAGGATAAGCCTCGCCCTGTGGCTTTGCCCCGTGGACATTCTGGCTTCTATTGAGGTACTGTCACGAAGTCTCTCTCAGAGTTTGGCAGGACTCGCGAGGAGCGATTGCGCTCCCCGTCGCGCCGTTCAGGGACCGGAAGTTCCGGGAGGGGGAGGTGCGCTTGACCGAGATTGAAAGCCCCAGGTTGCTGCCGACCACGAAGACGTTCCGCTCCGGGTATGGAGCGCGGGCAATCACCCTGTCCAGGGATCAGAAGACTCTCTTCGTCGGCTGCAAAGATGGGTCGGTGACGGTGATCGATCTCGTCGGAGCCATGGCCGACGACCCGGCCGACGAGAAGACGTGGAAGTTGCGCCCTCCCGGCCGGGACAGCAGCGGCCTGTGCTGGATCTACGATCTCAAAGGCAGCAGCCTCGGCGAAGGGGAACTTCTCCTGGGAGACGACCTGGGCAGGCTGATCCTCCTCAAGTGGGCGAGGGGCCCGGAAGGCATCGACGAACAGTCGAGCGTAGTGGCGGATTTTCCGGACGCGGGGGCGTGCGCTCCCATCACCTTTGCCGACGACTGGGACGAATCCCGGCTCCTCGTCTCTTACCGCGATCGGGACGCGAGGCTCGTTCCGAGGAGCCAGCTGGCGAGGCGCATGTCCGCGGACCGCATGGCGGAGCTCCCGGTTCTCAAAGGGGTCCAGGGGGTCTGCGGAATGATGCGCAACCGCGGCATGGACCCGCTGCTGATTTGCGAGAACGGCGCGCTGTGGCAGGTCGGGAAAGCCCGGGGCCGGTGGACCCCCAAGCTGCTCGAAGGGTGTTGCGAGGAGCCCGAGCAGCCCGGGTTCATCTCGGACACTATGCAGGTGGCGCTCGATTCCTCCTCCGGCCATCGCGGACAGCTTGAGGTGAGGGTCGGGAGAGAGGCGCTGTACCTCGCCACGGATCTGGGGCTCTACCGGCTGCGCTGGCACGGCGATCGGGCCGAGGTCCGCAAAGTCCACCTGCCTGGCCTCTCCGGCACGTGCATGGCCGTGAGCTACGTCAAGAAAGACAATCGTCATTTCCTCTGGGTCTCCGACCTCGCTGGCGACGTCCACATGTTCTGGAACCAGTCCGACCGGGAAGACGAGGCCCCTCTCTACTGGCAGCGGTACGGCTTCCGTCTCGAATCCTCCCGGGCGGTGCGCTCGATCTCGAGCTTCGGGCTGTCTGAGACGACCGCCTTCGCGATCTGCCAGGCGTCCCGCGACGAGAAGGTCGTCGTCACCTGGTACGGGGTGGAGCCACGAGACCCCGGGAACGCTTCCCACGTCCTCGCCTGGGGCTCCGTCGAGGAGCTCCGAAAATGGCGGCCCGACCTGCGGTCCGATCGCCTTCTATGGGACGAGTGGTGCTCCGAAGCCCGTCTCGCGGCCTGCATCGATCAGGCGGGCGGCGAACCCGGCCAGCTTGCCCAGTTCCTTTCGAGCCCCCAGCCTGAGCGGCTGGCCTGGGAGATCCTGCGCGAGATCGGCTCTGTCGAGCGCGGCCGGCAGGCGGTCTCCCTATGGACCGACGCCCTGCTGGGGACGGTTCACCGGCGGCTCGAAAGGCGCCGGGAGCAGCAGTCCCTGGGCGTGGTCCGGTGGCTGCGCCGGCTGGCGGAGAGATGCCGGCATTCCACGGGGAGCGAGGCGTGGATGCGCGATCTCCTGGGAGACATCGAGGAGTGCATAAGGCACGCCCGCAAGTGGGGGGTCTTCGGTGCGACCTTCTCCCAGCGCAAGGAGGTGTTCGCCCCCCTGGCCGCCCTGGGTGCACAGCAGGTCGGCGAACGCCAGCTCGACAGCATCGTCTACCGCACACTCCTCTTCGGCCGCCGAGTGGACGTGGAGGACGAAAAGCCGGAGCAGCCCCGGCAGCGCCGGGTCCCCTGGGACATCCAGTATCTCCCCGA
>DATHUD010000907.1:0-2086 GCA_035462575.1 Thermoanaerobaculia bacterium | reverse complement strand
GGGGTCATACCGGGCGTCTTTCCTTTGATCATGGTACTTGAAATAGTCTTGGTCTATCATCTTTCGGTTGCACACGGAATTCCTTTTCGGAGAGGCGAGCTGGCGGTGATCTGGGCCCTTCTGGCGCTTGCCAGTTTAATCCTCGCGCTCATCGTCGAAGCTATATTAGCCTGGTTCCCTGGCCCTGGATGGGTCGTCAAGGGTGCCATTGCTTTTGGCTTCGTGATGGGAGTGGGCTGGCTGGTAGATTCCTACTATGCCGCCAAGCGACGGAAACTCGGCAGCACATAGAGTAACTTATGAACGGCGAGTGACGACAGGCCTGGACGGGTGTAGAGAAATGAGCAACGAAGTACGACTCCGCAACATCGAGCCCAACGACCTCCCCATCTTCTACGAGCAACAACTCGACGCCGACGCCACGCGCATGGCCGCCTTCCCCGCCCGCGACCGCGCAGCCTTCGACGCCCATTGGGCGACAAACATCCTCGGCAACCCGGCGGCGGTCAATCAGACGATCCTCCTCGACGGCCAGGTCGCGGGCAACATCGGGAGCTGGCCCCAGGAGGGTGTCCGCCTCGTCGGCTACTGGATCGGCAAGGAGTATTGGGGCAAGGGTGTCGCGACCCGGGCGCTCGCCGCTTTCCTGCACCTCGTGACCGAGCGTCCCCTCCACGCGCACGTGGCCAAGCACAACGTCGCCTCGATCCGCGTCCTGGAGAAGTGCGGCTTCAGCCTCGAGCGCGAGGAGAGCGTCGAGGTCGCCGGCAAAGACGTCGCCGAGCTCGTGCTCGTCCTGCGCTGAGGCCTCTACCCGCCAAGACAGGTTCCAGCCGATTCGTTGGGCCGGCCGGAGGCATAGGAGGCATAGTGACAACCGTAGTATCTGAGCCGGTCTCCCCTTCGATTTTCACGGCGCAGGCAAGAACGCTCCGCAGGCGTCCTCCCTCTCCCGGCGGGGGTAGGGTGGGAGATGGGAGAGGGAGACCGAGGGTGAGGTTTCGAAGCGCAGTACGCCCGTAGAAGGAGAATGTGTATATTCATGGTCCGGGCGAGAGGCGAAGGCCCGCTTCGAGGTGCCTCGCGAGCCGGTGTATGATGCTCCTCGACACAACTCACGCAGGAGAGACCGCGCGGCTCGCGCGAGGAGAACCGGGATGACTCGGGACCGGCAAAGTGCAATCGCGCTCCTCGTGGGCTCCATCGCCTGGATCGTCACGATGGCGCTCCACCCCACGGGGGGAAGCTTCGAGAAGATCGTGCGGATCTCCTCCGTCATCGTCGGAACCCATTCCCTGGCGATCGCGACGATCCCACTCATGTTGTTCGGATTCTGGGGATTGACGGCGCGCCTGGGTTCAGACCGGGGGCTTCCGCTCCTGGCCTTGATCACCTACGCCTTCGGCAGCGTGGCGGCCCTGTGCGCCGCGGTGATCAACGGGCTGACGCTACCCGCTTTCGCAAAGCAGTTCGCGGAAGCGGATCCGGCCTCCCGGGACCTCGCCCACCTGGTGGTCGACTACGGCAGCACGATGAACGCCGGTTTCGCCCGCGTGTTCATGGTGGCCACGGCCGTCGCGGTCCTCCTCTGGTCGATCTCGATTCTCACCACGCGCGCGCTGCCGCGATGGATCGGAGCGATCGGGTTGGCCGCGGGCCTGACGGGTCTCGTCCTGGTCCTCTCCGGTGGGATCGACGTCCACGTCCACGACTTCGGCCTGTTCGTCTTCGGCTACGCGGCGTGGACGATCCTGGTGGGCGTCCTGCTCTGGCGCCGGCCCTAATTCTACTTTGTCAGACTATCCCCCCCCCACCCCGAAACCCTCACCCCGACCCTCTCCCAGCCGCCCGTCCACCCCCGGGAGAGGGCGCCCCCACCCAGCACGTTTTCAAGCTGTCTCCCTCCTCTCCCGGGGGTGGACGGGAGGCTGGGAGAGTTGTTCATGCCGCCAGACGGCACCGCAAGAAGAATGAAAATGGGGCCGCCGTGGCCTGCGACCTCACCCCAACCCCTCTCCTAAAGGAGAGGGGCTCCGGTTTGTCGGGTTTGCTTTTCTCTCCCTCTCCTTTAGGAGAGGGAGCCGGA
>DATHUD010000906.1:0-11539 GCA_035462575.1 Thermoanaerobaculia bacterium | reverse complement strand
TCCGGCTCCCTCTCCTAAAGGAGAGGGAGAGAACAGCAAAATCGACAAACCTGAGCCCCTCTCCTTTAGGAGAGGGGTTGGGGTGAGGTCGAAGGCAGAGGACGTACAATCCCCGGAACCAAGTTCAAAGGAGACCCGATGAACCGCTCTCTCCCCTACTTTTCGATGCTCTGCCTGCTGCTCGTCCTCCCCGGCACCGCCCGCGCCGCCGAGCCGGAGGCGTACGACCTCATCCTGCGCGGCGGGACGGTCTACGACGGCTCCGGCGGCAAGCCCTTCGTGGGCGACGTGGCGATCCGGGGGGACAGGATCGTCAAGGTGGGCTCTCTGGGGGAGGCGCGGGGGAAGACCGAGGTGGACGCCAAGGGGCTCGCGGTCTCCCCCGGCTTCATCAACATGCTGAGCTGGGCGACCGAGTCGCTGATCGTGGACGGCCGGGGACAGAGCGACATCCGCCAGGGGGTCACCTTGGAGGTCATGGGCGAAGGCTGGTCCATGGGGCCGCTCAACGACGCCATGAAGAAGGAAACCGTCGAGCAGCAGGGGGACATCAAGTTCGACGTGACCTGGACCACCCTTGCTGAGTACCTGGATCACCTCGTGGCCCGGGGCATCTCGCCCAACGTGGCTTCCTTCCTCGGCGCCACCACCGTGCGCGTCCACGAGCTGGGGTACGAGGACCGTCCGCCCACGCCCGAGGAGCTCGCGCGCATGCGCAAGCTCGTGTCCCAGGCCATGGAGGAAGGGGCGTTGGGCATCGGCTCCTCGCTCATCTACGCCCCGGCCTTCTACGCCAAGACGGACGAGCTCGTGGCCCTCTGCGAAGAGGCCGGCAAGCACGGGGGCATGTACATCTCCCACATGAGGAGCGAAGGCAACCGCCTCCTCGAAGCCGTGGACGAGCTGATCGAGATCGCCCGCCGGGCCAAGGTGCCCGCCGAGATCTACCACCTGAAAGCGGCCGGCCGGCAGAACTGGGGCAAGCTCGACGAGGTCATCAAAAAGATCGAGGAGGCCCGCGCCTCGGGCCTCCGGATCACGACCGACATGTACACCTACACGGCCGGCGCCACCGGGCTCGACGCCGCCATGCCCCCCTGGGTGCAGGAGGGGGGCTTGAAGAAGTGGACCGAGCGCCTCAAAGACCCGGCGACCCGCGAGCGGGTGAAGAAGGAGATGTCCACCCCGAGCAACGACTGGGAGAACCTCTACCTCGCGGCCGGAGCGGACAAGGTCATCCTCGTGGCCTTCAAGAACGACAAGCTGAAGCCCCTGACTGGCAAGACCCTGGCCGAGGTGGCGAAGGAGCGCGGCAAGTCTCCCGAGGAGACCGCGATGGACCTCGTGATCGAGGACGACAGCCGGGTCGGCACGGTCTACTTCCTGATGTCCGAGGACAACGTCCGCCGGCAGACGGCCCTCCCCTGGATGAGCTTCGGCTCGGACGCCGACGCCCTGGCGCCGGAGGGAGTCTTCCTCAAATCCAACCCCCACCCCCGCGCCTACGGCAACTTCGCCCGCCTCCTCGGCAAGTACGTGCGGGACGAAAAGGCCCTCCCCCTGGAGGACGCCATCCGCAAGCTCACCTCTCTCCCGGCCACCAACCTCGGCATCCGCGAGCGCGGCCTCCTCAAGGAGGGCTACTTCGCCGACGTCGTCGTCTTCGATCCGGCGAAGATTGAGGACCACGCCACCTTCGACAAGCCCCACCAGTACTCGACCGGCGTGCGCCACGTCTTCGTCAACGGCGTCCAGGTGTTGAAGGACGGCGAGCACACCGGCGCCAAGCCCGGCCGCGTGGTGCGGGGGCCGGGGTGGACGGGGTGGAAAGAGAGCAAGCCCTAGAGATCTGGTATACTCTTTCCCATGACTCACCGCCGTCAGCATCGTGGGTTCCGGGTAAAAGACATCTCCTGGGAGGCAGGAGCGGAAGCGGTGTTTCAGGCAGAGGTGGCGGCGGTGAGCTCCGAAAGGCTCACGCTGTTGGCCCGAAAGCATGGCGGCGGGAACTTCCGGGAGGAAGATCAGACCCGGCTCGACTTCCTGAACGCCAGGATTCAGCAGCTCCTGCCTCGCGTCCGGCCCGAAGATCTGCGGGAGCTTGAACGGCTGGAGCTCAAGTTGGACCAGATGGAAGAGACGGTCCACAAGATTCGGAGGAAGTACGGGCTGAGCGAAACGGGATGAACCCGTTCCTCTATCCAAGGGTCCGCCACACGCGGACTCAACGACCCCACCGTTTCAGCGACTACAGACGATACAAGCCGTTCCTCCGGATGGAGTTCTCACGGCAGTGCGTCTACTGCCGGCTCCCCGATGGCCTCCGAGGAGAGAATGCCTTTGGGGTCGACCACTACCGGCCCGTCTCCAGATTTCCCGAGCTTGAGTGCGAGTACGCTAACCTCTTCTATGCCTGCAATTCCTGCAACTGGCGCAAGGGGGATTTTTGGCCCGAGCCCAGGCAATGGGCGGAAGGCCGGCTGATCCCGAACCCATGCGATCACCGGATGGCGGAGCACCTCCGCTTCGAGAGGACCCGAGTCTCCGCCCTCACCGCCGCCGGCCTTGTGACTTTGGAGTTCCTCCTTCTCAACCAACCAGATGATGTCGAGTACCGGGATTTCCTTCTCCGCGCGATCGAGCACTGCCTGAGGTTTCGAAGAGCCGTTGTCCAGTCGCTCTTCGACCTCGATGCACGCCTGCGGGAAGCCGGGGCGACAGAGCTTCATGGGCTTCTGGCCGACCGCGCTCTCCTGGTTTCCGATCTGGAGAGTGTAGACAGGGATCTGGAGCGCCTGACTGGATCGGCTGTTGATGCATCCTCGCAGGCCATCTGATAAGCCAGACAAAGTGGAGAGTAGGCCCGGGCTCCGTCCGCCGCGAAGATGGAGCCCGGCCGGGCGGAGGCTTCCTCCGGCCAAGGAAAGCCTCCGCGGCCCCTCTAGGGGCCGTTGCATCAGTTAACAAAGAGCATTCGCCCCCGGAATTGCTCTCCGGAGAGCAGGTAAAACCTTGTTCGACCCTTCAACAGGCTTTTTGGACGCGGGAAAAGTCAGTGGCCCGCAGGAAAAGACTTTTTGGCTCGAGCAAAAGACTTTTTGGACGAAGGCTTCGACTTTTCCCAGCCCCAAAAAGTCAATTGGGGAGAGCCTACTGCTCTCTGGATCGTCTTGACAAGTCTATTCTTGGAGCAAAAAGTCAAAAAGTCCGAGCAAAAAGTCTTTTGGCTCGGCTAAAGACTTTTGGCGACGGCAAAAGGCCTTTCCCGGCAGCTAAAAGTCTTTTGGAGAGGCAGACAGACTTTTGGGCGAGCTCTTTGGAGAAAATCCGAAGGGGGCCTTGACGGCCCCCGTCAGCAAATCTATATTGACCTCCGTTTTACAGGCCGCGCGCAGCAGTAATTAGAAATAAGGTTTCTTTATTTCTCAAAGCGTGCAGCCCTAGAGATCTTTGACAACTGAATCCGAGTCGAGGGGCGGAAGGCCGGGGGGCCGCCCCTCGGCTGTTGCTTTTGGTGGGAGCGCTCTTGAGAGAGCTAACGCCGAATCCGAATCGAGCTGACTATCGCGTCCAGCGTGGCCGGTCTTCGCGAGGTAACATCCCGGGACCATGCCTGCCGTCCACACGAGCGCCCTCGAGCTGATCGGGAACACCCCCCTGGTGGCCCTGGAGCGGCTTCACCCCGGTCCAGGGAGGATTCTCGCCAAGGCGGAATTCCTGAACCCGGGCGGGAGTGTGAAGGACCGGGCGGCGCGGCGGATCGTCCACGACGCTCTGCGGGAGGGCCGGCTTGCGGCGGGCCAGGCCGTAGTCGAGATGACGAGCGGCAACATGGGTGCCGGGCTCGCCCTGGTGTGCAACGTCCTGGGGCACCGGTTCACCGCCGTGATGTCCGCGGGCAACAGCCCGGAGCGGGCGCGGATGCTCGAAGCGCTCGGAGCCGAGGTCGTGCTCGTCCCCCAGGTGGACGGCGGGCCGGGCCAGGTCACCGGGGCGGACGTGAAGGCCGCGGCGGCCGAGGCCCGGCAGCTCGCGCGGAGGCGCGGGGCCTGGTACGTGGACCAGTTCCACAACCCCGGGAGCGTGGCGGCCCACGAGCACGGCACCGGGCCGGAGATCTGGCGGGATCTCGAAGGGCGCCTCGACGCCTTCGTGGCGATCGTGGGGAGCGGCGGGACTTTCGTGGGCACCTCCCGGTACCTCAAGAGCCGGAATCCGCGGATCGTCTGCGCCGCCGTGGAGCCGGAAGGGTGCGAGCCCCTCGCGGGAAGACGGGTGACCCGGCCCCGCCACCTCCTCCAGGGGACCGGCTACGGCGTGGTTCCCCCGCATTGGGAGAGAAAGCTCGCGGATGCGGTTCTCTGCGTCTCGGACGACGAGGCGGTCCTCTACCGGAAGCTGCTCGCCGAGAAGGAGGGGCTCCACGTGGGTTTCTCCGCCGCCGCAAACGTGTGCGCGTCGGTGAAGCTCCTGAAGAGCGGGCGGATGCCGCGGGAGGGGACGGTGGTGACCGTGCTCTGCGATACGGGTTTGAAGTATTCTTCCACTTGAATCGAATTGTTCCGGGAGATCCCATGAAGAAGCTCCTCCTGGCCCTCGGCCTTATCCTCCTCGTCCTCGTTGCCGTGGTCCTCCTCCGCACGGCTCTCGTCGAGTCGAAGCAGATCCAGGTCGAGCCGGTGACCGACTTGACCGTGGACGCGAACGCCGCCGCCCAGAGGCTCGCGGGGGCGATCCGCTTCCCCACCATCTCCCATGAAGCCGGCGCGCAGGTGGAGAGCGAGGCGTTCCTCGGGCTCCACCGGTACCTTGCGGAGAGCTTCCCCAAGACGCACGCGGCGCTCACCCGGGAGGTGGTAGCCGGCTACAGCCTTCTCTACACCTGGAAGGGACAGAACCCGAGCCTGCCGCCGATCCTCCTCATGTCCCACATGGACGTGGTGCCGGTCGAGCCGGGGACGGAGAAGGCTTGGACGCGCCCGCCGTTTTCGGGGGACATCGCGGACGGCTATATCTGGGGCCGGGGCACTCTGGACGACAAGATCGGGGTTCTGGGCATCCTGGAGGGGATCGAGCTTCTCCTCGGCCGGGGGTTCACGCCGGAGCGCACGGTGTACCTCGCGTTCGGGCACGACGAGGAGGTCGGCGGGACCCAGGGGGCGGCCGCCATGGCGGCGCTCCTCGCGAAGCGGGGCGTGCGGCCGGAGCTCATCGTGGACGAGGGCGGGCTCATCGCGGACGGGATGGTGCCGGGGCTTGCGAAGGCGGTCGCCATGGTGAGCACGGCCGAGAAGGGGTTCGTGAGCGTGGAGCTGGTGGCCGAGAGCGAGGGCGGGCACTCCTCCATGCCGCCGCGGCACACCGCGATCGGCAAGCTCGCCGCCGCCATCCGGAAGCTCGAGGAGAACCAGATGCCGTCCCGGATCGACGGCGCGACGAAGCAGTCCTTCGAGTATCTGGCACCCGAGATGCCTTTCGGGACCCGCATGGTGCTCGCGAACCTCTGGCTCTTCGGCCCGGTCGCCGAGAGCCAGTTCGCCGCGGAGCCGGCCGGCAACGCCCGCATCCGCACGACGACGGCGGCCACCGTGTTCCAGGGGGGCATCAAGGAGAACGTCCTCCCCAGCCGGGCGCGGGCCGTGGTCAACTTCCGCATCCTGCCGGGGGACACGGTCGAGGGCGTGCTCGCCCACGTCCGCGAGACGGTGGGGCCGGACATCAAGGTGGCGAAGACGGGGCTCTTCGGGAACGAGGCCTCCCCGCAATCCGATGCCGAGGCTCCGGGCTTCGCCGTCCTCCAGAGGACCCTGGGCGAGGTGTTCCCGGGGATCGTCGTCGCCCCCAACATCCTCTCGGGCGGCACGGACACCAAGCACTATCAGGGGTTGAGCCGGAACGTCTACCGCTTCGTGCCCATGCGCCTCGGGGAG
This sequence comes from Thermoanaerobaculia bacterium, assembly GCA_035462575.1. Lineage (GTDB taxonomy): Bacteria > Acidobacteriota > Thermoanaerobaculia > Multivoradales > UBA5704 > DATARR01. The sequence continues at coordinate 5,609 of DATHUD010000906.1, read as the reverse complement.
GGTGACATGTCCCGCTTTCACGGCACGAACGAGCGTGTGGCGGTCGACAACTACGCCGACGCGGTGCGCTTCTACGCGCAGCTCGTGCGGAACACGGCCGGAGCGCAGGCGGGGGGTGGGGTACCGCGGTTGTGAGTCAAAGGACTGCAAGGACAGCAGGGACTGCAAGGACAAAAAGACAAAAACTCGTCCTTGCAGTCTTTGCTGTCCCTGCAGTCCTTTTTCCCTCTAAAACTTGAACAGGGCGTCGAAGGCGGACCGGGCATCCCCCGGCGAGGGCTTGTCGCTGTCCTTGGCGAATTCCTGGGTTGCCTTGGGGGTGAAGAGAGGACACTCGTTGCGGTCTCTCTTCTTGGGGACCCGGGCGGGGATCTCGGCGTGCTTGCGGCACTCCCAGTGGACCGAGGTGTCGAAGTTGATGCAGTTCGAGCAGGTGTGGAGGTCGGCGCCGCAGCGGTTACAGGTGGCGTCGACGGGAACCTCTTCGAAGAGCGCGCGCTTCTCGCTGCAGGCGGCGCAGCGGAACACGGTCTCGGAAGGGGCGCCGAGACCCCGGCCTCGCGGGCCTTCCTTCTTCTCCCGCGGCGCCTGAGGCCCGCGCGAGGAGGGCGTGCCGCGGTCGCCCGTATCCTGATAACCCCGCTGCCTGTACTTCGGTCCGTCCGCCATGGAGATCCCCTTTGCTATGAGTCTTTGTAGCAGATGGGGGGGCGGAGGGGAAGAGACCTCAGCATCCGCAGAGCACCGCCGAGCCCGGCGTCCCCGTCTCCGCGCCGGTCGCGACCGGCAGCCCGTCGCGCCGCCACCAGTCGAGCCCGCCCGGCATCTCCTTGACGGCGAAGCCCAGGGCCGAGAGCTTGACGGCGGCCTTGGTCGAGGCGTTGCAGCCGACGCCGTCGCAGTAGGTGACGATCACCTTGTCCTTGGGCAGTCCAGCCGTGGCCGCGGCATCGATCGTCCGGTGCGGCAGGTTGATCGCTCCGGGCACGTGCCCGGCCGCGTAGACCTCCGGGGTGCGGGCGTCGATCACGACGAAGCCGGTCACTCCATCCTGGAGGTCGGCCCAGACGTCGGACGGGTCGGTTTCGAAGGCGAGCTTGGCGCGGAAGTGGGCCAGAGCCTCTTCGCGGGCCGCGGCGGGGTGCGCGAGGACGCGGGAGGCGGTCTGGGTGGGGGCGGTTTCGACAGCCGTGGTCATCGGCGGTTCCTCCTGAAGAAGCATCCGGGTCTCCTTTGACCCAAGGGAAAGTCTAGTCCCCCGGAGGCGATCCGGGAGGGAATGAAGCTGCTGGGAAAGCAGCCTTACGTGGTCTCGGACAGCGGCGCAGTCAGGGCCAGCTCTTCCTCGGTCGGCTGGAAGACGGCCATGCCCACGGTGCCGGGGCCGGCGTTGGCGGCCACGACGGGGCCCATCTCGGCGATGAAGATCTCGTTCACCTGGAAGCTCTTCTCGGCGAGGCCCTTCAAGCGGTCGGCCCAGACGGGGGCCTTGGCGTGGGCGATGCTCGCGATCACAGGGCGCTCGGGGTCGATGCGTTCGCGGAACAGCTCGATGAGCCGGGGATGGGCGGCGCGCCCGCCCCGGACCTTGTCGACCGGCACGATCTCGCCGCCGACCACGCCGAGAATGGGCTTGATCCCCAGGAGGTTGCCGACCAAGGCGCGGCCCTTGCCGATCCGCCCGCCTCGCGCCAGGTACTCCAGGGTGTCCACCAGGAAGAGCACGTGGAAGCGCTCGCTCATGGCTTCCAGGCGAAAGGCGATGGCGTCCGGCTCCAGGCCCCGGCGGGCCATGCGCGCCGCGAAGAGGGCGAGCATGCCGAGCCCGAGGCTCACGCTTCCGCTGTCCACCACCCGGAGGGTCACCCGCTCGGCCTCGCCGCGCAGCTTCTGGAATTCGGGGAGCCCCTCCTCCGCCGCCGCGCGGGCGTTGACCACGGTCTGCGAGAGCTTCTCCGAGACGTGGACGGCGACCACGTCCTTCTGCGGCGCGAGCGACCGGTAGGCGTCCAGGAAGTCGGCCTTGGGGGGCGGGTTGGTGCGGGGGTGGTCCTTCCCCTTCTCCAGAAGCTCGTAGAACTCCTTGGCGTGGAGGTCCACGCCGTCGTGGTAGACCGTGTCGCCGAACAGCACGAGCACGGGCACGACGTGGATGCCGTGGGCCCGGGCGAGGTCGGGAGGGAGGTCGGAGGTCGAGTCGGTGACGACTCTCACCAGATCTTCGGGCTCCTCCAGGAGGACGATGCCCTGCTCACGCAGCCCCAGGAGCTCGCGCAGGATCTCGCCGTCCGTGGCCGGCAGGGCGTCCACGAGCCGCCCCACGGTGACGGAGGACGCCACCAGGGCCAGAAGCTCCTGCTGGCGCGGGGTGAAAGGGGTCTCGAAGAACGCGGGACCGCGCTTTACCCGCACCCGGGCGCGCGGATCGGGCGCGTCGTGGACCCGGTCTTCCAGGGAGAGGAAGATGAGGGAGGTCAGATCCTGCCGGATCTCGCCGTCGAGGATCGCGGGCGGCGGCCGGAGCTGCACCCAGAAGGGGCCGGCGGTCAGTTGGCTCAGCCGGAGGAAGGCCTTGGTCCCCCGCGAGCGGCCGGCGGCGGCGGCCTTCACTCCGCCTTCGTCCAGCGTGACCTCGCCTTCGGCACAGACCACCCGGCCGGTGACATGCGCCCGGCTCAGAGCCCGCAGCAGCTCCAGGGGCGGGAGGAGGGAGAAGTCCCCCACCAGCGACTCGACGCCGGAATCGGGCTCGACGCCGATCTCCCGGCCGAGGAGCACCAGATGGATGCGCCGCACGAGGTCGTCCCCGGGCAGGCCGTCGGCCACGAGGAAGAGGACCTCCTGCGGCAGCTCCCTCCCCTCCTCTTCGGTCTTCCCGAGGACGAGCAGCGTGTGCTCGCGCGAGGCCGCGGAGGCGAAGCGCGCGAGGAAGGAGCCGTCCCCGTCCGCGGCGATCGCCAGAGGGGCCACCACGATCCCCGGCCCCAGCCCGTCCGCGAAGCGCTGCCCCTCCTGCGCGTCGACGGCCGGGATCACCTCGTAGCCGAAGGCGGACAGGCCGTGGGAGAGCTCCCTCCTGCGGGAGGCCTCGGGATCGACGACCAGGACGGAAGGACGAGGCATCTCTTTACGTTCTCTTCAAACCATGAAGACCGAACCTTTTGCGGCTCTCGGGGACCCGCCAAGCATAAACCTCCAGGGGAGCTTTTTATAGGGTCAACCGCAGGATCAGCCGACCTGGAATTCGGCGACGACCGGCAGGTGGTCGCTCGCGACCCGGGCGACCTGGAGGCGGCAGGAGTGCACCGAGACCAGATGGAGCGGTCCCCGGTGGTAGATGCGATCGAGCCCGCCCTGGGGGGAGAAGGAGGGGTAGGTGGGGATGCAGCGGTACGGCCCGCGCTTCCTCTCCGTGGCGCAGCCGAAGCCCATCCCGTTGGTGAAGGCCGGCATCAGCAGCGAGCGCCAGTCGTTGAAGTCGCCGCCGACAAGCAAGGGCGTCCCCCCCTCCACCGAGCTGAACTCGTGGGAGCGGACGAGGAGGTCGAGCTGCTTGTTCCGCTCCCGGGCCGAGAGGCCCAGGTGGAGGTTGAAGACCTCGATCCTCTGGCCGGTGCCGTTGAGCTCGAGGGTCGTGTGCTGGCAGCCCCGCCGGATCCAGCTCTCGGCCACGGAGAGGTCGATGTTGCGCTCGCGAAGGATCGGGAACCGGGAGAGGGTGGCGTTGCCGTAGCGCCCCTTTTTCAGGCTCACGTTGTGGCCGAGGGCGAAGTGCGGGTAGCCGGCGGCCTCGGCCAGCTCCTTGGCGAGATTGAGCTCCCGCGAGCGGGGCACCCCCTCGTCCACCTCCTGGAGGAGGACGAGGTCCGCCTCATAGTGGCGAAGGATGTCGACCACTCGCTGCGGGCGAAACCGGCGGTCGACGCCGATGGCGCGGTGGATGTTGTACGTGATGACTTTGAGCTGCAATCGCGACTCCGGAGACAAGGAACGTCGATCCCGCTTGTTTTCTTCCACTTGCCCGCGGGCCAGGGGCCGTGCACGGCACTATAGTAGCCGCATGCCGCCGATCTTCACCCTCGGCCACTCTACCCTGCCGATCGACGACTTCCTCGCGCGCCTCACCGGGCATAGCGTACAGACCCTCGTGGACATCCGCCGATACCCCGGCTCCCGGCGCCACCCCCAGTTCTCGCGCGACGCCCTCGCGGCCTCGCTCGCCGGAGTGGGCATCGCCTACGTCCACGAGCCGGACCTGGGAGGGCGGCGTGCGGCGCGCCCCGACTCCCCCCACACGGCCTGGCGGGTGGAGGCCTTCCGCGGCTACGCCGACCACATGGAGACGCCGGAGTTTGCGGCCGCCCTCGAACGGCTGATCGCCCGCGGCGCCGGGGAGACCGTGGCCATCCTCTGCGCCGAGGCGGTCCCCTGGCGCTGCCACCGGCGGCTCACCTCGGACGCGCTCGTGGCGCGCGGCGTCCCGGTGCTCCACATCCTGGGGCCAGGCCGGACCGATCCCCATGAGCTCGATCCCAATGCACGGGTTCTGCCCGGCGGCCGGATACTCTACGCCGGTCCGGAGGGCGACCAGCCGTCGCTCTTCGAGTAGTCAGCCCCCGCCCTTCTTCCTCAGCCGGAGCATGAGGAGCGCCCTCTGCTCCGGCGTGAGGCCGTCCAGCCCGCCGGCCGCCCCCTCTCCCGAGGGCTTGGGTCCGGCGGGCACTGCGCTCCGGCGCCCCTTCGCTCCCAGCCGCGCCAGGATCTCCTCGAACGGCTCGATCCCCAGCCCCGCGACAAAGCGGTGGGCCGCCTCCCGCGCCTCCCTGGACTGCCGGGCATAGAAGTCGCGGTCGGAGAGCAGCCGGGAGAGCGCGGCTTGCCAGGGGGCGGCGTCCTGCTCCGGCACCTCGGGGACGGTGACCTCGTTGCCGTCCAGCCGGTCGGTGTAGCGCTCGATGGGGCGGACCGGGAGCACGAGGTCCGTGCCGAGCTTGGCCTCGGGGAGACCGCCCACGTCGCTCGCCAGCACGGGGAGCCCCCGCAGCATGGCCTCGACGGCCGTCACCCCGAAGGCCTCCTGCCAGAGGGAGGGCATCAGGAGCACGCGGGTGCGGGCGAAGATCCGGTCGATGTCCTCCTGGGGCTCCAGAAGCGTCACGTTGGGGAGGGCCGCGAGCGCCTCTTTGTCCTCCGGCGTCGTCCCCCAGGTGGGCACGGCCGCGAAGGGGACGCCGGGCATCGATCGCGCGAGGGCGAGGAAGATCGAGATCCCCTTGATCGCGCAGGGGTTGATCATGGTGACGAACCCCTCGCCCCGGGGCCCGCTCCCGTAGTCCGGAAAGGGGCCCGTCCCGTAGAGCGGGAAGGAGTAGACCTCGGCGCCGAGCCCTCCCCAGCGGCCGATGTAGTCCGCCACGTAGCGGCTGACGGTGACGACGCCCGCGGCCTGGGCGAGCATCCGGCCGCGGCGCTCGCTGGGGTAGAAGGACTGGGGACCGAAGGGGAGGAAGGCGGGCGTGTGGGCGAGATAGGCGATCGGCGCGGCGTCCGCTTTGAGGGCGGCGTCAAGGAGGTTCTGGGAGGGGTCTTCGGAGGAGACGAGGGCCCAG
>DATHUD010000905.1:0-11134 GCA_035462575.1 Thermoanaerobaculia bacterium | reverse complement strand
AGATGATCTGGTCGTCGTCGGCAACGACGAACAAATTAGGCCGTCCCTCCCCGACCAACATGCGAAGCAAATTGTATTGCGCCTTGTTTGTATCCTGGAACTCATCCACACATACATGAGCCCACGCAAGGCGTAACACTCGCGCTACACCTGGTTTTTCCCGAAGCAATCTCTGTGCAAAATGTAGCAGAGCACCAAAATCAAGCCGGTTGGCCATCACCAATGATTCGCAGTAATGGCGAAACAACAAAGGGATCCATGGCGGAGTCTGTACAAGAGAAGGAGCGTCTGCTGTCCCCTCGTAGGACTCGGCAAAGAGGTGGTCGAGCAAACTGAGAAGGTTTCTCCTGTCGGCCGGGACCGGGTGTCCTTCATCTTGGAGCTCCTGGGCTAACGGCTCTAGGATGGCTATACGGTCTTCATCTTGGCTAAGCAGCGTAAAGTCGGGACGAATGGCCAAATGGCCACCATGCTGGCGCAGTATGTCGGTAGCGAATGAATGAAACGTACATAGATGCACTCGCTCCGCGCGCTGCCCGAGCAGGCGGTCGACTCGCTCTCGCATTTCTGCGGCGGCCTTATTCGTGAATGTCAACGCCAGAACAGCAGCGTCCTCGCGTTCTCTCAGGAGGCGAGCGACTCGCAAGGTGAGCACTCTGGTCTTGCCGGAGCCTGGACCGGCCAACACCAGCATAGGCCCCTCGTTCCAGAGGACTGCTGCCAGTTGGTTCTCATTGAGGCCATTGAGAGCTAGGGTCAAGGCGCACCTCCTGCCGCCAGTGCGATTGCCTTCTCGATTGCTGCTTTTAACTGCACAGGCACCGAACTTGAACCTCGTGTTTCAATCTCGTTTGCCACTGCCGCCGCGGCTCGGGTCTTCGCGCGTGCAGGAAAATTGTTTGCGTACTCGGCCCAATAGTCGGGATCCCCTGGTGCTTTAGTCACTCTTGCCAGATTCTGAGAAGGCATCAGCGTCCTATAAACATCATCAAAGCCATTCTCAAGCAAGTGGATCTCTGCGTTTCGATATGGGAGTACATAGCGGTCCTGTGGAGCGGCACCTCCGAGATTGGCCACCACTGACGGCTCATATTTGGACCGACCGGAATCGTCATCAATGACGCAATACCAAGGGATGCCGAGCGCATTGGCGACTTTGGTGAGGAGACCAACATCGGACTGGCTGTACTCAACGATCCGAACTCCCTCACGGTGTAAGTCGATCGCTAGGGCTCGAGCAGCCGCGGTATACACCCAGGCCTCAGTCTCTCCCTCCACCAGAAGCCAGCTTCGGGCGAATAGCAACTCCCCGCGAGCCCGGCGGACGTGGTAGTTGAACTTGCGAGTCTCCTCGGCATCGAGCAATCCAACATCTACTCTTCGTGAAACTATGCCCGAAGCCGTCCGGACCAGACGACGGACTTTGTGAATGTCGACTTCTGAGAGAAGGTCACCGCTGTGAGTTGAGAGTAGCTTTTGTCCGCGGATCCCATTGACGACGCTCCACAGCGCCCGCACAGCCGACGGATGCAGGTGAGCCTCCGGCTCCTCCAGCGCCACGATGGGGGCCCCACTCGGCCAGGCCTCTAAAAACGCCGAGAACAGCATGAGGACAGCGAGGCTCTGTGTGCCTTCGCCGTGTCGACCGACTGGCACTCTAGCACCAGTGCTCGTACCCAGATTGATTTGCGCCTTAGCCAACATGTCGAACAATCTTCCAGGAACTGCCTCGATGGAGACAACATCTCCTGAAGCCATTGGAAGGATGTCCTGCAAGCGCTTCAGCCGCTCCTTGGCTTGGTCGAAGCTACTGTGGGATTGCACCACAAGATCGTTAACTTCCCTAAGCTTCGTCTCGATCTCAGCCTTCTTTTCCGGCGAAAGTTGGCTGTCTTTCAGAAACGGCCTCCAGAACTGGCCCTTGGGGTCGAAGTGCTTCGCTGCATCTCGCAGGGCCGATAGATAAAAGTAGGAAACCTCCCGTTGAAGTGTCCCCAAGGCAGTGTCGGGGATATTCGGAAGCTCGCTCCCGTTAATATTGAGGAATTTCCAATCCTGGGAGAAGTCCCGCATGGCAGGATCAAACACACATTTCACGCACAGAGTCACCCGGCCACGACCGTCGTTCGGATCGACCTGGAGAATGCCAAGGCGAACAAGCCTGCCAGTGAGTTGGTTCCCCCAGTCACCGGGAACATCTTCCGAGAAGGTCAGTTCGATACGGATGGGGTCTGCCGTTGACGGCTCTGTGCTCCCGTCCTTGAGGTGAAAATCATAAGGATCGAAGACAACACGACGCCGAGGCCCAAGCTCGCGCAAACACAACCGCAGTGCGTCGAGTACTGCCGTTTTCCCCGAATTGTTCTCCCCGATAAGCACGGCCGTATCGTCAAGGAATAGCTCCAAGTGACGTAAGCCCCGAAAATTCTCGATAAGGAGTCTTCGTAGCTTCATGGGGAGCTTTCTATCATAGACTCGACAGGATCGCCCCCTCCCCGAGAGAAGGGGGTCCTACCTTACAGCGACAACGCATTTGGAGAGCCAAGAGGTTCTCAGACCATCCGCAGCTCGCGCTTGATCTCGTAGATCCGCGCCTGGACCTCCCCGCGGTCCAGCGTCCGGAACCGCTCCGGGAGGAGCTCGCGGCTCGTGCACTCCATGATGGCGCAGAGGATCTGCATCTGCCGCTCGCGGCTGTTGGCGGCCGGGATGAAGTCGGAGAACGCCTTCTGGAGATGCTCCGCCTTGACCTCCGAGGACTCGACGGCCTCGGCTTCGAGGACGGCGCGAACGAGGACGGCTTCGAGGTCCGACCCGGAGAGGCCGAGGTATTGATCCTCGGTCGCCACCTCGGAGAGGGTCTGGACCTGGGTCTTGAGCCCCAACTTCTTCAGCATCACCTTGTAGATTTCGTCGTACTCCGCGGCCGTCTCGGGGTAGAAGAGGGGGATGTGCTCCTCGGCGCGGCCCTGGCGTTTCAGGTCGATGGGCACGAGGTCCGGCCGGGCGGTGATCAGGAACCAGAGGATCTTGCCGCGGTTCCGGGTGTCGCCCATGAAGGCCGCGATCTGGGCGAAGACGCGGCTCTGGGTGCCGGAATCCCCCTGCTGCTCGCGATTGCCGAGGGCGGCGTCCGCCTCGTCGATCACCACGCCCACGGGGGTGAGCGAGGAGAGGATTTTGAGGATCCTTTCGAGGTTCGACTCGGTCGAGCCCACCCACATGGAGCGGAAGTTCTTGAGCTTCACGCAGGGGAAGCCGATCTCGTTCGAGAAGCACTCGACGAGGAAGGTCTTGGCGCTCCCCACCGGGCCGCAGACGAGATACCCCATGGGCACGGCCGCGGGGTTGCCCCGGGCGATGGCGCGGGCCGCGCGGCGGAGGCGGTCCTTGACCGCGGGCATGCCCGCGACCATCGAGAGGTCGAACTTGGGCTCGAGATATTCAAGGAGGCCCAGCCCTTCGGTCTCGATGACCTCCTTCTTGGTGGCGCGCACGCGGTCACGCGTCAAGCGGTCGCCGTGCGCGTCCGCGCCGTCCAGGAGCTGGCCGAGCTGCACGCGGGTCATGCCGGCGGTGAGCTCGGCCAGACGCACGGGGGGAAGCTCGGACTTGGCGGCGTACCACTCGGCCGAGCGCACGGCTTCCAAGTAGGTCAGGCGCTCGGGCAGGTCGGGCCGGACGATCTCGACCTCGCGCGTGGCGTGCGAGCGCAGGAGCTTGGGATCCAGCTCGGCCAGGCTCTCGGTCACCAGGACGATGACGATGTTCTTGGCGAGGAGGACCGGGTCCTGCGACCACTTGCGCAGATAGACCAGGACGGCGCGGTCTTCGGGCGTCCTGTAGGCGGCGTCGGCGTTGGGGACGATCGTCTCGGCGAACGGCAACAGCAGGACGACCGGCCGCGCCGGCTGGCCCGAGGCGCAGTGGCGGAAGTAGGAGTCCAAAAGCGCGAAGCAGTTGGCGGCGTCCCGCGGGAGGCCGTCCGCCCAGCGGGTGCCGTGGACGGCGTCGTAGGCCTTGAGGCGGTCCTCGAAGTGCCGCCGCGCCTCGGGGGTGAGGAAGCCCAGCCCCTCGGCGCGGTTGTAGGTGACGAGGGACGACCACCCTCCGAAGAGCTGCTGGACGAGGAAGTCGTCGAGCGAGAGGAAGTGCAGGCCCGCGGAGTTGCGCACCGGCACCAGGTCGGCCGGCACGCCGTGGAGCACGAAGGTGTTGGCCTGCTTGGCGCGGACGGCCCGGACGAGGTCCTTCGCCCAGGCCGGGAGCGACTCGACGAAAAGATCCGGAGCGGTGGCGGTCGTCATCGCTTGCCTAGCGCGCCTCCGGCAGCTTCTGGGGAGTGGCCTGGGCGGTGGACGAGGTCGGGAAGGGCGCGGCCTCCTTGACCGCGTCGGGCTTCTTCAAGCCCATCTCCACCTCGAACTCGGCGAGCACGCTCTGGGCCTGGAGCTGGCGGGCCTTGCGCTCGGTCTTGATGCGCTCGACGTCCAGCCCGCCGGTGGCCACCTCGACCGCGGCCTTGGCCTCGGCGGAGCGCTGCTTGATCTCTTCGAGGTACTTCTCGTTGGTGGCGCCCACGCCGTAGGTGTCGAGCTCGGCCAGGGCCGAGGCCGCCTGCTTCATCACGGCCGCCTTCTTCGACTCCTGGATGGCCTTGCGGCTCTGGTCGATCCTCGAGCGCAGCTTGTGCTTCAAGTCGTCGACCGTGATCTGCGCGTTCTGGAAGGCGTTCGAGGCCGCGGTGAGCTGCTCGTTGGTGGAGGCGAGATCCTGGCGCAGTTGCTGGAGGGTCGCGGCGTCGTCCTCCGCAATGCGGCGGGACTCGGGGCTCCCCTCGGTCAAGGCGGCCTTGATCGAGTTGACGAGCTGGCGCTCCTTCTGCTCGAGCTCGCTCTTCTCCTGATCCAGCCGGATCACGGTGGCCCGGGTGGTGACGAGGATCTGGTTGAGCTTGGGAAGGGTGTTACGCATCTCCTCGATGGACTCCTGGAGCATGACTTCCGGGTCCTCGGCAAAGGAGATGAAGTAGCCGATCCAGGATTTGAAGACGCGGGCGATCCGTTGGAACATGGTTGCCTCCTCGGAGACGGCCTTGACTTACTCGTTGTCTCCCCGTGGCGGGGCGGGAGCGGCCGCCGCCTGGCGGGGGGCGTCCGCGGTCGAAATCGGGTTGGCTTCGACGAACGGGTTGACGGCGTCGAAGAGCTTGCGCTCCTCGGATCTCTTGATCACCTGCCAGCGCGCGAGGCGGGCCTCTTCGGTCTCGAGCGCGATGCGGTTGGTGTCCATCTTCTCGCGGTTCCTGCGGGTGACCTCGTCGATCTCCGCCTGGAGGGCCGCGTTGTCCTTCTCGACCTGCCCGGCTTTGGCCGCGAGCTTGGATCTCAGGAACTCCTCGAACTTGTCGAGCGCCTGGTCGCGCTTGACGGCGTCCTGCACCACGTCGGTGATCGGCACCGGCCCGGTCGGGTTCATGTTGAGGAACCCGGTGAGCGCCGCGGCCTTGGCGCGGGTGTCGAGCGCGGTGAAGCCCGGCGACGCGAAGATCTCCAGCACCTTGTAGGCGGTGTAGCCGTGGGCGGGATCGGAGACTCCGGCGGCCTTGTAGATGGCCACAAAATCGGGGATCTCGTCCCCGTCGCCGCCCATCTCCTCTTCGAGCTTCTTCTCGTCGAGGGGCGGCGCTTCGGGGAGCGTGCCCAGGAGCTCCCGGATGTCCTTCGGAGGGCCGGACGGAGCCCCGGACAGCGGCGCTCCCAGCGGCGGCCGGGACGGGATCTCGGGCGGCATGGAGGACGGCTCCATCTCTACGAGCTTCATTTTGCTCAGGACTTCTTTGAGACCCATGGTCTTCCCTCAGGGATTGATGTCGTCAGGGGGTCATGAAGCTGGCGAAAGCGTATGGCCGCTCCCCGGGGGTGTCAACTGGAGCCCCCTCTCCATACGCAGGGGAACGGACCGGGGTTTTCAGACCTCGTAGACCTCGCGCCGGGAGAGCCGCGGCAGAGGCAGGAACCGGAGGTTCGTGAGCGGCACGAGCGAGGCGGCCAGCGGATTCAACGCCGCCATCTCCGCCGGAGACAGGGGACGGATGCTCACCACCTGCCGCGGAATCCGCCGCTTCGGCTCGCAGCCGCGCTCCAGAAACGCCATCAGGAGCCAGGAACCGAGGGTGCGGCGCGCTGCGTTCACGGGCGGGATTGTAACCCGGTCCGGGCCGCCAGCCCATCGGGGCTTGCACCCGAAACATCACGGGTGTATATTTCACTCGTGAACGAATCCACCCCTCCCCTCCCCCAGCCTTCCGTGGCCTTCCTGATGCTCGGGGCGGTCCACGAGCTGGAGGCCCGCCTGGAGGCGGCTCTGGGCGGGGTGGGGCTGTCCCTCGGCAAGTTCAACGTGCTCTCGAAGCTTGCCGCGGCCGGGGAGCCGTTGCCGCTGGGGACGGTCGCGGAGCGCTGCAGTTGCGTCAAGTCCAACATCACGCAGCTCGTGGATCGCCTGGAGGCCGACGCTCTCGTGGAGCGGGTGTCGGACCCGAACGACCGCCGGTCCGTGCGCGCCGCGCTGACGCCCGCGGGGCGCGCGCGCCATGACGAGGCCGTGCTCCTCGTGGCCGAGACCGAGCGCCAGGTGTTCGGCGGTCTGACCGAGGCCGACCGGGCGATGCTCGCCCAGCTCGTCGGCCGCCTGGGGCCGCAGGGCTAAAAATTTTTTATCCAAACTGTTCATGTCTGCACATTTGATCGTCAGAGAAACAGAGAGAGAGGATGCGATGAGCGAGACGAATCCGCAGCACCCGAACCTGTTGTCCCCCGTCCGGATCGGCCCCTACACCTTGCCCAACCGGATGGCGATGGCGCCGATGACCCGAAACCGCGCCGGGGAGGGGAACGTCCCCACGGAGCACACCGCGACCTACTACGCGCAGCGCGCCTCGGCCGGGCTCCTCATCACCGAGGCGACGCAGGTCTCGGAGCTCGGCGTGGGCTATCTCGGGACGCCCGGAATCCACACCGACGCCCAGACCGAAGGCTGGCGCCGGGTGACCGGCGCGGTCCACGCCCGGGGCGGGCGGATCTTCCTCCAACTCTGGCACGTGGGGCGGATCTCCCACCCCGACCTGCAGCCCGGGGGCGCCCTGCCGGTCGCTCCCTCCGCCATCCAGCCGGAGGGCATGGCCTAGACAGCGAGCGGCAAGAAGCCCTTCGTCACCCCGCGGGCCCTGGATGCTGACGAGATCCCCGGGATCGTCGCGCAGTTCGCCATCGGCGCCCGCCGGGCCCTGGAAGCGGGCTTCGACGGCGTCGAGGTCCACGCGGCGAACGGTTACCTCATCGACCAGTTCCTGCGGGACGGCAGCAACCAGCGGACGGACGCCTACGGGGGATCGGTCGAGAACCGCGCCCGCTTCCTCCTGGAAGTGGTCGAGGCGGTCGTCGCCGTGTGGGGCGCGGACCGCGTGGGCGTGCGCTTCTCGCCCACGAGCCCTTTCAACGACATGCGCGACTCCGACCCGGCCGCGACCTTCGGCTACGCCGCCCGGGAGCTCGACCGCTTCGGCCTCGCCTATCTCCACGTCATCGAGCCGGTGGAGACGGAGGCCCCGGTCGTACCGGTCCTGCGCGAGAGCTTCCGGGGGCCGCTCATGATCAACGGCGGCTACACGCAGGAGACCGGCAACGCCGTGCTCGCCGCGGGCCGGGTCGACCTCGTCTCCTTCGGCGTGCCGTTCCTCGCGAACCCGGACCTGCCGGAGCGCTTCGCGGAGGGCGCGCCGCTCAACACGCCCGACCCGTCCACCTTCTACTTCGGGACGGAGAAGGGCTACATCGACTATCCGACGCGGGAGACCGTCGCGGCAACGGTTTGAGGCTCTCCCTCCGGCCCCTCTCCGGGCGGACGCGCGGTGGATGGAGAGGGGCCGGGGGAGTTTTTACATGTCTTGCCCGTACGGGCGCCGTGCCCTTCGAAACCTCACCCTCTGTCTCCCTCTCCTAAAGGAGAGGGAGGACCCCTCTGAGGCGATCTTGCCTACGCCCTGATTCCGGATGGGCAACACCGCTTCGCAGGCGTCCTCCCTCTCCCGGCGGGGGGCTGGGTGGGAGATGGGAGAGGGAGACAGAGGGTGAGGTTTCGGAGGGCAGGACGCTCCGAACATCCTCTCAGCTCGCGAGGCGCAGCCGCCGCGGGACCGCCGCCACCTCCCGCAGCTCCACACCCATCTCGCACAGGATCTCCTGGGCCACCTTTTCCCCGGTCTCGCAGCCGCCTTCCATGAAGCCCTGGGCCTCGGCCGAGCAGTGCTCGCCGGCGAAGTGGAGGTTGCCCACGGGCTCCCCTTCGACGCCGCCGAAGTCGGTCCACTGGCCCGGCTGGTAGCAGGTGTAGCTGCCGCGTGTCCACGCGAAGTCCGGCCAGACGAAGCGGACGGCCTTGCCGCTGGCGGCCTGGGCGGCGCCGGGGAAGATGCGGTCGAACTGGCCGAGAAACTCCTTCGCCCTCTCTTCCGGGGTGCCCTCCCCCATCTTCGCGCCGTGCCGGCCGCCCGTGAAGTTGGTGAGGATGCCGGCCTTGCCCGGCTGCAGGCGGCTCGTCTCCCAGGAGACCTGATAGCCGAGGTCGGTCAGCGTGCTGCCGTTCGACTTGTACTTCTTCCGCCAGATCCGGTCCGAAAAGCCCACCATGAGCTTGGAGTTCGTGCCGTAGCCGAGCTTCGCGATCGCTTCGCGCTTGGCGAGCGGCAGGCCCAGGCTGTCGTCCAGCCGGACCTCGCGCAACAGGGTGAAGGGGATGGCGATCACCATGTGTTCGGCGGTGATCTCCCGGCTCGTCTCCCCCTTGCGCACCGAGGCCACGAGGGCGCCGTCCGCGGTCTTGCGCAGCGCCTCCAGGCGCACGCCCCGCTCGATCCGGTCGCCCAGGATCTCGGCCAGCCGGCCCGGGATGAGGTCGTTGCCGCCGCGCACGTGGAAGCGCTCGTCGCTTCCGCCGTAGATGCGGAACGGCAGCGGGTTGGGATCGATCAGGAGGAGGAAGTTCAAGGCCGACTGCCGGTCCGTCTCGAGCCCCACCTCGGTCACGTAGGCGACGTCCAGGAGCTTTTTGAGCCACGGCGCGGCCCCGCTCGTCTCCAGCCACTGGGCGATCGTCATGCGGTCGAGCCGCCCGCCGCCATTGGGCTCCCTGTAGGTGACCCAGTCCCCCTCGAGGGACGAAAGGTCTTCGATCAGGCGCTGCGAGACCGGCACGAAGGCTTCGACGAGCTCTTTTTCGGTGATGCGGCGGCCGTCGAAGAACCAGAGGTCGCGGTGGAGGTCCCAGCCGTCGAAGGCGAAGTCGTCCAGGGGGATTTCGAGCTCGGCCGCGAGGTTCCGGATGTTGACGTGGTTCGTGTCGATAAGCTCGCCGCCCAGCTCCGCGACCTGGCCCGGAAAGATCCTGTCGTCGCGGAGGCTCCACATCCGCCCGCCCGTCCGCTCCTGGGCTTCGAGGATGCGCACGGGCACGCCGGCCTGGTGGAGGCGGTAGCCCGCGGTGAGCCCTGCGATGCCGGCGCCGACGATCACCACCTCCCGGCCGGGGGCCGTCTGGGCGCGGGCCGCGAAGGGGCGCACGCCGGCCAGGACGAGCCCGGCCGCGGCGGCCGTTCCGCCGAGGAACTGGCGCCGGGAGAGCCCGGGGCCGGCCGCGCGGGCGCGCTCGACGACCTCGTCCACGGGCTGACCCGTGCGGACCGCGTGGCGGGCGAGACGGAAAGAGCGCTGGATCACGGAAAACAGGGGCGTTCTGGACAAGGCGAGACCTCCAGCCGGGAAAACCGTGAATCGGAAGGAGCTGGAGGAACTCTAGCCGCGGCGGGCGCGGGCTTCAAGCGTTCGTCAGGAAGTCCCGGAAATCGCGAAGGGTCCAGAATCCGAGAACGAGGAGCACCGAGGCGCCGGCGCACACGGCGTAGATCAGGGGGACGTTCTTGCCGGTCAAGTCGCCCACGACTCCACCCAGGGCCATGCCGATCGGCATCAGCCCGCCGGAGAGCGTGCCGAGAAGCCCCATGACCCGCCCCCGGATCTCCGAGGGGGTCGCGCGCTGGATCATGGTGACCAGATAGACGTTGACCAGCCCCATGGCCGCGCCGTCCAGGAAGACCAGCGCCAGGGCCAGAGCCGGGACTTTCACGAACCCGAGGATGCCGAAGAAGACCGGCATGAGGAGCATGCAGATCAGAAGGCCCCGCGCCCGCCCCGCGCCTTGCAGCTTGAGGACCCCGGCCAGCACGAAGCCGGAGACCGCTCCGGCGCTCATCCCGGCCATCAGGAACCCGTACCACTCCGAGCCCTGGCGCAGGTAGAGGCTCACGTAGAAGGGGAAGAGCACCATGACCGGCATGATGAGAAAGTTGAGGAACGAGGCGGCGAAGATGAAGCTCCGCAGGCCGGTCCGCTGCCAGACGTAGCGGAACCCCTCGGCCGTCTGCTGCATGTAAGTACGGAAGACCGGCTGCTTCTCCTCTTCCTGCGGCTGGGGCTGCGCGGGGAGGCGGATGAACATCTCGCTCACGCCGGAGAAGAGGTAGGAGAGGCCGTCGATCAGGAAGAGGATAGGCGCGCCCAGCGTGTTGTAGAGGACACCGCCGGCCGCCTGCCCGATCAGGAGCGCAGCCTGGTTGGAAAACTGGTTGAGCGAGTTGGCCGCAGCCAGGCGCTCCGGCGCCACGAGGTCGGGGATCGAGGCCGCGATCGCCGGCATGAAGAACGCCTGGACCACCCCGCCGAGCACCGCCACGACAAAGAGCAGGGGGATGAGGACGTCGACCGCGTCCGGCAGGCTCATCATCGCGAAGGCGAGAAGGAGCACCCCGAGACCGGAGATGATGTCGCAGACGACGATGATCTTGACGCGCGAGTGGCGGTCCGCGAACGTGCCGCCGATGGGGCCCAGCAGAACGCCCGGCAGCATCGAGAAGGTCATCAGGAAGCCCATCAGGCTCGCCGAGCCGGTCTTCTCCATCACCCAGAACATCATCGCCACCGCGAACGCCTGGGTGCCGAGCCGGCTGACGGCCTGCCCCTGCCAGAGCAGGAGGAAGTTCCGGTTGAACAGCCGGGCCGGCCGGGCGGGAACGGTTTCG
>DATHUD010000904.1:0-2043 GCA_035462575.1 Thermoanaerobaculia bacterium | reverse complement strand
GCGGATCACGGAGAGCGCTACGGCCAGATCCCCGCCGGGCCGGGGCGCGATGTGGAGGTCGGCCTTCTTCGCGAGCGGGGTCCGCCGCGGGTCGACGACCACGAGGACCGCGCCGTTCCTCTGCGCCTCCTGGAGGATCGGCACGAGGTGGATGCCCGAGGCCGAAGGGTTCACCCCCCAGAGCACGATCAGCCGGGCGTGCCGGTAGTCCGGCAGGGCCACGCCGGGCATCTTGCCGTAGAGGCCCGTGGCCGCCCGCCCCGTGGGCGCGGCGCAGACCGTGCGGGCGAGGCGCGAGGCGCCCAGCCGGTAGAAGAGCCGGAAGTCGGTCGTCTCCTGCGTGAGGAGGCCGTTCGAGCCGCCATAGAAGAACGGCAGGATGGACTCCCCGCCCCACCGCTCCCGCGCCTCCCGCATCTTCCCGGCCGCGAGATCGAGCGCCTCGTCCCACGAGATCCGCTCGAAGGCGCCCTCACCCCTGGGCCCTCTCCGCACGGCCGGGTACAACAGGCGGTCCGGCCCGTAGAGGTGCTCCGGGAGCCGCCGGACCTTGGAGCAGATATAGCCGTCCGTGATCGGGTTGAGACGCGTGCCGTCCACCTTCACGACGCGCCCGTCTTCCACCTGCACTTCCAGGCTGCAGGCGTCCGGGCAGTCCAGCGGACAGGCGGAGGTGAGGGTGCGCGGGGGGGAGAGGATCTCGGTCATGGAGGTATTCTAGCCCCTCCTCCCCCTCGGGTCTTACGCCGGTTTCTGAAGCTTCCCGCTCTCCAGTGCCTTCACGATGGCGTCGGTGAACTGCGTGGTGGTCGCCTCGCCGCCCAGGTCGCGGGTGCGGATCTTCTGCGTCACGACCACGTGGCGCAGAGCCGCGCGCACCCGCTCGGCCACGTCGTCCTTGTGGAGGTGGTAGAGCATCATGATGCCGGAGCGGATCAGGGCGAGCGGGTTCGCCAGGTCCTTCCCCGCGATGTCCGGCGCGCTGCCGTGGACCGCCTCGAAGATCGCCACGTCGTAGCCGATGTTCGCTCCGGGCACCACGCCGAGGCCGCCCACGAGGCCGGCACAGAGGTCGGACACGATGTCGCCGTAAAGGTTTTCGAGGAGGAGCATGTCCCACTTCTCGGGGCTCATGACGAGCTGCATGCACATGTTGTCGACGATCCTGTCGTCCGACTGGATGTCGGGGTACTCCTGGGCCACGCGGCGGACGCAGTCGAGGAAGAGGCCGTCCGAGAGCTTCATGATGTTCGCCTTGTGGACGGCGGTGACCCGCTTCCTGCCGTGACGGCGGGCGTACTCGTAGGCGAAGCGCGCAATGCGCAGAGACGCCTTCTCGGTGATGATCTTGATGCTCTCGACGACCCCCGGGACGACCGTGTGCTCGAGGCCGCTGTAGAGGTCCTCGGTGTTCTCCCGCACCACCACGATGTCCACATTTTCGAAACGGCTGGGGATGCTGGGGAGCGACCGCGCGGGCCGCAGGTTCGCGTAGAGGTCGAGCTCCTGACGAAGCTGGACGTTGATCGACTTGAAGCCCTTGCCCACCGGGGTGGTGACCGGGCCCTTCAGAGCCACGCAGTTCCTGCGGATCGACTCCAGGACCTCGGGAGGCAGGGGATTGCCGTACTTCTCGACCGCCTCGGCGCCCGCGATCTGGCGCTCCCAGTCGATCTCGGCCCCCGCGGCTTCGAACACCCGCACGGCGGCCTGGCTGACTTCCGGACCGATCCCGTCGCCCGGGATCAGAGTGACTGTGGTTCTGCTCATGATGGGATTCCTCACGTCTACCGCACGCCGAGCGCGAGCGGGTACTGAAGCGTCTTCTGCAGCCACTCCCCGTTCTCCTGGACGCTCCGGGAGAGGGTTTGGACGAGCGCGCCGCGCTTCTCGTAGAGGCGGTAGCCGTCCCGGGGGCGCAGATAGCCGCGGGCCTTGGGCTCCCGCTCGAAGGCGGCCTCTTCGCCGATCTCGGCCACGAGGCGGGCGTAGCGGGCGCGGTTGTCGAGGAGCGCCTTGACGAGGAAGGGCATCACCATCGAA
>DATHUD010000903.1:0-2203 GCA_035462575.1 Thermoanaerobaculia bacterium | reverse complement strand
CTCGGCCTCTTCCCGCGGGGCGAGGGGCCGAACGCCTCACTTTTTCGATCGTCGCGATCACGTGCCGCGTCAGCTCCATGGTGGCGGTCTCCTGTCGCGCCGCCTCATAAAAAAGCGTCAGCGCCGCGAGCGCCTCGCGATGGATCTTCTTCGACGCGAAGATCAAGGCCATGCCGAGTGCCAACTCCAGCACCTCAGTCGATCGCCCCGCCTCCAACCAGAGGAGCGCCAAATCGAGGGACGAGAGCGCCGCGTCGTAGGGAAGCTTGTGGAACGCGAAGTCCCGCCGCACCTGCTCCAGAGCGGCTGTGGCCTGCTGCATCCGTCCTTGTCCAGCATGAATTTTCGCTTCCAGCCAGAGCACCCGAACGAGGTCCAACTCGTTGGCCTGCTGCACTGCCAGTCGGCGAACTTCTGGCAGCAGTTCTGCTGCTTCGGCGTGTCGCCCCAGGTGGTAGAGGTTGTCCGCTTTATTAAACCAAAGCCCAAAGAGCAGACGCGGCTCTCGCGAACGTTCGAGGTAGGGAATCGCTTCTTCCAGCGCGGCGAGCGCGCCTTCGAGATCGCCCTTCTGGGAGAGGACGTGTTCCGTCTTCAAAAGGATGCGTCCGGCCGCGGTCTCGTCGTCTGCGCAAAGAGATCGCGCCCGACCGAGCAAATCCAATGCCTCCGGAAATCGCTGCTGCTCCCGCCGCAGGGAGGCTTCCAGATCCAGCAGGCGCCACTCGGAAAGAAGATCAGAGGACGCGACGGCCCCGGCCTGCCAGAGATTCCACGCCCGCGCGAAAGCCTTGTCCGCCCCGTCGAAGTCGTTGGCGACTCGCCGGGCGTTGGCCACGTAGGCCCAGGCATAGCCCTGAATGCGGGAGCGCCAGGCGGCTTCAGCCGGCACCCGGCCAGCAATGCGGACAGCGAGATCCGCCAGCTCCAACGCTTCGTCGACCCGGTGGGCAGCCGCGCGCTCGCTTTCATGGCTTACGCGCACGGCCAGGGCCCAGCTCCACAGCTCGGGGAAGCACTCGACCAGCTCACGCCGCCCCTCGCGGCTCTCGGTCTTCACCCACTCCCAGAGTTTCCCGGCTTCCCGGCGGGCAGCGTCGGCCTTCCCTTTCCGATTCCAGCGCCGCAGCTCGGCCCGGAGCGCCTGGACCACGGCCCAGCCCGCGGACAGGACGGCCCGGTCGAGGCTCCGAAGCTCCTCGTGGGTGAGGGCCACGGGCGAACCGTCCGCCTCGGGCGGTGGGGGAGCGAGGGCCTCGCCGGCGAACAGCAGGAAGTCGACGTCCTCGGGATCGTAACCGAGAGCCGCCACGAGGGAGTCCAGCCTCTCGCGGCTCAGGTGCGCCGCCCCGCTCTCGTAGCGGGAGATCTGCTTGACGTCCGCAAGGCCGAGCGCCGCGGCCAGCCGCTGCTGACTCCAGCCGCTCCGCAGGCGCAGGTAGACCAGGGAGAGAGCCTCCGGGGAACGTTGCGGAGGCAAGCCGGCCCCCTCCGGAGGGGATTCCGCAGGCGGCTTCCCGGAGACGCGCTTTCGAGACACGGAACGCGGCTTCATCCCCGATCCGGTCGCGGGACTAGGAAAAAAGGGGGCATCGGGACATAGCTTAAAGGAATTCGTACCTTCCTGTCTCCGCCCCCCGGTCCGGAGCTCTACCCTCCGGCCTCATGAGAGACCCCAAGAGAGGATCCCAGACGGAAGAGAGGGGCGGGCTCCTCACCGACCAGCCCGCCCGAGACGAGCTCCACGCCGTCGTCCAAGAGCTCGAAGGCGTCCAGGGCCGCCTCCTCGGCCTGCGCAACCGCCTCCCGTCCTCGCCCACCGAAATGAGCCCGCAAGATGATCCGGACGCCGATCCGGACGTCCCCATCGAGATCCGCCGCGTCATCGAGTGCGTCCTGCAGGACTCGATCCGGCCCGCCATCCGCGATCTGCTCGGAGCGGCGGAGTACCGGCCGGGAGAAGAGGCTGGGGACTAGTCGTCTGATGAGGAGGAAATCTGGACAACGAGCCGGATTCCCGGTAGACGCCTCAGCCCCGCTAGAGGGGCGCCCGGCATTAGCCCCAATACTGTTTACTTAGTACTCGGAAGCCGCTATTCTTTCTCTGAAGAGAGAAAGGAGTGGCCCTATGGCACGAACTGTAGCAAAGCTGCCTCCGGGCGCGAGGCTTACCGATTTCGTGAGCCTTGGCGTTCTGGCCGAT
>DATHUD010000902.1:0-2855 GCA_035462575.1 Thermoanaerobaculia bacterium | reverse complement strand
AACGGCCGGCGCGTGAAATACCCCACGCTCTTCAACCACGCCTTGGAGCTCGCGACGGGCAAGCCTGCCTCCTACAACGTCGCCAAGGTACCCAACCTCGGCGCCTGTTACCTGGCGAGCTTCCTGCGCCGCCGCGGCTTGAACGCCGAGGTGGCCAACTTCTTCAATGACGACAAGGATCTGCTCGCACAGCTCCTCGACGAGTCGCCGAGCACGGTCGCGATCACGACGACGTACTACTTCGACGCCGGGCCGATCCGTGAGATCGTGGACTTCGTCCGCAGTCGTAACTCCGATACGAAAATTGTGGTGGGAGGCCCCCACATCTTCAATGTCTGCTCGGATTTGCCGGAGGGGGGGCAGGACAAGCAGTTCCAGGCCATGGGGGCGGATATCTATGTTTTCGACTCGCAAGGCGAGCTCACCCTGGCGCGGATCTGTGCCGAGCTGCGGAAGGCGAGCCCGGCGCTGGACACGATCCCGAACCTGACCTACACCACCGACCAGAAGACCTTCCGGCGGACGCCGCGCGAGGTCGAAGGCAACGACATGGACGTTGAAGCGGTCGACTGGAGCTCCTTCTCCCCGGGCTTCCTCGCCCCCGTCGTCCAGATCCGCACGGCCCGGAGTTGCGCTTTCAAGTGCTCATTCTGCCGCTACCCGGTCGTCGCGGGAGCGCTCAATCTGACCAGCCTCCATGTGCTCGAGCACGAGCTGAATTATCTGAAATCGATCGGCGTCACCCATCTGCTGATCATCGACGATACCTTCAACATCCCCGAGCCGCGGTTCAAGGAAGTGTGCCGGATGATGATCCGCAACCGCTACGACTTCCAGTGGTTCTCCTATTTCCGTTGCGCCAACGCCGACGACGAGTCCTTCGATCTCCTGGCGCAGGCGGGCTGCAGGGGGGTTTTCCTGGGCATCGAATCGGCGGACAAGAAGGTTCTGCGCACCATGAACAAGGGGGCGACCCCCGAGAAGTACGCCTACGGCCTCAAGAAGCTGCACGAGAAGGGAATCATGACCTATGCCTCGTTCATCATCGGCCATCCCGGCGAGACCGAGGAAAGCGCGCAGAACACGCTCAACTTCGTCCGCGAGACGAGCCCGACCTTCTATAGCTTCGAGACCTTCTTCTACGACAAGAAAGTCCCGATCGGCCAGAAGGCGGCCGAATTCAACCTCACCGGCAACGCTTACTCCTGGAAGCACGCGACCATGGACTGGCGGCGAGCCTCCGAGATCGTCGAAGAGGGCTACCGCACCATCGCGGAGTCCAGTGTGCTGCCGCTGCACGGCTTCGACCTCTGGTCGATCGGCTACCTGATGGCGCACGGCTTCACGCAGGAGCAGCTCTCGCAATTCCTGCGCGTGGCCTCGCGCTCCCTGGTCGAAAGCCTTGACGGACAGGCCACCGATGCAATGACCTACGAATCGGAGCTCGTCTCGCTCTTTGCGCCGCAGGCCGTGGCCCTGAGGTAGAGGCGGGCCGCAGTTCTCCGAGAAGCGGTCAATGCGGACTGCGCACTTGTTTCTTCTCCCACTCCTGGCGATGCCGGTTGGCCTCCTCCAGCGAGCGGAATTTGCGGACGCCGGGCTCGTTCTTCCAGGGGTGGAGCGCGAAGCTCAGCTCGGTCAGCTCACACGCGATGCGGAGGTTGTCCGGATCGAGCGGCCGAAGCGGCCGGACTCCGGGCATCTCGGTCACCGAGCGAAACTTGCGGATCGGCATCATTCGTCTCCCAGACCGAAGGTCTCCCAGCTCGATCTCGTCGCAATTGGCGGCGAGATCCTGCCACGTGAAGGCCTCTCCGAGCCGGGTGAGGATGTCCATCGAGTAGTGGCCGTGCGGAGGGGTATATTCCACGGCCGGGTAGTCCCCGGCCAGCTCCCCGGGATCGATCTGATCGACGTTCGGGTCGTTGAACAGGCCGCGGAGCGCCCGCTTGAGGGCCTCCAGATTCTCGATCTTCGGCGAGACGAACAGGTCGTGGGTCGCGCGGGGGAGACCTTGGGCTGCCATCGCCATCGAGCCGATGACCACGAACTCGACGTGCTCGCGGACGAGCGCGGCGAGAATCGCTTTGGCCTCCTCCAGAGTCATACCTGGAATCTACCATGGCTCCCTTGCGCCTGGGAGCCATGATCCGAGAACGGTGCCAAGCGCTTACTCGACGCCCGGAGCCTCGATTCCCTCTCGGCCGCCAAACGGAAGCTCCTCGTGAAGCGCATCCGCGGCGAGAGGTGAAAGCTCCCGCCGGAGAATCACTTCCTCCGAAGGATCGTGGCGATGTCGTGCTGATCCAGCGTGAGGTTCGCCGCCGCCACGATCGGATCGACCTGTTCAGGGCGCACCACCCCGCGCTCCTCAGCTCGGCGAGCGACGACCAGCCCTCCTCGATCTCCTCCTCGGGGACCGGCCAGTGGATCTGGTAGAGGTCGATGGCCTCGACGCCGAGGCGCTCGCGGCTGCCCTCCACCTCGCGCAGGAGCGAGTCGCGCCGGAGGCTCCGTGTGTTGCACGTCCTCCTTCAAGGTGCCCACACGCCGAGGTTCAGCGGCCCGCGCAGCGGGTCCGCTGCCCTGGGTCACATCTGTTTCAGATATTCGTGCACGAACAGGACCGCCATCGACCCCTCACCGACGGCCGAGGCGACGCGCTTGGCCGAGCCGGACCGGACGTCGCCCGCGGCGACGACGCCGGGGCGGCTGGTCTCCAGCAGGAAGGGCTGCCGTCGACCGGGCCATTGGGAGGACTGCGCCAGGGCCGTCCCCGTCCGTATGAAGCCCTTGTCGTCCTTCTCGATCTCCGGGGGGAGCCAATCGGTCCGCGGGATCGCCCCGATGAAGCA
>DATHUD010000901.1:0-4314 GCA_035462575.1 Thermoanaerobaculia bacterium | reverse complement strand
GGACTGCTCATCCTGGCTCCGGTCTACCTGACCGTCTACGTCCTGATCCTGCTCTTCAACTTCATGGACGGGATCTTCGCCCCGGTGATCGACCGCACGATCGGGGCGTTCATTGGGGAGCGCGGGGTGCACATCCCCGGGATCGGGCTCCTCCTCACCCTCCTCGTCGTCTTCTTCCTCGGCTGGCTGTCGACCCTGGTGCTCGGCCGGCGGATCATTTTGCTTTTCGAGGGCTTCATCCGCCGCATCCCGATCGCCAAGACGATCTACGGCGCCACCAAGGGGGTTCTCGAGGCGGTCTCGCGGGACCAGGCGGACGTCTTCAAGCGGGTCGTGCTCGTCGAATACCCCCGGCGGGGCCTCTACGGCCTCGGCTTCGTGACCAACACCCCGGCCCGCTGGTTCACCGGCGATCCCCAACTGACCGAGCTGTTGCCGGTCTTCGTCCCCACAGCCCCGAACCCGACGAGCGGCTTCCTGCTGATGGTCCCCCCCGACGAGATCATCGACTGCCCGATGTCCGTCGAGGAGGGGCTCCGCATGATCGTCTCGGGCGGCATCCTGCAGCCGGCCCCGAGCCCCATTCCGGTCCGGCCGCAGGCCCCGGTGGAGGAGCCGGGAGTTTTTCCGGCCCCGCCGCGTGTTGTCACAGAGGGAATCCCGCCGTTGCGGTAATGTTCGATCATCCCCAGGGGACGGCCATGACCTATCGACGCATCCTCGCCTCCGCCCTGATCCTCTCCCTCCTCGCGGCGCCCGGTCCGGCAGCCGCCCAGGCGATCGCCAACCAGGACCTCTTCGCCAAGAGCCTCAAGGTGGCGGTCGAGGCGGCCCACCAGTACGGCACGCCTGACGATCCGGAGAAGCTCGCGCGGGTCAACCGCCTCGGCTACGAGCTCGCCCAGGAGAGCGAGTTCGGCAAGTTCCCCTTCACCTTCGGCGTCGTCGAGATGCCGGTGCCCAACGCCTTCGCCCTCCCCGGCGGCCAGATCTTCATCACCACCGGCATGCTCGACCTGGGGCTGGACGACGACATGCTGGCCTGCGTGATCGGCCACGAGATCGCCCACGTCACCCTGGAGCACTACCTGCGCATGCAGAGGAAGGCCACGCTGATGAGCGTGATCGGGAACCTCCTGCTCGCGGGCGTGATGATCGGCGAGGCCAACAACAGCAACCGGCGGGGGACGGAAGCCCCCTACGACCCGCGGTACGGGCGCGGCGACTCCGGGGGGGACATGATCCAGGGCGCGGCGGCGGCGAGCCTCATCATCAGCGAGCTGCTGCTCCGGAGCTACAGCCGCGAGCATGAGGACGAAGCCGACAAGGAGGGCCAGCGCCTGGCGGCCTCCGCCGGCTACGACCCCGAGGGCGCCCAGCGCGTCTGGCAGCTCATGAACGCCCGCATGCCGCAGCTCAAGGAGTACGGCTACTGGCGCACCCACCCCTTCGCGGACGAGCGGGTCCGCTCCGCCGAAGCCCGGAAGGGAACCTGGAAGGTCATGGCCAGAAAGCCGGCGGACGACTACCGCCTGCGCACCCAGGCCGTCCTCACCACCTACGTCGAGCGCCAGAAGCCGTCGCCCGAAGAGGCCGAGTTCCTGAAGGCGATGTCCCTCGCCGCCTGGCCCCAGGGGAAGACGGCCGAGTCCCTGCGCCTCGAAGAGCTGCACAAGAGGCGCGACGAGGAGCTCGCGAAGCCCCTCCTCTCCCGCGACTACGGCGCGGTCCTCAAGATGTACAAACAGGAGATGGACGAGGTCCGCCAGCTCGACGCCAAGAGCGACCTCCTCCCCACCCTCGAAGCCGAGATGGGCGACCTCGAAGCCAAGCGCAAGGAGCTCTACCCCAAGGCGGTCGAGGTCCTGGGCGGAGGGGTCTACGAGACCTCCTTCCTGGTCGCTTTCCTGAGCAACTTCCCCGAGGCGGGCCAGGCCCCCGAGGTGGGTCTCGCCCTGGGCGACGCCTACAGCCGTCTCGGCAACGCGACCGAGGCCGTGTCGCGCTACATGAAAGCCTGGGAGGCCGATCCGGCGAGCCCCGAGGGCAAACGCGCCCAGGCGGGCTTGAAGAACCTCGCCCCGAACCTGAAAGAGCTCGCCGCTCTCCAGGAGATGGCCGCACAGGACCGGGACCCCGAGCTCAAGAAGATCGCGGCCGACCGCCTGGCCACCATGGCCAAGACCTACGACGACGTCGTGAACGGCGCCGAATACCTCCGCCTCTACCCCGAGGGGACGCACGTCGTTCCCGTCATGGAACGCCTGAACGTCCTCGCCGAGAACCTCTACGGCGAGGTCGTCCTCTACCAGAGCGTGGGCGATCCCGTGAAAGCCGTCGAGCGCATCAACAAGATCCTCACCCACGCCCCCCTCTCCCCCGCCGCCGAAAAGCTGCGCGACCGCGCGGTGCTGACGGCGGCCAAGGCGGGGTAGCGCCCCTAAGGGCGAGGGGCGGGTTCGAACAGCGTCTTGACCTGCGTGGCCGCAGCGCGGTTTTTGTCTTCGTTCCAGCCAGCGAGGATTTTGTCCGTTTCGCTCCGGGTGAGCTTCCAGGACAGCGGAGCCTTCTCCCGCAGCTCGAAGAGGACAGGGGTGAGCTTCACCCTGTAGGCGCGCTGCCACGCGTCGCCCAGCATCTCCACCTCCACGCTGTTGCGGAACGCCTGGGTGGAATTGCGGACGTTCGACATGGTGAGGATCGGCCCGACCGTCGTGTAGAGCCAGCCCGCGGTCTCCCGGGAGGCGGAGGGCGTGGGTTCCTCCTTCTCCGGAAAGGCGCGGATGACGACGAGGAGGACGCCGCGCCGCCGGAGCTCGTCCAGATGGCCGGGCACGAGGGAGCGCAGCCAGTTGACCGCGGTGACCACGCCGAAGTTGTCGTAGTAGCCGCCGTCGGCCAGGTGGAGCGGCCCCGGGGGGAGGTCTCCGTCCTCCTGGAGGGCCTGAGTGATCGGGCTCACCCACGGGAACGTGGCGGAGAGGCGCGCCGCCGTCACCACCGGGACGTCGTAGCCAGGGTAGGCGTCGTAGAAGCGCCGCGCCTTCCAGCTCTGCGGGAGGTCGAGGGAGGTCAGGAGGAACTGCTCCCCGGTCTCGACCACCGTGGAGTTCAACACGGCGGCGGGGAGCCATCCCTGCCGCACGCCGGTCCGCCAATCGGAGAGCATCCGGTCGGGCTTCGCGAGGTGCCTCTTCCAGGACTGCTCCAGGGCCCATCCCCGGTCGAGCGTCTTGTCGCGCGGGAGGAATCCCAGGAAGACGCGGAAAAGATCCGGATAGGTCACGCCCCAGGCGGTCGCCTCCAGGCTGGGGGCGCCCGCGGCCTCGACGATCTTCCGGAGGTCCCCGGGCGCCGGATGGCCGCTCGGGGTAAAACGGTCGAGGAAGTACATCGTCCCCACGCTCCCTCCCGAAACGGAGCTGATGAGGCGGACCGAGCGGGTGAAATCCGTCCCCACCTCCTCCTGCAACGCGGTCAGCACGCGGGCCGTCCACAGCGAGGCGGTGATGCCGCCGCCGGAGGCCGCGACGACCACGATGGGCCCATTCTCGGCACTCCTCCGCTCCGCCGCGCCGAACGCCTGGCCCGGCAGCGGGGCCGGAGGGGCCGCCTCCCGGACGATCCGGTAATAGTGGTCCGTGTTCCACACCTGGCTCGACAGGAACGAGACGGCCACCAGCACGAGGAGGACGGGGACGCGGTAGCGGTCGAGCGCGAAGGAGATCCCCGGCAGAGCCCAGCTCAGGAGGACCAGGAGGAGCATCAGGTATCCGAGGGGCGGCATCGTCGTGCGGTCCGGCCGGAGGAACAGGTACCCGAGGACGTAGAGGAGCGTCGTGATCAGGAAGAAGACGACCCCCAGGACGTGGCCGGAGCCGATCTTTCCACGCCGGGGATCCACATACCCCCGGCTCTCCGCGGGCTCGGCCGGCGGCGGAACCGGCACGGCCAGCGGGAGAAGCCCACCCAGTCTCCGGTACGCGAGGAACGCCAGGAGAAACAGGAGCGCCGCGATACCCAGGCCCGCCACCGCGGCCCCGAGATTCCACACGAAAGAGGCCGGGGACTGCGCCACCGCCGTGCCGATCAGGGGGAGCGCCAGGAGCGCAAAGAGCGGCACGCGGAACCGCAGGAGCCAGGAAGGCGGCTCGAGCGCCTCCACCCCGAACCGGAGCGGCGCGTAGGCCACGAGGATCTCCAGCGTCACCATCACCACCCAGGCCGCGAGGGTCGCGAGCAGCGAGACGAGGACGATCCCCCCGCGGCTCAGCCAGAAGAGATTGCCGCGGAGAGAGGGCGCGCCGTAGAGCG
>DATHUD010000900.1:0-15113 GCA_035462575.1 Thermoanaerobaculia bacterium | reverse complement strand
CCGTCGCTCGAAGCCGAGCGGCGGCTCGTCGAGACCTTCTCCCTGGGCCTCGACACCTCGACCGCGGTGGCGCGCGCCCGCACCCTGGGCGAGGCGCTGGACGACGCCGCGGCGGTCCGCGCGGTCCTCGCCCGGGAGCTGGGCCCCGGGGCCGAGATCTCCTCGCCGTCCGACTGGCTCGTCCAGGGAGACCGGCTCGCCTCCCGCCTGGCGGAGCTTCGGGCTCTTCCTCTCGAAAGGGCGGCGGACGACCTCGCCCGGGAGCTTCAGGCGGCCGGTTTCAAGCTCGCCCCGTTCGAGCCCGCGCTCGCGGCCCTGCGGGCGATGGGCCGGGGAGAGGATCCGAGCCCGCCGCCGCCCGGCTCGTGGCCGCGCTGGATGTCCGAGCTGGTGCGCCAGGGGCCCGAAGGGGCGGCGGTCGCCGTCCACGTGCGGAGCCCCCTGGAGGAAGCCGGCGGTCCCGCCCCGCCGTCTCCCGAGGAACTGGCCCGGGAGCTCGAAAAGGCCGCTCCCGGCGTGGCGCTGGCGTCGATCCCGCGAGTGGGGGCCGAGCTGCGGGGCCTGGCCCTCGGGGACCTCGCCCGGTCGAGCGCCGTGGCCTTCGTCCTCGTCGCCGGGGTCGTCCTCGTCTCCGTGCGCGGGCGGATCGGCGACTCCTTCCTCTCCGGGCTCCCGCTCGCCCTGGGGTGTCTGTGGACCTTCGGGCTCTGGGGAGCCTTCGGCGGGAGGATCGACATCCTCGCCATCTCGACCCTGCCGGTCCTCTTCGGCACGGGCATCGACCTGGGGGTCCACGCGGTCCACGGCGGCCGGATGCGGCCGGAAGAGGGAATTCGCGGTACAATCAAAGACTCTGGCCTGGCGATGGTTCTGATCACGTTGACGACGGGTGTCGGTTTCGGCAGCCTCGGATCGTCCCGCGTGCCGGGGATTCAGAGCGCGGGGACCCTGGTCGCCCTGGGCGTCACCGCCTGCCTGCTGGCGACGTTCGTCGTCCTGCCGGCGATCGAATCCCTGGCCCGCCGCCGGAGAAGAAGCAACCTGTAGGAGCTTGGTTTGATGAGCGTCGCAGCCACGCACCCGGAGCCCCCTCCCCACGCGCCCGAAGCCGGTTGGATCCGCCGCTTCCTCGGTCCGCTCTACTTCACGGGCGTCTTCTGGTTCCGCTTCCATCGTTGGGGGGTGAGGATCCTGCCCAATTGGGGCATGAACCTCCTCATGCCCCTGTTCGTCACCTTCTTCTCGATCACCCTCGTGAACATCCGCCGGGCGATCGGAGCGAACCTCGAAGCCGTCCTCGGACCCTGCGGCTGGTGGGAGCGGCAGCTCCGCGCGTTTCGCACCCTCCGGCTGTTCTCCTGGTGCCTCTCGGAGCGCTACGAGCGCCTGAGCACGGAGCGGACGTTCAAGATCGAGATCGATGGACCCGAGACCTGGCGGGAGGTGACCGCCGCGGGCCAGGGGGTCATTCTGGTGACCGCGCACATGGGCGCCTGGGAGGTGGGCTCCATGCTCCCCGCGTCGCGGGAGATGAGGCAGGTCCACGTCGTCCGCGAGGCGGAGACCGATCCCCGCGCGCAGCGTTTCTTCGCGGACCTGATCCGCCGGGGCGGCGGCGACTACTACACCACCCACTTCGCCGAGGACCCGCAGCTCGGCATGGTCCTGCTCGACGCCTTGCGCCAGGGCGAGATCGTGGCCCTCCAGGGGGACCGCCCCCGTTCCGGCGGCCGGACGACGGAGATGAAGCTCTTCGGCCGGCCCTATCCGATGCCGATCGGCCCCGCCGCCCTGGCCCGGGCGGCCGGGGCCCCCATCGTCCCCGTCTTCGTCGTCCGCACCGGGCGCCTCTCCTACCGCTGCCTCGTCCGGCCGCCGATCCAGGTGGCCCAGACCGCCTCCCGGCAGCGGGACATGGAGGAGGCCCTGCAACGCTTCGTGGACGAGCTCGAAGGGGCGATCCGGCGGGAGCCCCACCAGTGGTTCTGCTTCCGCCGGCTGTGGAAGGGTGAGGAAGCCCCCCGGGTCACTACCGTGGCGGCTCCGGCAGTGGATAGCCGGCCGCACGCCACTCCGTGATCCCGCCGCGGAACCAGAGGATGTTCCGGAACCCCAGCCGGGCGGCCCGGGTTCCCCCCTCGCGGCTGCGCACGCAGTCGTTCCCGTAGCAGTAGAGGACGAGGGGGACCGTTGCCCGGTCCACGCCGGGCCAGCCCTCGGCCACGGTCTTTTCGAAGTCTTTTTCGAACCGGTGGTAGGGGAGGCTCCGGGCTCCGGGGAGATGATCGAGCTCGAAGTCCCGCGCGCCCCGGAGGTCGAGCAGGATCGGGCGGGAGGCCTCGCGATCGAGGAGTGCGCGAAGCTCCGCCGCCGTGACCACCCGCACGATCGGACGGGCCGGCTCCGCGGCCCACGCCGGGAAGCCGCCGGGGAAGACCCGGACGTCCACCCCCGCCCTCCGGAAGAGCAGGTAGCCGAGGCCGGGCCGCGGGTCTTTCGCGTCGTCTCCATAGAGGATGAAGGACGAATCCGGGCCCACGGGATCTCCGGGCCGGGGGCCGGTCTCGCCGATTTTGCGGCGGGCCGCCCCGGGGTCCGGCCAGCTCCCGTCCGCGGGGAAGAGCCAGCGGACGTCGAAGGGGAGGGCGTGCGGGATGTGGCCGGCGGCGAAGCCGGGCGGGGTCTGCCAGCGTTCCCACCCTCGGGCGTCCCGCAGGTCGAGCAGCTCGACCCCGGCCCGGTCGAAGCTCTGGAAGACCTCGTCCACCGAGACCGCGGCCTCCTCCCGGGCCTTGCCGGTGAACGCGCCGGCCGCGGGAGGCGGAGGTCCGGCCGCGAGCGCCCCTCCCGCGGCGGTCCAGGCCGGGACGCCGCCGTCCAGCACCTTCACCCCGGCGCACCCGGCCCATTCGAGGAGCCAGAAGAGGCGGCCGATCGCCTCGGCGTCGTCCGCCCCTCCGTAGAGGACGACCGTCTCCGCCCCCGAGATCCCCCGGGCCGCGAGCAGCGAGCGCACGCGGCCGACTCCGAAGTCCCCCTCCTCCTCCGCCCGCCAGGCCGGAGCGGCCCCGGGGAGATGCCCCGCCGCGTACGCCTCTTTAGGGCGGACGTCGAGCGGCACGACCCCGCCCCCGGGGAGGGCCGCCTTCAGCCAGGCCGGGCTCACCAGGATCTCGGGGAAGACCGGCTCCGGCGTAGGAGGCTTTGGCAACGGCCACGCGAGAGGGGACTGCCCGGCGAGCGGGGCGGCCGTGGCAAGAAAGAGAGCGAAGAGCAGGGATTTCAAAGTGAGTATTGCCGGTAAAGTTAAATTATTGTCATCCGCCTAATCATGGCAGAAAACGCGTTATCATTGTTCTCGTAATCTTCGCGAATCACGGCGGATGAACAGGGAGGGTACGGGGAGGTGACCGCCGTCCCGCCGCTGTCCGTTCCCGATTGGAAAGGAGCACCCCACATGCGCCACCGCTCTCCCGCCCTTCTCGCCCTGGCCTGTGCCATAGCGCTGCTGGCCGGCCCTCTTCGGGCCCAGGAGATGATCCTGGAGCCCGAGAACGACATCGACGTCCTGAAGAGTTGCGACGCTGTCCACCGGCTGTCCACGTGCGAGACGTTCCACTTTCAGACCATCACCTATCTGGGAGTGGGAGGGCTCGTCAAGCTCGACGACAAGACCTATGTCGTCACCTGGCTGGGCCCGGGCTACTACCTGGAATCCGGAGTCGTCCTGCAGGCCCTGGGCGATCCGGCTTCGGCGGCCCTCGCCGGCCAGCAGTGGCTGGAGGTCTATCCCGAGGAAGGGCGGATCCACGTGTCCCGGTCCTGGAGCGACCTGGACAGGAACGGTGCCTTGAGCCTCTCGGACCGCCTCCTCTTCGACTCGGGCCGCGAGCTCGAGGTACGGGACGTCCGCCTGAACCTGCGGGTCAAGCCCGTCCTCGCCGATTGAACCGGATCCCGGGTCCGCACGGTCCGCTCCCGCAGGGTCGGAAGATGTGTGCTCTCCGCCGGCAGTGAAGAGATGCTAATATACTTGGAATCGTGGGAGAGAAGTTTTTTTCCGGCAGGTTGAAGTCGGAGCGAGAATGAGCGTCCCTTCAGACGTCCGGTACGGGCTGCGCAGGCTCAACAACAACATCGGCTTCACCGCCGTCGCGGTGCTCTGCCTGTCGCTCGGGATCGGGGCCAACGTCACGGTCTTCAGCGTCGTCAACGCCCTGTTGCTGCGGCCGGTGCCCGGCGTGGCCGCCCCGGACCGCCTGGTCTCGCTGGTCTCGAAGCCGGTCCCGTTCCGGGGCATGACCGGGGGCGCCTTCTCCAAGTCGTTGTCCTATCCGGACTTCGAGCGGTACCGGGAGAGCGTCCACGCCTTTTCCGGCCTCGCCGCCTACCGCTCGGTGCCGGTGAACCTGGTGGCGGGAGGGGAGCCTGTCCGGGTGAGCGGTCAGGTGGTCACGGACAACTACTTCACGACGCTCGGGGTCGACAGCGCTCTGGGACGCCTGTTCGCCCCGGGCGAGGCACGCCGCGAGCCCCAGCCCGAGCTGATCGTCAGCCACGGCCTCTGGCAACGCCTCTTCGGGGGGCGCTCCGACGTGCTCCGCGCGCCGGTCACCCTGGGCGGCACGCCGTTCACGATCGTCGGCGTGACGCCCAAGGGGTTCCACGGCCCTCTGCGGGGCGGCGACGCGGACCTCTGGGTGCTGGTCGACGCGGCCCCCCTGGTGATCCCTTCCATGCCGGAGTCCGATCTGTATGACCGGGATCACGCCTGGCTTCTCTGGTTCGTCGGGCGCCTGGCCCCCGGCGTGGACCTGGAGAGCGCCCAGGCGGAGATGGACACGCTGGCCCGTCACATCGATGAGACCGACGGCCGGGGGCCGCGCTCCGTGCCGGCCCTGGAGGTCCATCCGGGAATCGGGGTCCCCCCCGGGTCGCGCCCGGATTTGTGGAGCCCCCTCGCGCTCCTCTCCGGCGTGGTGGCTCTCCTGATGCTGGTGGTGTGCGCCAATCTGGGAGCCCTGCTGCTGGTCAAGGCGGCGGCGCGGCAGGAGGAGATCGGGGTCCGGCTGGCCCTGGGGGGGACCCGCAGGCGCCTCGTGCGGCAGCTCCTGACCGAGAGCGTCGCGCTCTCGCTGATCGGCGGCGCCTTCGGATTCCTCCTGGCGCTCTTCGCGACCGAGGCGCTCCAGGGGGTCTCGCTCGGCCAGTTCCTCCCCCCGATTTCCGACCTCTCCGTGGACGGCCGGGTGCTCGCCTTCACCGTCGGGATCTCCATCGCGGCGGGGCTGCTTTTCGGCATGGCTCCCGCCCTGTGGGCCTCGCGGCCCGACGTCGAGCCCATGCTGCGGCGGGGGAGCGGCGGCAGCGCGGACCGGAGCCGCATCCGGCTCCAGGAGATCTTCGTCGTCGGGCAGGTCACGGTCTCCCTCGTGCTCCTCATCACGACGGGCCTCTTCGTCCGCACCCTCAGGAACCTCCAGTCGGTCGACCCCGGCTTTGACAGCGAGCAGGTGCTGAACCTCCGGCTCGACCTGGACCGCAGCCGCTACTCCGCACCCGCGGGGCGTGCCTTTGACGAACAGCTCCTGGAACAGGTGCGGGCCCTGCACGGCGTGCGGCACGCCTCCCTGGCCCTCTCCGTCCCCTTACACCAGAGCCAGGACGATCCTCTCGGACGGCTCGCCGTCGTCGCCGTGCCCGTGGGCATGGGCGAGCCGGACAAGCCCCACTTCATCGAGCTCAACGTGGTGAGCCCGGGTTATTTCGAGACGCTGGGGATCCCTCTCCGCGAGGGGCGGGACTTCTCCTCCCGGGACCGCGAGGGCTCTCCCCGGGTCATGATCCTGAACGAGGCCGCGGTCCATCTCTGGCCGGAGGGGAGGTCTCCGCTCGGCGAGCGGATCCGCGTGGGCGAGGAAGGGTACGAGATCATCGGCGTAGCCGGGGATGTCCGGCTCTCCCGGCTGGACAGCGATCCCCAGCCGTTCCTCTACATGCCGCTCGCCCAGCGGTACGAGCCCAACCTGATGCTCCACGTCCGGACCACGGGCGATCCCCTGGCCTTCGTCGACCCGATCCGCGCCCTGGTCGCCAAGCTGGATCCGTCGATCCCCCTTTTCGAGGTGAGCCTCTACGAGGAGCAGATCCGGAAGGCTCTGGCGCAGCCGCGGCTGCTGTCGGCCCTGTTCGGGAGCTTCAGCCTGATCGCGATCCTCGTCACCTCGATCGGCCTCTACGGCACCCTGGCCTACTCGGTCAGCCGCCGCGCCCGCGAGCTGGGCATCCGCATGGCGCTCGGCGCCCGCGCCTCCGAGATCGTCTCCCTCGTGCTCCGCCGGGGGATCGCCCTCACCCTGCTCGGGCTCATCCTGGGCCTCGGGGCCGCCGTCTGGACGACCAGCGTCTTCGCGAGCCTCCTTTTCGGCGTCACCCCCACCGATCCGCTCGTCTTCCTGGCCGTCGCCCTTCTCCTCGCCCTGGTGGGGCTCGCCGCGAGCTCGCTGCCCGCCTACTCGGCCACCCGGGTCGATCCCATGGCCGTGATCCGCCACGAGTAGGGGCCCGGGTCATCCGGCCGCGATGTAGGTGCTGATCGTGCCGGCGAGGAGCTCGCCGGAGGCGCCTTCCAGAGTCACCTGATACATCGAGAGCGGGGGAGCGCTGCCGTGGAGCCGGGCGGTGACGCGGAAGGTCCGGCCTGTGGAGAGGTGTGGCGCGCGGAGGCGGGCATCGCGGATTCCCACGAGGTAGCCCATTCGGGGGCCGGCCTCGTCCGCGCTCCGTTCCAGGGCCTCCAGCACCGCCGCCGCCTGGGCCGCCGCTTCGAGGCCCAGGAAGCAGGGGACCCGGCCGTCCTCCGCCAGGGGGTGGTCCTCCGGAATCGCGGCGAGGCAGACGATGCCCTGCGGAGAGGTCTCGGACACGCTCCGCACGAGAAGGGCCGGAGCGGAGTGGGGGATCAGGGTCTCCGGAGGAGGGACGGCGGAGGCCGGGGGCGCCTCCACGCCGGGGTCCGGCTCGCCGTTCGAGCCACCGAGCCGGACGACGCCCTGGCTCACCGTCTCCTCCCCACGACGGATTTCGAACCGCGCGACGCCATCCGGGCCGGGGACGGCCGCGACGACGTCCAGACGGTCGCCCGGTCCCACGGGACGGCGGAGCTTGAGCGACCGGACCTCGGAGAGGGCAGCGCCGGGGAACGCCAGGGCGAGGTGCACGATGCCGGGGAGGATGGGGCTGCCGGGGAAGTGCCCGGAAAAGAACGGGCTCCCCTCCGGGATCTCGATTTCGCTCATGAGGGGGTGGCCCTTGGAAGATTCAATTCGGCACGTCCAGGCCTAACCGCTCGCTCCACTTCTGATAAAAGCAGCGAACCTCTTCCGCAAAAAACCGCTGGGTCCTTTTCTGCGCCAGGTCCCACCGGTATCTCCCCGAGTCATCCAGGAATTCCGGGTCCATCGGTCCGTCGTACCGCAAGACCTGCCGAAACATCGCTTCGGCATCGCGCAGCATCTCCTGCCGCTCTTCCTCCGAAACCTTTTCAAAGACCTTGCGGATCTGTTCCTGCATCTGTTGAAGGACTGCCATCCTCTCCGGATCCATTCTCTCCTCGATTCTTTCCTGAAGCTGGAGCGGGAGGCCATGATAGCAGCTCGCCGGGCGGTCTCGGAGCTTCAGGAACGGCTGGAAAAAAGGGGGCGCGCCCCTCGGCGCGCCCCCGCACAGCCCACCTAAGCCGCCGGCTTCGGAGGCCCGGACCCGGCGCCCTCGCCCTCCTGGGGCGGCGGGAGGACCACCGGCTTGCGGCTCCGCTTCCGGATCGGTGCGATCCCGAACTGAACGAGCTTCTCGTTCTTCAGACCGAGGTTCGCCCCCGCCACGCGCCGCAGGCGGGTCGCCAGCTCGCGGCCATCCGTCAGCATCCGGGCGAGCTGCTGGCTCGCCGCCTGCTTGTTCGCAATGTGGAGGTTCTGCTGGTCGCGGACCTTCTTCATCTCGGTAAGATGCTGATCCAGGGCCGTGCGGTGGCGCTCCACGTCGGGGGTGAGCTCCAGGCTCTCCCGCACCCGGTCGACCGCCTTCTCATCCGCCGTGAGCTGCCAGCCCGGCAGCGTTTTCAGCTCCTCCTGCACCCGCTCGGCCTTGAGGCGGCTCGTCGACCAGGAGATCGGGCTAGTGGTCTGTCAAGGTAGGTTTGGAGGGTCCGCTGGGAGCGCCGGCATCCTGCCGGCTTCTTACTTCGTTTTTGATTAGACGGCCGGCAAGATGCCGGCGCTCCCAGCAAATCTGCCTTGAAGGACATCAAAGCTGTTGTCCTTGCAGTCCTTGCAGTCCTTGCAGTCCTTTGGGTCCTTGTTTTCTAGCCTGACACCCTTTCAGGAGGGGGTGGCGACCGGCTCGGACTCGCCTTCCAGCCCGGCCGCCTCCGTGGGGCCGGCGAGAAGGGAGAAGGGCTCTTTCCGGGGCGTCAGGGGGAAGCGCCGGTGCCAGCGGACGAGGAAATGGAAGTACCGGAGCCGCCAGCGCAGCGCGAAGGACGGCCTGGGGAAGACGTTTCCCGCGAGCACCGCGAGCACCGCCCGGTGGACCTGGAATGGTCCCTGTCCCTCCAGGAACAGCTCGCGGAAGGCGTGGTCGTAGTAGCCCTCGACGAGGCGGAAGAAGGGCGCGGAGCCCTCCTCGACGTAGCGGATGTAGTCGCGGCGGACGCGGGCGGGGTCGGCCCCCTGCCGGAGGATGGCCGCGATCCCCTCTCCGGCCCGGGCGCCGCTCATCATCCCCAGGCAGACGCCGGTCGAAAAGATCGGGTCGATGAACGTGGCGGCGTCGCCGGCGAGAAAATACCCCGGTCCGGCGTAGGGGGAGCACCGGTAGGTGAAATCGGCGGCCACGTGCGTGGTCTCCGGGAACACGGCGTCCTGTGTGCGCTCCCGCACATGGGGGCATCGGGAGATCGCCCAGGCGAGCATCCGGTCCGGGGGGACGCCCACCCGGCGGGCCGCGTCGGCGTCCATCACGAGCCCGACGCTGGTCCGCCGCTCGTCGATGGGGATCAGCCAGAACCACCCCTCTTCGCACATCACGATGACGGGGAAGCCCCCCTCGACCCCGGGGCGCCGCCGGACGCTTTCGAAGTGGCCGAACCAGGCGGCCTTCCGCAGGTGCGGCAGGACGCGCCGGGTGCCCAGGTGCCTGCCGGCCATCGTGGCCTGGCCGGAGGCGTCTACGAGCCAGCGGGCGCAGATCTCCTCCCCGCCGTCGGCCACGACCCGGACGGCGCCGTCCGCAAGCTCCGCGAAGCTCCGCACCGCCCTCCCTTCCACCACCTCCGCTCCGGCCGCCCGGGCGGCGTCCAGGAGCATGCGGTCGAACGGCGCCCTCTCCACGTTCCAGGTCACGGTGTCGCCGGGGATGAGCCCCTGGTCGAACCTGAAATGGGCCCTGTGCTGGCCGTCGCCCAGGATGAACTCCGCCCCCCGCTTCTCGACCCTGGGGACCTTCGCGAAGGCGGCTTCGAGCCCGAGCTCGCGCAGGAGGGGCATGTTTCCGGGGAGGAGCGATTCACCGATATGGAAGCGGGGGAACTCCTCCCGCTCGAGGACCAGGACCGACAGACCGGCCCGCGCCATCACCAGCGCCGCGGTCGCCCCGGCGGGCCCGCCGCCGATCACGAGGGAGTCGTAGGATTTCGAAGACAAGGCCATCGGGGTGACTGCGTGGGAAATCGTTCCCGGGAAAGCGCCATCAGCTCTTTCCTGAACGGGTCCGGCGTCTTCTCGGAATCAATTGAATCAACATTCGAAGTGCCTTGTTCACCGCTTCGGAGTCCGGGAAGTACTCTCGAACATCAGGATCCAGGACAACCGCACCTCCTTTTGGAGGAAAGTGCTGAATGGTGGTCGTCCCATCCTCCTCATGAATTCGTACCGTATATCCTTGCCGCAGGGCTTGGGCGTGCTTGCCCCGGACTCCGCCTCGGAAGTCGTACTCGGGCAGCATGTCATCTGCCATGTCCTGCTGTCCTTCCGTCTTAACCTTCTTCATAGATCCTCCGCTCCGCCCGAGTTGCCTGTCGGCAACTGATGAGGCGGATCGTTGAGCCTTGCTCAGTATACGCGACCACCAGAATCCGTCCCTGAGAGGAACGCCCGATGTCCGTATACCGATCCTCCTCCGATGAATGCAAGGTGTCGTGGAGAGTCACCGACAGGTCATCCAAGAACACGGTTATCCCTTCCTCGAAGGTGACCTGATGTTTTCGGAGGTTGGACGTTGCCTTCGTCCTGTCCCACTCGAAATTCCACATTGCGGGGGTAATATTATCCTAGGAGGAAACCGGCGGCTAGGCGCGCCGAGGCGTGCAACCCAAGGCCGGCCCCCTCTCGCCGAGGGAGCCGGCATCGCGGAAGGGTGGGGCCTAGACGCAGCAGGGATAGGCGCAGCACTGGCCGTACAGGCAGGCGCTGCCGGACTGTACCCAGGTGCCGCTGGAGCTGCAGTGCCAGTAGATGGCTTTCCGGATGTTGCAACTGCAGCATCCGTACGTCGTCTTCTGGGACGGCGCGGTACACGACGCGGCCGACGCGGTCGGCGCCGCCGCCAGCCCCACGAGGACCGTGGAGAAGGCGAAGAGGATCGCCAGGGCAATGGACGTGAGTCTTGAGCTCTTGAGACGCATCGGGACTAACCTCCTTCGGTCGACAAATCGGGCGCAGAGCCGCCCGAGGGATTGCCTAGACCACCCCTTTTTCGAGGCTCGACTCCACAACCTGCTCGAGGATCCTCAGGTCCGCACCCTGAATCCGCCTGCCGTTGACGAAGAGGGTCGGAGTGCTGTTGACGCCGTACTCCCTCCCGGCCTCGAAGTCCGCCCGCACGCGGGCCTCGGTCTCCTTGGACGCAAGACACTGAGAGAGGCCCGCGGGATCCAGCCCGAGGGGCGCCATGGCTTCGACGAGAGCCTTTTCGCCCTCGATGTCGAGCCCCTTGCTGAACAGCAGGTCGTGGGCCTCCCAGAACTTCCCCTGCGTGCGGGCGCACTCCGCCGCCTTGGCCAGCAGGATGGGCTTGCCCTCGAGCCTCAGGGGGAAGTAGCGGAAGGCGAGGCGGATCTTGCCGGGATGGCGGGAGAGGGTCTCCTTGAGGCCGGGCTGGAGATCGGCGCAGGCCGGACAGGTGAAGCACGAGAACTCGACGATGGTGACCGGCGCTGCGGCGGCGCCCTGCGTGGGGCCGTTGCCCGGGTCGACGTCGACCACCTCTTCCGCCTCCGGCGCTCCGAGAGACCCTCCGGAAGCGGCCGACAGGACCAGGCGCTCAAGGCCGTTGATCCGCCAGAGGAGAATCCCCAGGAGGAGGGTCTGCATGAACAAGAGACCGATGACCAGGACTGTCAGCTTCTCGGAACGCATGCCGTTGTCTCCTCGCGGGTCCAGCGTCGCGGCAGATCGGGCTCGCACCGCGCGCCCGGCGGATGAAAGCATTCGACAGTATATTCCATTTCCAGCAAGTGTGCATGGGTTGACGACCGGTCCGAGGGCTTCCGTGCGGCCGCGCCGAGGGAGCCCGGGTGATATCCTGAAAACCAGTGCACATAAAGCATATCGCCCAGTTTCTTGGGCTTGCCGCGTTGCTGGCCGGGTGCCGGCAGGACGCTGTCCAGGGCTGCCTGGACTTGTCCCGGGAAGGCCGCCACGAGGCGGCCGCGGAGACGTGCGCGAAGGCCTATGCGGCGACGGGGAACCCGCGCGCCGGAGCCGCGGTGGTCGTCGCCCACTATTCTCTGGGGCACCCGGACGAGGTGCTCGCCTGGGTGGACCGGCTGGCGAAGGACGGCAAGGTGCGTCCCGGCGTCCGGACCCTGGCCGCCGCCGTCCACGAGCAGCGGGGCGAGAACACCCGGGCGGAGGAGGAGTACCGCCGCGACGTGGCGCTCTACCGCGCGGAGGGCAACCCGCAACGGGTGGCGGACCTCCTCTACCGGCTGTCGCTTCTGGCCTGGCAGGGATCGCGGTACCGCGAGGCGTTCCTCTACGCGGGCGAGTCCCTGGAAGAGGCGAAGAAGGCCCGTGATCCGGGTCTCGAGGCCGCGGCGGCGACGGCGCTCTACACGGCCCTCTACGCGGTCGGCGATCTCGAAGGGGCGCGCCGCGCCCTGGAGGCGGCGGGCGCGGAGGATCCGTCCGCCGCCGGGTCCGAGCGCCGGGTGCGCTTCCTGGCCAACCGGGGTGGCCTCCTGGCCGACGAGGGCCGGCGGGCGCTCGCCCGGCGCGACCTGGAGCAGGCGCTGGAGCTGGGGGCAGACCTCGGGGACCCGCAGATCTTCCGTTCGATCCACCTGAACCTGACCAACCTCCATCTCGACGAGGGCGACCTCGAAAAGGCGGCCTACCACCTCGAGGAGGCGTGGAAGCACGCCGAGCCCGGGAAGCCGCCCGGGATCTCCCTGCTGTACTACCGGGCCCGGGTGGACCTCGCCCACGGGCGCGCCGAGACGGCTTTGAAGAGCGTGGACGCGGCCCTGGACCAGGATCCGCCCGCCGACTGGGCCTGGGACCTGGAGCTCGTGCGAGGCGAGGCCGAGGAGGCCCGCGGCCGCCGGGCGCAAGCCGAGCGCGCCTACCTGCGGTCGATCGCGGTCGTCGAGGAGATGCGCCGCTCGCTCGCCTTCGACGAGCTCAAATCGTGGCTGCTGGACCGCAAGCGCCAGCCTTTCGAGGCCCTCTTCCGCCTGCAGGCGTCGGCGGGACGGAGTGAAGAGGCGCTCGCGACGGCCGAGAGGGCGCAGGCGAGGACGCTTCTGGACGCCTTCCTCTCCCCGGCCAACCCGCCGGAGACCGGCTGGTCTCCCGCCCGGGCCACCGCGCGGATGGAGCTGCTCGACTCCCTGCTGCCGGCGATGAGCGAGTCGCCGGTGGCGTCCCTGCGGCCGGTCGGCGAGGTCCTGCGCGCCTTCGGCGACCGCCACGGCCTGGTCTATTTCGAGGCCGGGGACGCCCTGTGGCTCGCCGTGATCGCCGGAGGCCGGGTGCGGCTCGAGGAGCTTTCGGCCTCGCCGGCCGAGGTGCGGCGCCTGGGTGATAGCTTCCTCGCCCATCCCGAGGACGCCGGGACCGCCGGCCGCCTGGGCGCGGCGCTCCTGCCGCCGGGGTCGCTGCCGCGGACGGGGCGGACCGTCCACGTCGTGGCCGACGGCCCGCTGGGAAACCTGCCCTTCGCCGCCCTGCGCCACGCCGGCCGGTACCTGGTGATGGACCACCCGGTCGTCCACGTCCCCAGCCTCTCCGCGCTCGCCGCTCTCGAATCCCGGTCTGCCGGCCCGGCCGGTCCCGCGGTGGTGCTGGCGGACGCACAGGGCGATCTGCCGGCCGCGTCCGCCGAGGCCCGGGAGGTGGGCCGGGCGCTGGGCGGCGTGGTGCACACGGGCGGCGCGGCCACGGCCGGCCGGCTGCGGGAGGCGTCCGCGGCGCGGGTCCTGCACCTCGCCACCCACACGGGTCTCGGGCCCCGCGGCCCCTGGCTCGGGCTCGCCGACCGCCGGGTTCCGGCGGTCGAGATCGTCGCCGGCCGCATCGGCCCTCCGCTCGCGGTGCTGGCGAGCTGCGCCTCGGGAACGCGGCCGGGCCGCCCGATGTGGGGCTCGCTGGGAGCCGCCTTTCTCGCGGCGGGGAGCCGCTCCGTGCTCGCGTCCCTCTGGTCGGTCGAGGACGAAAAAGCCCGGGAGCTCGTGGTCCGTTTCTATGCCGAGGGAGGGGCCGCCGATCCCGCCTCCGCGCTGGCGCGCACGCAGCGTGTAGCGATTGGCCGGGGTGCGTCGCCTAACTCATGGGCCGCTTTCGTTCTATTCGGCTCGGACCGGCCCTCATCCGAGCCCCCCTGAGGAGGAATGTCCATGTCCAAGCGCTCTTTTGCCGTCGTTCTGCTCTTCGTGCTCGGTTGTGGCGGCTCGCTGCTCGCCGGGATCGCCATCGCCGGCGGATTCGGCGCGGGATTCCTCGACGAGAGCCTCTACTACGAGGACAACGGCGAGAAGATCACCTTCACCCAGACCGGGGCGGAGGACGGGTACTGGTTCGTCGTCGACGGCAAGGTCACCCATCCAAGCGAATCCCCCACGGTTGCCCTCGAAAATCTGAAAAGCGTGAAGATCTACAAGATCACCCCGGTGTCGTTCTGGGAGCTCGGGAACGGGTTCCGGCCGTGCCGTCCGGATTTCTACGACTGCCCCTTGCCGTACAAGCCGCTGCCCCCGCCGCCGCCGACGATCATGCCCGGGGAGGAAGAGGTCCGCAGGGAGGAGTACGCCTTCACGGGGGACTGGCACTGACGGAGCCGCGCGGGCTTTCGCTCGGGCCCGAGCCGGTCCCCGTGGAGGGGGCCGACCCGGAGCCGGCTGTCCTCACCGCCCTCGAACGGGGGCGCTTCGAGGATGCCTTATCTCTTCTCATGCGGGCCTACGGCTCCGCCGTCTACCGTTATTGCCGCCAGATGACGGGAGACGACGACCTGGCCCAGGAGGCGCACCAGATGACATTCGTTCAGGCCTATGAGGGCCTCCCGCGGTTCGCCGGCCGCTCGACGCTACTCACCTGGCTCTTCGGGATCGCCCGGCACCGCTGCCTGGACCTCTTGAAGGTCACGCGGCGGCGCCGGCAGCGTTTCGGAGAGGAGATCGCGGAGACTGCGGCGCCCGGCGGCACCGTCTTAGAGCGGCTGACCGAGCGCTCCAGGGCCCTGGCGCTCGTCCGCTGCCTGGGCCGGCTCGCGCCTCGCGTGCGCGACACGCTCCTGCTGCGCTTCCAGCAGGGGCTCTCCTATCCCGACATCGCCCGCCTTTCGAACGAAAAGGCGCCCGCGCTGCAGATCCGGGTGGCCCGCGCCCTGCCCCTCCTGCGCCGCTGCCTGGAAGAGGGAGGGATGGCGCCATGACGCGCTGCGACCGTTTCGAAACCGAAGGCGCCCTGCGGCTGGAGCAGGGGCTGCCGCTCGACGAGCACTCCGAGACCTGCCCGGACTGCGTGGCCGCGCGGGAGGCCCACGAGCGCCTGCGAGCGGGGATCGCCGGCCTCGGCGCGGACGACGAGCCGCCGCCCGGCTGGCAGGCGCGGGTC
>DATHUD010000899.1:0-1886 GCA_035462575.1 Thermoanaerobaculia bacterium | reverse complement strand
CTCGAAAAGATTGGGGGTCGCGACCTGCGACGGGATCTCCTCCGGCTCCCCCAGGCCCGTCAGGTTGTACCGCTGGTCGACGAAGGCGGCCATCGCGTCGAAGGACTTCGCCTGGTCCCGCCAGTCGAGGAAGTTCGCCGGATTGAGGACGTTGTGGGGCCGGTTGCGCGGACGGTTGTTTTCCCAGACCACGACCACCCGCTCGGCATGGCGGTACGGCAGGTCGCGCAGCAGCACCGCCTCCACGACGCTGAAGATGGCCGTGTTCGCGCCGACGCCGAGCGCCAGCGTCAGCGCCGCGATCACCGTGAATCCTGCCTGCTTCGTCAGCATCCGGCCCGCGTACCGGAGATCCTGGACCAGAGTTTCAATCATGCCGCCTCCGCGGACCTCGTAGGCCCTCTCCTTGATGCTGGCGAAGTTGCCGAAGGTCCTGAGCGCGGCCCGGCGCGCTTCCTCCGGCGGCATTCCCCGCCCGACGTTCGCCTCCGCCTCCATCTCCAGATGGAGGCGGAGCTCCTCGTCGATGTCATGGATGACGGCCTCGCGCCCAAAGAGCGCGCGCAGCCTTGCCGAAAAGACGTTGAGCTGTCTCATGGCTGCAAAACCTTTCAGGTGGCCTGACGCATCCTTGCGATGGCGAGGACCAGACGGTCCCAGCTCGCCTCTTCGGCCTCGAGCTGGCTCT
Organism: Thermoanaerobaculia bacterium; assembly: GCA_035462575.1. Classification (GTDB taxonomy): domain Bacteria; phylum Acidobacteriota; class Thermoanaerobaculia; order Multivoradales; family UBA5704; genus DATARR01. The sequence continues at coordinate 1,198 of DATHUD010000899.1, read as the reverse complement.
TGCCTTCCCGGGTGAGCGTGTAGAACTTGGCGCGGCGGCCCGTCTCGTTGACGTCCCACTTCGAGGAGACCCAGCCCCGCTGCTCGATCCGGTAGAGCGCCGGGTAGAGCGAGCCCTGCTCCACTTCCAGCATCTCGCCGGACATCTGGTGAATGCGCTGGATGATGCCGTAGCCGTGCAGCGGGCCGAGCGAGACGGCCTTCAGGATGAGCATGTCGAGCGTCCCCTGCAGCAGGTCCGCTTTTTTATCTTTGTTCACTGTTTGACCTCTCTGCTCCAGGAGTGATACCTAGAACGCCAAGGCATGATAGGCAGGCATGCCTAGGATGTCAAGGCTTCGAAGCCGGGAGCCGGTCGGGGCTGCTACGATACGCGGCGCCATGGCGGACACCTCTCCCCTTCTCATGATCCCCGGACCCGTCGAGATCTCTCCGGCGGTCCGCGACGCCGCAGCCGCCCCGCCTCCGGGGCACACCTCTCCGCGCCTCCTCGAGGCGTTCGGCACCTGCCTCGAACGCATGCGCCGGGTCTGGTGCGCGGACGCCGCGAGCCAGCCGTTCCTCGTGGCCGGCAGCGGCACGCTCGCCATGGAGATGGCCGCGGCCAACCTGCTGGAGCCGGGCGACCGGGCGCTGGTCGTGAACACCGGCTATTTCTCGGACCGGATGACCGAGATCCTGAGGCGCTACGGCGTCCAGGTCTCCGACGTCGGCGCGCCCGTGGGCGGTGCGCCGAGCCCCGAGGAGGTCCGGGAGGCGCTCGGCCAAGGCGGGCCCGTCAAGGCCCTCTTCGCCACCCACGTGGATACGTCGACCGGCGTCCGCGTGGACCCCGAGCCCTTCTGCCGGATCGCCCGCGAGGCCGGCGCCCTCTCCGTGTTCGACGGCGTCTGCGCCACGGCCGGCGAAAGGTTCGAGATGGCGGAATGGGACGCGGACGTCTACTTCACCGCCTCCCAGAAAGCGATCGGCCTGCCGCCGGGCCTGGCGCTCCTCGTGGCGAGCGAAAGGGCCCTCGCCGTCCGCGCCACCCGCCGCGCCGGCCCGCCCCCGCTCTACCTCGACTGGCAGGTCTGGCTCCCCATCCACCGGGCCTACGAAGAGCGCAAGCCGAGCTACTTCGCGACACCCGCGACCTCGCTCGTCATGGCGCTCGAAGCCGGTTTAGGGGAGATCCTCGAGGACGGCATCGAAGCCCG
>DATHUD010000898.1:0-2865 GCA_035462575.1 Thermoanaerobaculia bacterium | reverse complement strand
GAGGTGGAGCCCGACTGCTTGCCGGAGAGCATCATGGTCAAGGCCCGGCTCACGTTGGCGCACTGCCCGCCGCACCCGCCTCTCCAATAATTCGTGAATTCCTGGAGCTTGGCTCCATCGGCGCCGCCGGTTCCGCTCTGGTTGTAGGGATCGGCCGTGGTCGAGGGGCGCAGGATGGTGAAGCCCTGGACGAGGCGCACCAGGAGGTCGCGCTCGTACATGATGCTCATCCGGGCGATCAGGTTCGCGATGTAGTTGGTGGCCGCCGTGGTGTTGTTGCCGAACTTCAGATTCATCAGCTCGTTGTCGGTGTCCACCGCGATCGTGGCCCTATGGAGCGAGGTGATGGCCTTGGCGGTCTCCTGCCCGAGCTCTACGGGGGACGACAGCGCGGTCAGGCCGTCGCTCTTGTGCCCACAGCTCCAGGTCGGCTCCCCCGCTTCCGGCTCCAGGGCCTCCGCTGTCGCCACGACGTAGCCGCCCTCTGACTTCCCGGCCGGCAGCAGCTCGCGGACGCCCTCGGCCGTCAAGGCCAGTCCTTCGAGCGACCGGGTGTCGGGATCGACCGTGACGATCAGCCGGGTCCCCGGGTCTTCCCCCGAGCGGCCGTGGAAGAAGGCGAGGCGGGAGCGCGGCAGCTCGACCGCCCGGCCTCCCTCGATCTTCACGATCCGGGCGTCGGGCGCGTAGACGTCGAAGCGGACGAGCTCGACATCCTGGCGCACCCCGGGGGCGATGGGCCACGATTCCACGGCGAGCGACGCCTCGGGCTCGAGCTCCAGGAGTGCGGAGGCCACGGCCGGGTCGAGCCCGACCGCTTCCATCCCGTCGGTCAGAAAGGTTCCCGCCTGAATGGCGGCGCGCAGGGGCTTGGGGGACGGCTCGGTTGCCGCGGCGGGACCAACCGAAAAGAGCAGGGCCGAGAGGAGCAGGAGGCAGCCGGTGTTCAGGTTCAAGCGCAGGATCAAACGCATCTCGTTCTCCTGTCCGAGGATCTCAGGAAGCTTCGCCGCAACAACTTTGGCGATCCGGATGTGGGCTTATGGTAATTCACGCATAGGCCGGATGCCAATTCCTGTCACCGGATTTCCCATTTCTTGTCCCCCGGTTCCCGGGGTTTTTCCTCGTATCTTCTTGTCCGAACAGCGAATTCGCAGGGGAGAAACGCAAGCTTCGGGCCAGGGCGTCACCCCTCCGGGAGGACGATGAACTTCCGCACCAGGACCTCACGAAGCCCGGCCACCTCGGGCTCGGCCGGCACCTCCCGGAGGCCGGGGTCGGCCGCCAGGTCGCGCTCGATCCGGTCCGTGGCGCCGGGTACGACCCGGGGGGGATTTCGGAGCCTCACGAGGTAGAAGACACGGCGGTTTCCCGTTCGGAGGATGTCCCGGAGCGTCTGCGGGCCGTGGTAGTGCCAGAAGGGCTCGTGGACCAGCCCGGGGCGGCCGTTGCCGAAGCACAGGATCTGGGTGGCGACGCCCCAGTCCGAGGCGACGAACACGGCCTCGCCGGCCCGCGCCGCGGCGAATTCTCCGAGCCGGGCGAGCGACGGGTCCCAGGCCGGCGAGGCGGCCCCCCGGGCGAACGCCTGCTCCACCGCCACGAGGCCCGGCAGACGGGCGGCGATCCAGAGCGCGGCGAGGACGGCGAGGGCCGGCCTCCGGAACCGCCGGCCCGCCTCGGAGGAGAGGGCGAGGGCCAGCGCGGCGTACTGGAACGGGGTGCCGAGGATCCAGTGGTGGGCCCAGGTCGCGCGGGGCAGGAGCCAGAGGCCACACCCCACGGCCCCGTACCCGGCGAGGGCGAGCCCGGCGAGGCGCAGGGAGCCTGGGGCGTCCCGGCGCGCCGCCAGGAAGGCGATCGAGAGGAAGACGGCGCCCGCGAGAATCCCCTCCAGGATCTCGGCCCATGGCTGGCCGCCGAGCCCGAGCATGAAGGCCCGGAAGAGCCCGCCGTGCCCCAGGGTGAGGTACTCCCCGCCATAGGAGAGGAGGCCGGAGAGAGAGCGGTCCACGGCCGGCCCTCCGCTCACGGGAGAGACGAGCCTCCCGTACGAGATCAGCGATCCCAGATTGATCAGCGCCAGGGGGAGCGTCCCCGTCGCCAGCCCCGCGCCGGCCGCGACGAGATGGCGCCGCGAGCGCCGCCCGGGGCTGCCGAGGACCAGGACCGCCAAGGCCGGGACGAGCACGACGGCGCTCAGCTTCTCGAACGTCGCGAAGCCCGTGAGCGCCCCGAGGACGAAGGAGCTCCGCGCCGAAGGTCCCCCCTCCCCGGCCTCGCTCCCCATCCAGCTCCCCATCCAAACGCCGAGGAGAGCCAGGCGAAGCCCGAGGGAGATCGCCACCGGCCCGAAATCGAAGCGGCCGTCCAGGAGCACCGTGACGTCCGTCAGCAAGAGGGCCAGGAACACCGCGAGCCCCGGGAGCGACAGCGCCCGCCGGGCGAGGACGGAGAACAGGACGATTCCGGAAGCGATGAGGACGATGCCGAGCCATCGCCAGCTCGCGAGCGTAAACCGGGGCTGGACGAGGCGGAGATAAAGGCCGTAGAGGTTGGTTTTGAGGGCGGCGCTGTAGGGCATGTTCAGCACGCACACCCGGTTCCACGCCGACATGCAGAAGAGCGGCGGCGCGGGCTCCCCCAGCCAGGTGAACGCGCCCGTGGCCTGGTGCAGCTCGTCATACTGCGGCCCCTGCGCCTCGATCCGCACGCCCGCGAGGGCCATGAAGAGGAGGGCCGCGGCGAGTCCGAGGGCGAGGGCGGTGGAGCGGGAGAGGGGGCGGGCGGGCATGGGCGGGGGAATGGTGCCATAGAGAGATGTTGTCGCGGGCCCCTCCCCCGCCCGGGCATGAATGCCCGGGC
>DATHUD010000897.1:0-2948 GCA_035462575.1 Thermoanaerobaculia bacterium | reverse complement strand
GTCTACGCGATCTCGCCGAGACGGCGGACCGAGGCGACCTTCTCGCGCGGGATCATCAGCCGGTCGTACTTCTTCCAGATCCCGAGCTCGGCGGCGCGCTTGACGTAGTCCTCCTTCGAGCGCCCGCCCTCGCCGTCCCGGTGGACATCGGCGTCGTTCAGGACAATGCCCCGGTCGTCCTCGTCGTCACAGCGGCCGATGACGATCTCCGGCCCGGTGGTGTCCACCACGACCGTGATGCCGTGGAGCTCGCTCTTGTGCTGGTGGAAGGTGCCCATTCAGCTCGCCGGCACCGCACAGTGCTCAGAGAAGACCTGTTTCAAATCGGTCGCCACCGCGTGGGCGTCACGCCCCTCGATCCGGTGACGGGGCAGGAAGTAGACGAGCTCGCCGTCCTTGAAGAACGCGACGGACGGGCTGCTCGGCGGAATGTCGGGGATGTAGGACCGGGCCTTGGCCGTGGCCTCGAGGTCCTGCCCGGCGAAGACGGTGGCGACCCGGTCCGGCCGGCGCTCACCCTGGAGGGCCAGGCGCACGCCCGGGCGCGCCATGCCCGCGGCGCAGCCGCAGACCGAGTTGACGATCAGCATCGCGGTGCCGTTCTTTTCGTTCATGAAGGCGTCCACCTCGGCGGGGGTCCGCAACTCTTGCACGCCGGCGCTCGTCAGCTCCTCGCGCATGGGCCTGACCAGAAGCTCGCTGTAGGGCACTGTCGTACCTCCTTCTCGCCGCGCGGAGCGGCGGAATCGAAATCCTGCCTATTGTACTGCCAGGACGTTCCTGTCGAACCCTGGGAACGGAGCGGACTCGCCACCCTATTCCCGGACGCTCTGGCCGGCTTCTTGCTAAGTGAGACCCGCATGACCCGCTTCCGATCCCCCTTCGCCCCCCTGGTCCTCGCGTCGATCCTCGCGCTCTCCTTGGCAGCGTGCCGCGCGTCCGAGCCGGAAGACACGGCCGAGGCCCCGGCTCCGGCGCCGGCTCCCTCCCCGGCCCCGGCAGCCCCGGCCCCCGTGCCGGACGCGGCCGGCCCCACGAGCGACCTGACTTCCGCGACTTCGGATTTCACCCCGGCCGAGCCGGCGGCGGACCTGCCGCGGGACCGCCCTCTCCGCGCGGGGTTCCTCGTCGTCGACGGCGTCTACAACACGGAGCTCATGGCGCCCTTCGACGTGTTCCAGCACACCCAGTTCCACACCAAGCCGAGCCCGGGCATGGAGGTCGTCACCATCTCGCCCACGGGCCAGCCGGTGACCACGTTCGAGGGGATCAGGATCACCCCCACGTACGGGTTCCAGAACGCCCCGCCGCTCGACATCCTCGTGGTGCCGAGCGCCCGGGGGAGCATGGACGCGGATCTCCGGAACGCGGCGCTCATCGACTGGATACGGCGGGTGGGCGGCCAGGCGCGCCACGTGGTCTCGCTCTGCGACGGCGCCTTCCTCCTCGCCCAGGCCGGGCTCCTGGACGGCGTCCCCGCCACGACCTTCCCCGAAGACTATGACCGCCTGGTCAAGATGTTCCCCAAGGTGGACCTCCGGATCAACGTCAGCTTCGTGGATGCCGGGAAGATCCTCACCTCCCAGGGGGGAGCCCGTAGCTACGACGTGGCCATGCACCTGGTGGACAAGCTCTACGGCACCCGTGTCGCCCAGGGGATCGGCAAAGGCCTCCTCATTCCCTGGCCGCCCGATCCGGACACGATGGCGCCCCGGGAGGTCGTGCCGTCCCCCGCCGCCCCGGTGGCTCCGGCGGAGCCCGCGGCGGCCCTACCCTAGGCGGTCCACGATCGGCTGGAGCTTCTGGATCACCGCGGGGAGGTCGAGCAGCTCCAGCCCCATGCCGGACAGGAGGTTGACGCCCGCGGCCTGATCCCTGGCCTGCGGCTCGAAGCGCTGAACGACCCGGGCGCGGAGCAGGACCGGCTCGCCTCCGGGGAGCGGCGGATGGAGCTCGACCAGGACCGAGTCCTGCAGCCGGGCCGGATAGAGGGTCGACACGAAGAGCCCTCCCTGCCGGATGTCGCGCCTGAAGACCTCCAGGAACTCCTCCGGCCCTTCGAAGCGGACGGCAAACGTTCCACCGCCCGTTCCGATCGGAGGCCGCGGCGGGGCCGCCTCAGGCTGCGGGGGAACGGGAGGCGCCAGGGAGCGGAACAGATCGGAAGCGGACGGCGGAGGGGACTCGGCGGCCCGTGGCAGCTCGGGGATTTCGGGGATTTCGGGGATTTCGGGGATTTCGGGGATCGGCTCGGGCGTCTGGGGCCCGCTGGGGATCTCCTCCGTCTTCCCGTAGGCCGCGGGGATCAGCTCACGGACCAGCTCCTCGACCGAAAGAAAGCGCACCCCCATGCCCGACTGGTTGAGCCGCGCCAGGTCGCCACGCATCTTCCGCGCATGAGCCACCACCCCCTCCACCATGAAGCCGCGGTTCTGGTCCATCACCTCGATCCGGATCCGCGCGCCCTGGGCCACGGGGCTGTTCGTGGCGATGTACATCCCGGTCATCGAGATGTTGGTGGTGTAGCCGGCGTAGGTGGTCGGCTCCCCTCTCTTCCAGAAATGGACCTGGACGCGGCGGGCGCGGCGGACGGCACGGCGGCGGGACATGAATATCCATTCTAACCTTGGGCGGGCTCCTTGCGGGCCTCCTCCGGTGTCACTACGATGTCCCGCTTGTGGAGACACAGATCCTCGCACCCGTGACGGCCGACCCGGTTCCGATGCGCGTGGCCTCCTGCGCGGAGGGCGGCGCGGTGCGGATCGAGGTCCGCCCGCGGCCGGAGCCCGGCCCCGGCGAGATGCTGCTGCGCCTGCGCGCCGCGGGGCTCTGCGGCACCGACCTCTTCCAGCTGCGCTACGCTACCGAGCCGGCCGGCGCCGTCCTGGGGCACGAGGTGGTGGGGACGGTCGAGGCCCTGGGCGAGGGCGCGGCCGGGTGGATTCCGG
>DATHUD010000896.1:0-3496 GCA_035462575.1 Thermoanaerobaculia bacterium | reverse complement strand
CCTTTAGGAGAGGGAGCCGGAGGGTGAGGTCGCAGGCCACAGCAGCCCCCATTTTCATAGCAGGAGGGCCGGGGTGGTGAGGGCTCCGGGTGGGGCCTCGGCCGCAGTCTGCCAAAGTAGAGTTAGTCAGGTCATTCGAGGCCAAGCTCGAGCACCGCCGGCATCCTGTCGGCCTGACTAACCAGGTACGAGGCATCCTGGTCCATCAGGCACGGTCTTTCAGGTGAAGAAAGTCACTTCCAGCCTTGGAAGGTTCACTCCATGGCCCGTGCGGCGTGGCTTATCCGGTGAAAATCACTCCTGCCGTGGTTAGTCCAGGCCAATCAAGCGAAAGTAAGCTTAGTTGTAACATCCGCTGTGTAGAGTATTCTCACTTCATTCTCTGTCACGGATGGAGAGCAAGCTCGCCCGCCGGCCCGTGAAGAGACAATGGGAGGGAGGGACATGTCCAAAGTACGCCCCAGACTGCTGCTCGCCGACGATCATCCGATGATGCTCGACGGCCTGAGGAAGCTCCTCGAGTCTGACTTCGAGGTGGCCGCGGCGGTGACGGATGGCCGCGAGCTGCTCAGAGCTGCGCAGAGGCTGCGGCCCGACCTCGTCATCACCGACATCTCGATGCCGCTCGTCGACGGCCTCGAGGCCACGCGCCGGCTTCGGAAGGCCGTCCCTGGCGCGCGGGTGCTGATCCTGAGCGTCCACGCCGAACCGTCCTGGGTGCGGGAGGCGTTCGAGGCCGGCGCCTGCGGCTACCTGACCAAGACCTCCGCGTCCGAGGAGATCGGGACCGCCGTCCGGGAGGTGCTCAAGGGCCTCTTCTACGTCAGCCCGGTCGTAACCCGGGGGATGGTCGACGCCGCGAAGGAGGTCGCCGCGCGGCCGCGGACCGTCGTTCTCCCGGTGCCCCTGACGCCCGCGGTGGTCAACGAGATTCTCACGCCGCGCGAGCTCGACACTGTCCGCCTGGTGGGCCAGGGCCTGAGCAACAAGGAGATCGCCCGGCACCTCGGCGTGTCGGTGACCACGGTCCGCACTCACCTGAACAAGGTCTACGACAAGCTGGGCTCGGACAGCCGGGTGGAGCTGGCGCTCCTCGCGGCCCAGCCTGGCGGTGCCGTAATGTGACTGGCGGCCTCCCGCCGGCCGGGGGTCGGCTTATCGCCGGAGAAGAAGAGGCGCGGCGACGGATCGCCCGCGAGCTCCATGACGACCACTGCCAGCGCCTCGCCGCCCTCGGTTTCGAGCTCGAGGCCGTGCGCAGGCAGCTCGCGGAAGGCGACCCGCGGCGCTCCGGGCTGGACGTCCTCGGCGCGAACCTCGCCGGGCTGGGCGAGGACCTCCGCCGCCTGAGCCACGAGCTCCACCCTGCCATTCTCGATCGCCGCGGCCTGTCCGCAGCCCTCCGGGACGCCTGCGGGGAAATCGAGCGGCGGCATGGCCTGCCGGTGCGGCTCAGCCTGCCTCGAGAAGAAGGCCAGCTCCCTCGACTCCCTCAGGACACCGCGCTCGGCCTCTATCGGATCGCCCAGGAATCCCTCTCCAACATCATCCGCCACGCCGCGGCCCGCGAAGCCCAGGTCACGCTGCGGATCTCCTCCCGCCAGGCTCGCCTGACCGTGGCGGACGACGGCGCCGGCTTCGATGCCGGTGAAGCCCATAACGCCGCCGGGCTGGGGCTCGCGAGCATCGAAGAGCGCGCCGTTCTGCTCGGCGGGAGTTGCCGCATCGCCTCGGCTCCCGGCACGGGAACCGAAATCGAAGTCGCCGTGCCGCTGCCCGAGCCGGAAGGCGCGCTCACCCAGTTGCGCCGGGGGGTGCGCCGGCACCGGCGCCTGGCGGGATCGGTGGCCCTGGTCCTCCTGACGCTCGCCGGGGGCCTCGTCGCCACCGCCTCCCAGGCGCGGCGCGCCCAACAGGAGGCAACGCGGGCCGACGCGGTGGCGCAGTTCCTCGAAGAGCTGTTCCAGGCCGCGGACCCGCGGCAGGCCCGGGGCGAGGTGCCCGATGCCAGGGAGCTCCTGCGGCGCGGCGCCGAGCGTCTCGAAAGAGAGCTCCACGACCAGCCGCTCCTGCGGGCCAGTCTTCTCAACGCCCTGGGCGGCATCCATACCGAGCTCGGCCTCTATGACGAGGCCCGGCCGCTGCTCGCGGAAGCCCTCGCCGTGCGCGAGCGGCTCCACGGACCCGAGGATCCGGAGGTCGCGGAGACCCTCGTCCATCTGGGCGCGGTCGCGCACCTCTCCGGAAAGGGCGAGGCCGTGCCGCTCTTCAACCGGGCCCTCGCCATCCGCGAGGACCTGCTCGGGCCGGAGCATCCCGATGTGGCCGACGTCCTCAACAATCTGGGCGCAGCGCTCGCCTCCCGAGGCCGTTTCGACGACGCCGAGGCGGCCCTGCGGCGCTCGCTCGCGATCCAGGAAAAACTGTGGGGAGAGCGCGATCTCCGCGTGGCCAAGGCCATGCACAACCTCGGGGGCATCGCCTACTACCGCGGCGGGGTGGACGAGGCCGAGCCGCTCCTCCAGGGCGCTTTGGAGATCCGCGAGGCGACTCTCCCCGAGGACGATCTCGACCTCGCCGGCAGCCGGGAGGCGCTGGCGCTCCTGCGCCGGAAGCAGGGACGGCCGGCGGAGGCCGCGGCCCTCCTGGAGCGTCTGGCGGCGACCAACGAAAGGGTTTACGGCCCCGGGCACCCGCAGCTCGCCAGGACGCTCCTCAACCTCGGCCTTGCCCGCGTAGAGCTCGGCGAGGACGACGAACCCCGCCGCCTCTTCGAGCGTGCCCTCGCCATCAACGAGGCGGCCCTGGAGCCCACCCATCCCCAACTCGTTCGCACTCTCGCCGTGCTGGCCGACCTCCATTGCGAGCACGGCCGCTACGCCGAGGCCGAGCCCCTCTTCCGGCGGCTGATGAAGCTGCGGGACGAAGGCGCGGCCTACGACCAGTGGGACAAGACGCTCGCCCGCTGGTCGCGCCTCCTGCGCGAGACCGGGCGGGCGGGGGAAGCGGCGCAGGTCCGGTGATCCTCCTCCAGACGTTTTTTTGAGGAACCCTTCCTATTCATGCGAAACACCCGACTCCTCCCCTTGCTGGCCGCGCTGGCCTTCGCTCCGTCCATGCAAGCCGGCATCGGCGACTACCCGCAGGCCGCCGCCCCGGACGCCCCCTCCGGCCAGGAGTGGGAATCGGAGCAGAGGCTCGGCCTCAACAAGGAGAAACCGCGCGCGACATTCAACTCCTACGCCGACGTCCTGAGCGCGAAAAAAATCCTGCCCGAGTTTTCGCAGTACCGCGTGTCCCTCGACGGCGCATGGAAGTTCAACTGGGCGAAGCGCCCGGAAGAGCGCCCGGTCGACTTCTTCAAGCCCGAGTTCGACGTGTCCGGCTGGAAGGAAATCGCCGTGCCGTCCTCCTGGCAGACGCAGGGTTACGATGTGCCCGTGTATTCAAACCAGGCCTACCTCTTCAAACGCGACTGGCCGCGCGTGATGGGCGA
>DATHUD010000895.1:0-7852 GCA_035462575.1 Thermoanaerobaculia bacterium | reverse complement strand
GGGACCTGGATTCGGAGCGGGAAGCTTGAAGCGGAGGGGATCAGGCTTGCGGGAGACGGAGCAAGCTTCCGCGCGTCTGGCCAGGCTTCGCCGCCGGGGCTGAAGTCTGGAGTGCGGCGGCGGAAGCTTGGGTGATGACGGTCAAACGCAGTATGAGAGGCAGGGCTGGGGACGGCCGAAGTAGTAGGGGCAGTTGCTCGACGTAAAACAAGGCTCGCAGCTGTACATGCACGCACCGGCCGCGGCCAGCTCCTGGGGCGCAGAGAGCGCAAAGGAAGACGCCAGAACCAGGGTCAGGGCAGAAAAACGAAGCATCTTTCTCACGTTCGTCTCCTTTCGGCGAAGGAGGGCACCGCAAACCCCTGCCAACCCGGCTCCCGATCGGCGCCCTGGTACTTCAGGACCTAAGCAATAATCATACCTGTCGTGAAGGCGGCGGGCACATCGCATACCATCCGGTGCACCACCGGGGGCAGATCTACATGATCCTCTCACTGCTGGGGATCCCCACTCCGCCGCTCTACGGGCTGACCTCGGAGGAGGTGAGGGCGCGAAGCGTGGAGTAGGGGCACGAGAGGCCGGGCGTATCGAGCCCGGCCCGAACCCTCCTAGGGATTCACCTGCAGTCGCACCGTCTTCCAGATCCCGTTCGCCGTTGCCCGGATGTTGGCGCAGCCCACCACGGAGACGTCCGCGGTCGAGACGTGGAACGGGGCCGACGTGGCGCCGGCCGGCACCCGGATGCTCGGGACCACGTTCGCCACCGCGGGGCTTTGCCCGAGGTGAGCGTCACCACGATGTTGCCGGGCGCGGCCGGGCACTTCAGGGTCGCCGTGCCGGTGGCCGAGCCCGGTCCTACGGCCGGGTTCGGCGAGATGGGCACGCTCGCGGCCCGATCGGCCGCACCGTGAGCCTGGCGCTCTTGCTCACGCCGCCGTACTGGGCGGTTGCGGTCCCGGTCTGGTTCGAGGTGACCACGACGCCCGTGATCGTGAACTTCGCCGTGGTGGCGCCCGCCGGCACGGTCACGCTCGCCGGCAGGCTGGCCGCCGGGTTCGTGTTCGCGAGCGACACCACGGCGCCGCCCGCGGGGGCCGGGCCGGTGAGCGTCACATGGCCGGTGGAGGTCTTGCAGCCGCCGGGGAACGTAGGGGGGGAGAGGGTCAAGGCGGACAGGGTGGGGCCGGACGCGGCGACCGTGTACTTGATCGTCAGGTAGTCGTACAGGAAGTTGCCGCCGGTAATCCCGGCCACCCAGAGGTCGCTGGTGCCGGTGAAGGCCATCGAATAGACGCGGTCCTCCGCGCCGCTGTCGTAGAGATCCGCCAGCGTCGAGGCGCCCGAGTCCTTGTCGAAGCCCACGAGCAGAGCGTCCGCGTCGGACCGGCCCGCCACGTAGAGGCTGTCCCCCACGAGCCGGAGGGCGTGCGCCCCCTCGGTGCCGCCCAGGTCGTAGGAAGTCGACCAGAGGCGGGCGCCCGTCCCGTCGTAGCGGGCCGTCACGATGTCGTTGCCCGACATGCCCGTGGCGTACACGAACCCGCCCACGTTGATCATCGCGCGCGCAACGCCGTCGAAGGCCCCGACCCACTGCTGGGTGCCGGCGGAGTCGTAGCGGACGACTCCGGAGGTGCCGGCCACGTGTACGTTGCCGCTGCCGTCGACGGCCACGTCGTAGGCCGCTTCGAAACCGAAACCGCCGGTACTGTACGCCCGGTTCCACAGCGTCGCGCCCGAGGGGCTGTACTTGACCGTCATGTAGTCGAAGCTGTCGAGCTCATACGGCTTGTAGAGAAGGCCCGTGACGTAGGCGTTGCCGCTGCCGTCCAGCGCCAGGTCGTAGGCGGAAGATTCCTCGTAGTCGTACCCGTGGAAGGCCCACGTGACCCACTGGATCGCTCCGGCGGTGCTGAGCTTGAGCGTCATCATGAGGTGGCGGTCGTCGTCGGCGTAGTACTCGCCGGCCACGTAGGCATTGCCGGAGCCGTCCACCGCCAGGGCGAAGCCCCCGCTCAGGACGCCACCCACGTACCGCGTGGCCCACTGCTCGACGCCGCTCGCGTTGTACTTGACCACCAGGACGTATCCCTGTTGCCCGAACTGCGTCTCCGTCCACGACTGGCCCGCCACATAGACGTTGCCGCCGGCGTCGACCGCGACCGCGTACCCGCAGTCCGCGCTGCCGCCGTCGTACTGCACGGCCCACTGCACCACGCCCTGGGAGTCGTACTTGACGGTGAGGACGTCCATGGTCGCTCCGGCGTACGTGGCACCGGTGAAATAGGCATTGCCGGCCGCGTCCGCGGCGAGCGCATTGCGGCCGCTGGCGGTGGCGCCGCCCGAGTTGAGGAAGCTGGCCGAGCACCCCGACCCCGGGTCGTTGAGCCTCTCGTACCGGACCGCCCAGGAGCGCGTGACCTGCGCAGCAAGAACCGAGGGGATCAGGAGCACGGCCAGGAGGAGCCCGGCCGCGAGCCGGAGGGGGGAGGGACGCCGAGCACAGAACGAGCAGGCAATCATCGCTTGACCTCCAATACCAGCGGCCGCAGAAATCCTGCATTATCAATGCCACCGGTGATCTGGCAACAAGGTTCTGCAGCTCGGCTGTCTTGCTTGGATGAAGCGAGGACCCGCAGCTTTGCGACGCCGGTTTTCACCGGGTGTGCCTGATGGAACCAGTGTACCTCAAGTGTAAGCAATTCAGCGATGACGGCAGGCGGACATAATCTTGAATGACTCCAGAAAACCTGCCATGCTCCCCGCATGTCCACGGTCAAGAGCCACGAGAGCCTCCTGCGGGAGGCGGGGCTGCGGGTGACGCGGCCCCGGGTGGCCGTGCTCGACGCGGTGCGGCAGCACCCGCACGCCGACACCGAGTCGATCCTCGCAGCGGTCCGGGCCGGCCTCGGCGAGGTCTCCCACCAGGCGGTGTACGACGTCCTGCGCGCCCTCACCACGGCGGGCCTGATCCGGCGGATCCAGCCGTCGGGAGCCAACGCCCGGTACGAGGCGCGGGTGGGTGACAACCACCACCACGTCGTCTGCCGGTGGTGCGGGGCCATCGCCGACGTCGACTGCGCGACAGGCGAGGCGCCGTGCCTGACCGCGTCCAACGACCACGGCTTCAGGATCGACGAGGCCGAGGTCGTTTACTGGGGCCTCTGCCCCGACTGCAGCAGGAATTCGGAAACTTAACGAAGCTCATCGAGATAGGAGAAGGACGGACGTGTCCGAAAGCGAAAATCCAGTCATACCCTCCCCAACCCCGAAGCGGCACCGGCCACACACCAACCAGGACTGGTGGCCGAACCAGCTCAACCTGAACGTCCTGCACCAGCACCACCCGCGGGGCAACCCACTGGGCGACAACTTCGATTACGCCGAGGCCTTCGCCGGCGTGGACGTCGAGGAGCTCAAGCGCGACGTCATCCAGGTCATGACCACCTCCCAGGATTGGTGGCCCGCCGACTTCGGCCACTACGGCCCGCTGTTCATCCGGATGAGCTGGCACGCCGCCGGCACCTACCGCATCGAGGACGGCCGGGGCGGCGGCGGTGACGGCGCCCAGCGCTTCGCCCCGCTCAACAGTTGGCCCGACAACGCCAACCTCGACAAGGCCCGCCGCCTGCTCTGGCCGGTCAAGAAGAAGTACGGCCAGAGCGTCTCGTGGGCCGACCTGCTGGTCTTCGCCGGGAACTGCGCCATGGAGTCGATGGGTTTCAAGACGTTCGGCTTCGGCTTCGGCCGCGAGGACATCTGGGAGCCCGAGGAGATCTTCTGGGGCCCCGAGGACACCTGGCTCGGCGACGAGCGCTACAGCGGCGAACGCGAGCTCACCGGGCCGTTCGGCGCCGTCCAGATGGGGCTGATCTACGTCAACCCCGAGGGCCCCGGCGGCAAACCCGACCCGCTGGCCGCCGCCCGCGATATCCGCGAAACCTTCCGCCGGATGGCGATGAACGACGAGGAGACCGTCGCGCTGATCGCCGGTGGCCACTCCTTCGGCAAGACCCACGGCGCGGCCTCGGCCAAGCACGTCGGCCCCGAGCCTGAGGCCTGCCCCGTCCACAGCATGGGGCTGGGCTGGAAGAACACCTACGGCACCGGCAAGGGCAAGGACACCATCACCTCCGGCCTCGAGGTCACCTGGACCACCACGCCGACGCGGTGGAGCAACAACTTCTTCGAGAACCTCTTCGCCCATGAGTGGGAGCTCGTGGAGAGCCCCGCGGGCGCCAAGCAGTGGGTGGCCAAGAACGGCGCGGAGATCATCCCCGACGCCTTCGACCCGTCGAAGAAGCACCGCCCGACCATGCTGACGACCGACCTCTCGCTCCGCTTCGACCCGGCTTACGAGAAGATCTCGCGCCGCTTCCTGGAGAATCCCGACGAGTTCGCGCTCGCCTTCGCCAAGGCCTGGTACAAGCTGCTGCACCGCGACATGGGTCCGGTCTCCCGCTACCGCGGCCCCTGGGTCCCCGAGCCCCAGATCTGGCAGGACCCCGTCCCGGCCGTCGACCACGAGCTGGTGGACGAGGCGGACGTCGCCTCGCTCAAGGAGAAGCTGCTCGCCTCCGGCCTGACCGTCCGGCAGTTGGTGTTCACCGCGTGGGCCTCGGCCGCCAGCTTCCGCGGCACCGACATGCGCGGCGGCGCGAACGGCGCCCGCATCCGGCTGGCCCCGCAGCGCGACTGGGCGGTCAACGAGCCGGCCGAGCTGGCCACGGTGCTCGCGACCCTCGAGAAGATCCGGCAGGAGTTCAACGGCGCCCAGCCAGGCGGCAAGAGGATCTCGCTGGCCGACCTGATCGTGCTCGGCGGCTGCGTCGGCGTGAAGAAGGCGGCGAAGGACGCCGGCCACGACGTCGCCGTGCCGTTCACACCGGGCCGCACGGATGCCACAGAGGAGCAGACGGACGTCGAATCCTTCGCCGTGCTCGAGCCGCGGGGCGACGGGTTCCGCAACTACGTGCGCGCGGGCGAGGAACTGCCGCCGGAGACGCTGCTGCTCGACCGGGCCAACCTGCTCACCCTCTCGGCCCCGGAGATGACCGTGCTGGTCGCCGGCATGCGGGCGCTCGGCGCCAACACCGGCCGCACCCGCCACGGTGTCTTCACCGACCGCCCGGGCGTACTGACCAACGACTTCTTCGTGAAGCTGCTGGAGCCGGGCACGGAATGGAAGGAGTCTGCGGAGGAACACGTCTACGAGGGGCGCAACCTGGCCACCGGCGAGGTGAAGTGGACCGCCACCGCGGTCGACCTCGTCTTCGGCACCAACTCCCAGCTCCGCGCCATCGCCGAGGTCTACGCCAGCGACGACGCGCAGCGGAAGTTCGTCGACGACTTCGTCGCCGCCTGGGTCAAGGTCATGGACCTCGACCGGTTCGACGTCCGCTAACCCCCCGCTGCCCCCAACCACCGTTCTGACTCGGGTCCTGCCGGGCCCGGGTCAGAACGGGCCGGCTCTTCCGGCGAGGACGGGTTTCCGGTCTGCGCGGCTTGGAGCGAAAGGCGTGTTGCGAGAGCACGGCTTAGAACCGCGAGGGCGAGCGCGACGACGATCAGAATTGCCGCGACGGCAAACGTGATCCGCAGACCGGTGGCAACGGCCTCGGGAGGCGCCGTTGTGATGTCGGTCGTCGCCGAGGCGAGCGCGAACACAGCGCCCATGACGGATGCACCGGTGATGAGCCCGAGATTGCGCGACAGGTTGAGCATGCCGGAAACAACGCCCCGCTGGTCCGGGCGAATCTCTGTCATGACGGCGGTGTTGTTGGCCGTCTGGAACAGCCCATAGCCGGCGGTCATGACGACGATGGGGGCGATGTAGCCGGAGATGCCGAGCGTCGCCGGCATCATGGATAGAAGGAAGGAACCGGCCGCGATTGCGAGGAGCCCGGCGAGGGTCACGCGTTGCGCGCCCAAACGGTCCGCAATGCGGCCGGCGGGCACACCCGTCAGCGCCGCGACCAGCGGACCGGCCGACAGGACGAGCCCGACCCTGGCCGCATCGAGCCCGAGCCCACGAGAGAGATAGAACGGTCCGACCACCAGCGTCGCCATCATCACCGTCGAGACGAGCGCGCTCATGGCGAGGCTCGCGCTCAGCACGGGATCGCGGAACATCGCCAGCCGGATCAAAGGCGATGCCGCTCTCGCCTCGGCGAGCCCGAAGAGACCGGCTCCGAAGGCAGCCGCCAACAGGAGAGCGATGTTGAGCCAACCGAAACGGCCGCGCCCGATGGTCATGGCGAGCGCATAAGCCGCGAGCGTCAGAGCCAGCAGCAGCGTGCCCACCTTGTCGAATCCGGCCCGATCCGTCTTCGGCCCCTGGGCGTCCACGGGCAGGTAGCGATGCGCGAGAAGAAAAGTCAGGATCCCCAACGGCACGTTGACGAGGAAGAGGGCCCGCCAACCGAGCCCGGCGATCAGAACGCCGCCGAGCGACGGACCGAGAGCCGTGCCGATCGCGGACATCGTTCCGAGCAGCCCCATGGCGCTGCCGGTCTTCGCCTTCGGAACCGTCTCACCGACAAAGGCCAGGGTAAGGGCCATCATGACGGCCGCCCCGAGGCCCTGCGCCGCCCGGGCAACAATCAGCAGCCAGAGCGTGGGCGCGAAACCGCACAGGACCGAAGCCACCGTAAACAGGAAGATCCCGGCCAGGAGCAGCCGGCGGCGGCCGGTGACGTCACCGAGCCGTCCGACGCTGACGATCAGGGTGGTGATGGCGAGGAGGTAGGCAAGGACGATCCATTGGACTTCCTGGAAAGAGGCGGTGAACGCCTGGGCCAACGCCGGCAAGCCGACATTCGCGATGCTGGTGCCGAGCGAGGACAGCAACATGGAGAGCGAAAGGCCGGCGAGCGCCCCCCGGACCGAAAGTGCGCGGCGTTCTGTGTTCATGGTTTTAACATAGCGCCTTGCCTGACATGGCGGAAGGCGCGTCATCTGCACTCTACTCGTGCGTTTGACGCCACATCACGCTTGAACGGTGCTAGGGTTGATGCATGTCGAGGCCCGATCTCAACCTGCTGGTCACCCTGGACGTGCTGCTCGCGGAAGGCAGCGTTGCGCGCGCTGCCCGACGGTTGCGGCTCAGCCCGTCGGCGATGAGCCGGGCGCTGGCGCGATTGCGGGAGACGACGGGCGATCCGCTGTTGGTCCGGGCCGGACGCGGTCTCGTTCCCACACCCCGGGCGCTCGAGCTCCGCGAGCGGGTCCGTCAGCTCGTAGAGGACGGAGAAGCGGTTCTACGCCCTGCCGAGAAGCTCGACCTCAAAAAGCTCGTCCGAACGTTCACGCTGCGGACCAGCGACGGCTTTGTGGAGAGCTTCGGACCGGACCTCCTTGCCCGCGTCGGCGAGGAAGCTCCCGGCGTGCGGCTGCGCTTCGTGCAGAAGCCGGACAAAGACAGCACGCCGCTTCGCGACGGGACCGTCGATCTGGAAACCGGCGTTGTGGGGATGAAGACCAGCCCGGAGGTGCGTGCGCAGGCCTTGTTCCGGGATCGTTTCATCGGCGTCGTGCGAATAGGGCACGCGCTGACCCAGGGCGAGATCACTCCCGCCCGTTATGCGGCCGGCAGGCATATCTCCGTCTCACGGCGGGGTCTCGAGAAGGGACCGATCGATGAAGCCTTGGAGCCGTTCGGGCTGGAACGGGAAATCATTGTGACCGTCGGCGGCTTTTCGGCCGCGCTGGCTCTGGCCCGGGCCACCGACCTGATCGCCAGCGTTCCCGAGCGGCACACCGGAAACCTGCGCGCCGGAATGCATAGCTTTCCCCTTCCGGTCTCCACGCCGGAGATCACGGTTTCATTGCTCTGGCACCCGCGGCTGGATTCCGA
>DATHUD010000894.1:0-12438 GCA_035462575.1 Thermoanaerobaculia bacterium | reverse complement strand
AGTCGCCCCCCAGCTCGAAGAAGTTGTCGTGCACGCCGACTCTCTCGAGGCGCAGCACGTCCGCCCACACCTCGGCCAGGATCTCCTCGACCGGGTCCCGCGGCGCCACGAGCTCCCGCGCCCCGCTCCCCTCCCCCTCCGGGGCGGGCAGGTGGGTCAGGGCGCGGCGGTCGACCTTGCCGTTCGGGGTGAGCGGCAGAGCCGGAAGGGCCGCGAAGACCTGCGGCACCATGTAGTCCGGAAGCTTCGCGAGGAGCGTGGCGCGCAGCTCGGCCACGGCCGGCGCCTCCCCCTCGGCCACGAAGTAGGCGGCGAGGCGCTTCGTCCCCGGCACGTCCTCGCGCACCACGACCGCGCACTCCTCTACGGCCGGATTCTCCGCGAGCACCGCCTCGATCTCCCCCAGCTCGATGCGGAAGCCGCGCACCTTGACCTGGTGGTCGGCGCGGCCGAGGAAGTCGAGCACGCTCCCCGGGAGGTACCGGGCGAGGTCGCCCGTGCGGTAGAGCCGGGCCCCGGGCGCGCCGTAGAGCCCCGCGAACGGATCGGGCACGAAGCGCTCGGCCGTCAGGTCCGGCCGCCGCAGGTAGCCGCGGGCCACGCCCTCGCCGCCGATGTAGAGCTCGCCCGCGGCGCCCGGAGGCACCGGCTCCCCCGAGCGGTCGAGCAGATAGACCACCGTGTTGGCGATCGGCCGCCCGATCGGCACCGGCCGCCGCCCGTCGCCCCCGGCTACAACCGGGCCTACCGGATGGACCGCCGACCAGACCGTGGTCTCCGTGGGGCCGTAGACGTTCCAGAGCGAGCCCACCCGGGCGAGAAGCTCCCGCGCGAGATCGGGCGGCAGCGCCTCGCCGCCGCAGAGCACCTTCAAGCCCGGGGCGCCCTCCCACTCCGCTTCGAGGAGCACCCGCCACGTCGCGGGCGTCGCCTGCATCACGGTCCCTCCGGAGGAGGCGATGAGCTCCGCGAGCCGCGCCCCGTCCACCGCCACCTCGCGGGAGACGAGCTCGACTTTGGCGCCCAGAGACAGCGGCAGGTACAGCTCCAGCACCGCGATGTCGAAGGAGATCGTGGTCACCGCCACCATCACGTCCCGCTCCGAGAGCCCCGGCTCGCGAGCCATGGAGGCCAGGAAGTTGACCACGCCCCGGTGGCGGATCTCGACCCCCTTGGGGCGGCCGGTCGAGCCCGACGTGTAGATGACGTAGGCCAGGTCGTCCGGTCCCGCGAGCGGAATGGGATTCTCCGCGCTTTCACCTTCGAGCTCCGCGCTGTCGAGCTCCACGATCCGCGCGCCCACGTCGCGAAGCTCCGGCACGCCCGCGAGCACGGGCGCCTGGGTGAGGAGAACCGGGATCCGGCCGTCCTCGAGCACATAGGCGATGCGGTCGGCCGGGTAGGAAGGATCGAGCGGCACGTACGCCCCGCCCGCCTTGAGCACGCCCAGGAGCCCCACCAGCATGTCGAGCGAGCGCTCGACACACAGGCCCGCAAGCACGCCCGGCTCGACGCCCAGGCCGCGCAGGTGGTGCGCCAGGCGGTTGGCGCGGGCGTTCAAATCCCCGTAGGTCAGGCTTTCGCCCTCGAAGGTGACGGCCACGGCCCCGGGCACTCGCGCCGCCGTGGCCTCGAAGAGCTCGTGGACGGTCCGGCCCGGGATCTCGGCCCGGGTGTCGTTGCCGCACACCAGCAGCTCGTGCCGCTCGACGTCCGAGAGGAGCGGGAGGGCCGAGACCTGCCGCGCGGGGTCCTCGGCGATCCCTGCGAGCAGGTGGCGGTAGTGGCCGATCATGCGGGCCGCGGTCGCGGCGTCGAACAGGTCGGCGTTGTAGTCGATCCGCGAGACGAATCCCTGGTCGGTCGGGATCATCGTCAAATTGACGTCGAACTGCGCCCGGCCGCTCTCGATCGGGAGCGGCCCGAGCGTAAGCCCGGGAAGCTCCAACCCCTGGGACGGGGTGTTCTGGAGGGCGAACATCACCTGGAACACGGGCGAATGGCTGAGGTTCCTCTCCGGGTGCAGCTCGTCGACCAGCCGCTCGAAAGGGAGGTCCTGGTGCGCGTAGGCGCCCAGGGCCGTCTCCCGCACCCGGGCCGCGAGATCCGAAAAGAGCGGATCGCCGCCCATCGCTTCGAGGTTGGTGCGGAGCACGAGGGTGTTGGCGAAGAAGCCGATCAGGTCCTCGACCTCCTCGTGGCTGCGGTTGGCGATCGGGCTGCCCGCCACCACGTCGCGCTGGCCGGAGTAGCGGGAGAGGAGCACGGCGAAGGCCCCCAGGAGCGTCATGAACGGGGTGACGCCCAGCCGCCGGCCGGCCGCCTCCAGGCGCTCGGAAAGCTCCCCGCCGATCTCCAGGAAGACCTGCCCGCCCCGGTGCGTCTGGACCGCCGGGCGCGGCCGGTCGGTCGGCAGCTCCAGGACCGGCGGCGCGCCGGCCAGGTGCTCGGCCCACCAGCGGACCTGCGCGTCGAGCACCTCCCCCGCGAGCCACCGCCGCTGCCACGCCGCGAAGTCCGCATACTGCACGGGCAGCTCCGGCAGCGGAGACGGCCGGCCGGCCACGAACGCCCCGTAGAGCGCCCCCAGCTCGCGCACGAGGATGCCGATCGACCAGCCGTCCGAGATGATGTGATGCATCGCCACGATCATCGCGTGCTCGGTCTCGGAGAGCTTGACGAGCGTCAGGCGGAACAGCGGCCCGCGCGCGAGATCGAACGGCCGCTGCACCTCGGCGGTCGCGAGCGCGAGAGCGGTGTGCTCCCGCTCCTCCTCCGGCAGGGTCGTCAAGTCGTGGACCGGCAGGTCGAAGGGGGCGGGCGGCGCGATCACGGCCACCGGCTCCCCCTCCTCCCCCGTCCCGAAGGTGGTGCGCAGCGACTCGTGCCGGCGCACGATCTCGGAGAACGTCTGCGTCAGCGCCGGCACGTCGAGCGTGCCGGTCAGGCGCACGCCGCCCGCGATGTTGTAGGCGAAGCTCCCCGGCTCCAACTGGTCCAGGACCCAGAGCCGCTGCTGGGCGAAGGAGAGGGGGACCGCGCCGTCGCGCGGCACGGGCACGATCGGCGGCGCCAGGGTCCCCGAGGCCTCCCGCCGGACCCGCTCGATAGAGCCGGCGAGCCCCTCGATCGTGGGCTCCTCGAAGAGGGCCCGCAGCGGCAGGTCGACCCCCAGGGCGCCGCGCACCCGCGAAAGCATGCGGGTCGCAAGGAGCGAGTGCCCGCCCAGCTCGAAGAAGTTGTCGGCAGGCCCCACCCTCCCGCGTCCCAGGAGGTCGGCCCAGATTCCGGAGAGCAGCTCCTCGACCGGCGAGAGCTCGTGGAGGGCCGCCTCGGCCGCGCCCTCGTCCAACGGCGCCGGCAGGGCCCGGCGGTCCACCTTGCCGGTCTGGGTGAGCGGCAGGGCCGGGAGCGTCACGAAGGCGGACGGCACCATGTACTCCGGGAGCCGCTGCACGAGGAAGGAGTGGAGGTCCCGCGCCGCGGGGGCCGCCTCCGCCACGAGGTACGCCGCGAGCCGCCGGTCGCCCGGCCGGTCCTCCCTCACCACGACCACGCACTCCTTGACGCCGGGGAAGCGGGCAAGCGCCGCCTCGACCTCGCCGAGCTCGATGCGGAAGCCGCGGATCTTCACCTGGAAGTCCGCCCGGCCGGCGAACTCGACCGTGCCGTCCGGCAGGTAGCGGCCGAGGTCGCCCGTCTTGTAGACGCGGTCTCCCGCCCCGGGGCCGGCCTGGGCAAAGGGGTTGGTCAGGAACCGCTCGGCGGTCAGCGCCTCGTCGCCCAGGTAGCCGCGGGCCAGGTGCTGGCTCCGGATGTAGATCTCCCCCGCTTCGCCCACGCCCGCGAGCCCCCGCGCCCCGTTCAGGACCAGGAGCTGGACGTCCTCCATCCCCTGGCCCAGGGGGAGGACCTCGCGGCCGATCTCCGCCCACTTCGGGCTCTCCGGACGCGGCACCGGGAAGAAGGAGACCGAGCGCTGCGTCTCCGTCGAGCCGTAGAGGTTCACGCAGGAGAGGGCGGGCGCCAGGAGCTGCAGCCGCTCGACGTCCGACTTCTTGAGCTGGTCGCCCACCACGAAGGTGAGGCGGAGCGTGGGCATCTCCCGCTCGCCCTCCGGCCGGTCCTCGGCCGAGATCGTCACCATCTCCATCATCGCGGGGGTCAGGTGGAGGACCGAGACCTCCGAGCTCCGCACCCAGCCCGCGAGGTAGCCGTGGGTGCCGATCCGCTCGGGATCGGGCACCACGAGCGTGGCGCCGAACCAGAGCGGAGTGAAGAGGTCCCGCTGGAGGGGATCGTGCGACAGGGCGGAGAGCATGCCGAAGCGGTCGGCCTCCGAAAGGCCGAACCGCCGGCCCATCCAGGGATAGAAATGGGACAGCGGACCGTGCCGGCCGATCACCCCCTTGGGCTTCCCCGTCGAGCCCGAGGTGAAGGTCAGGACCGCGGCGTCGTCCGGCCCCACGGCGACCTCGGGATCGATCGTGGGCTGGCCGGCCAGAACCCCCTCCGCGGCGGCCCGGGCGAGCGGCGGAAGCGTCAGCCGCAGATCGCAGGAGAGGCCCAGGAGCACGTCCTCGACCTCCCCGGGCACCGGCGCGGCCCCTTCCACGCAAAGCAGGGCCTTGGGCCGGCCGATCCGGAGATAGTCGATCAGGCGGGTCGACGGATAGGCGGGATCGAGGATCATGAACGTCCCGCCCGCCTTCAAGGCGCCCAGGACGGCCCAGACGAGCGACGCCCCGCGGTGGGCCCACACGGCGACCACGTCGCCCGTCTCGAGGCCCTTCGCGCGCAGGAAGTGGGCGAGCTGGTTCGACCGCGCGTCGAGCTCGCCGTAGCTCCACACCTCCCCCTCCTGCCAGCCCACGACCGCGGCCCGGCCGGTGAAGCGCTCCGCGCTGCGCGCAAGGCCGTGGTGCACCGCCCCCATCCACTCATCCCTCTGGGAGACCGAAGGGTCGGGGAGCACCGCGGCGGCGGTGGTGGTCACCAGGGAGAAGGCGCCGGTCCGCTCGTCCGGGTTGGCCACGCCCTGCGCCAGCACGTACTCGAACTGGCGCACCACCTCCTCCATACGGCCCGCGCCGAAGAGGTCGGCGTTGTAGACCACGCTGACGTAGACCGCGTCGCCCGTCTCCTGGAGGTAGAAGGTGAAGTCGAACTTCGAATCGGGCTCGGGGATGGGCAGCGACTCGATCTTGACGCCCGGCATCTCCAGCCGCCCCTCGGGGACCGAGACCATGTTGAAGAGCACCTGGAAGAAGGGCGAGCGGCTGAGCTGGCGCTCGGGCTGGAGCTCTTCCAGAAGCTTCTCGAACGGGACCTCCTGGTAGCGGTAGGCGCCGAGCACCACCGTCTTCACCCGGCCCAGGAGCTCCCGGAACGTGGGGTCACCCGCAAGGTTCGTGCGGAGCACGAGGGTGTTCAGGAACAGGCCGATCAGCCCCTCGGTCTCCACCCGGCGGCGGCCGGCGGAAGGCGAGCCCACCACCACGTCGTCCTGGGCGGCCAGCCGGGAGAGGAGGAGGGCGAAGCCCGCGAGGAGCAGCATGAACATCGACGCCCCCTCGCGGCGGGAGAGCTCGCGCAGAGCGAGCGTCAGGTCCGCGGGCAGGACCGTCTTCACCGCCCCTCCGCGATGGGTCTGGATCGCCGGGCGCATCCGGTCGGTCGGCAGCTCCAGGGCGGGCGGGCTCCCCGCGAGCTGGTTGCGCCAGTAGTCCACCTGCTCCTCGAGCACCACGCCCGTGAGCCACTCCCGCTGCCACGCGGCGAAGTCCGTGTACTGGATGGGAAGCTCGGCGAGCGGCGAAGGCCGGCCGGCGGCAAACGCCTCGTAGAGGGCCGACAGCTCGTTGAAGAAGATACCGATCGACCAGCCGTCCGACACGATGTGGTGCATGTTGAGGAGCAGGAAGTGCTCGCCCGCGGACAGCCGCACGAGGGCCGAGCGGTGGAGCGGCCCGCGCTCCAGGTCGAAGGGGGTCTTGGCGTCGTCAGCGACCAGGCGCTGTGCCTCTTCCTCGATGAGCCCGGCCGGGAGGCCCGAGAGGTCGAGCACCGGCAGAGCCACCGGGGCGAACGGCGCCACCACCTGCACCGGCGCGCCGTCCACCGTGGCGAACGTGATGCGCAGCGCCTCGTGGCGTAGCGCAATCTCCGACAGGGTCCGGGCGAGCACGGCCACATCGAGCGTGCCCGTGAGCCGGGCCGGGAAGGGCATGTTGTACGCCGAGTTGCCGGGCTCCAGGCGGTCGAGCAGCCACAGCCGGAGCTGGGCGAAGGAGAGCGCCGGGGCCTCGCCCCTCCTGCGGCGGGGGATCCGCCCGGCCTCCCGCGTCTCCGCGGCCTTCTTCTTCATCCGCATCACGAGAAGCGAGAGCTTCTCGGGGGAAAGGTCGGCTGCCCGCTTCGGGGGATTCTCGGTCGTCATTCTCTGCACCCTGTGTCGCCCGCTGCCGCGGAGATAAAGTCCCATCCAGGCGGGAGGATCTGCTGTGTCCCCTCCCAGCCGCTCCGTCTCACCTCTGTCCGTTGAATCTTCAGAGGGGCGAGGCCGAAAGCCCCGAACGGCGGAAGCCTGGGGCTCCCGCGTTGAGCCTGCCACCTCTTAAGTGGGGCCGCGTCCCGAGACCGGGACAGACGCTTCGGCAGGGCGGAAGCATCTCACATCCGGAGATATCCGTTTCGAGGCATTCCTTTTGCAATACCAAGCCTCCCCAGAGCCGGGTGGGTCGGGTCCCGCCGGGCCGGCTCGATCAAAATACGGGCGAAGTGCGCTGTCTTGCCTTCCGCCTGCCTGTCACGAAGGAGGTACATCATGAAGAAGGCTTTTGGCTTGATCTTGGTTTTGGCGATCCTCGCCCCTGTGTCCCCCGCCCTGGCGCAGGGATTCGAAATCTTCGGCTCGTACTGGAGCACGTCCGACGTCGATGAGACCTTCGGCGGCGGCATCGGCCTGGGCATCCCCTTCGGGGAGACCGGCCTCGGCCTGAAGCTCCGCGGCACCTACTACCAGGAGCTCACCGACGAGCCCCTCGACAACCTGTTCGACGACGACGAGCCGTTCTTCGAGGAGGAGAGCCTGGAAATCCTCCCGGTCGACGTCGGCCTGAGCTACAGCTTCGCGCGTGGCGAGGTCTTCAGCCCCACGATCGCCGCGGGCGCCAGCTACTTCTTCATCGACACCACCCGCGAGGGGTTCGACGTCGATGACGAGACCGGCTACTTCGTCTCCCTCGGCACGCAGATCGGCCAGCGGGAAGGCGTCAACTTCTTCGTCGAGGGCCTCTACCGCAGCACCGAGGCCACCTTCCGGCGCAACCGCCTGGAAGGCGACGACGAAACCGACCTCGATGACGAGGTCGCGATCGATCTCGACGGCTTCGCCGTCAACGCCGGCATCGCCTGGCGCTGGTAGATTTTTCGAATTTTCAACTGTGAATGAAAAAGGCGGGCTCTCGGGCCCGCCTTTTTCTTTTCCAAACGGGCTTTCTACGACGACAACGCCAGCTCCGCCAGGAAATCCTTGATCCCCGCGTCCAGCCGGTGCCGGTCCGCGTGACGCTCGAGCGCGATCTTGACCAGGCGGTCCACCAGCTCGGGAAGGGGGACTCCGGAGAGCCCCCAGAGGCGGGGGTACATCGAGATGCTGGTGAAGCCGGGCAGGGTGTTGAGCTCGTTCACGTAGAGCCCGTCCTCCCCCTCGAAGAGGAAGTCCACCCGGGCGAGACCCGCGCCGCCGATCGCCTGGAAGGCCTGGACCGCGATCCGGCGCAGCTTTTCAGACACCGCCTCCGGCAGGTCCGCCGGAGCGACCAGCCCGGCCGTGTCCTGCAGGTATTTGTCCGCGTAGTCGTAGAACTCGTTGCCGGGGATGATCTCCCCCACCGCCGACGCCTCGATCCGCCGGTAGCCGAGCACCGCGGTCTCGAGCTCCCGGCCCTTGACCCCGCGCTCCACCAGCACCACGTCGTCGAATTGCAAGGCGAATTCGATGGACGTGGCCAGGCAGCTCCGGTCCGGAACCTTGCGCACCCCGACGCTCGACCCGCCCACGCTGGGCTTCACGAACAGGGGGAACATCAGGCGCTCGCACCGCCGCAGGAACGCCTCGCGGTCCTCCTCGAAGTCGCTCCGGGAGATCGCCTCGAAGTCCACCACCGGCACGCCGGCCGCCGCGAGCTGCCGCTTGGAGAGCACCTTGTCCATGGCGAGAGCGCTCGCCGTCACGCCGCACCCCACGTAGGCCAAGTCCAGCATCTCGCAAAGCCCCTGGAACGTGCCGTCCTCCCCCCACGTGCCGTGCAGGATCGGGAACGCCACCTCCACCCCCGAAGCGAGCAGGTGGCGCACCGTGGGAGCCACCGGCAGATCGAGCGGCGGAATCTCCTTGCTCTCCCCCTCGATCACCGCCCGAGACGCCTCCGCATCGATCCAGCAGCCATCCTGGGCAATTCCCAGGGGAGTGACCTGATGCCCCGCCTCCGCCAACGCTCGAGCCACGGTCCGGGCCGAGCGGATCGACACCTGATGCTCGACGCTCCGGCCCCCGAAGACGACACCGACGTGCGCCATGAAGAAATCTCCCGATGAAGGTTACTTGAGTGGGGTGGTCTGCGAAGCCTCCCCGGCGCGAGGAGTTTATATCTGAAATCGATGGGAACGGCGGCGGCCTGCGACCTCACCCCAACCCCTCTCCTAAAGGAGAGGGGCTCAGGTTTGTCTGAATTTGCCTTTCTCTCCCTCTCCTTTAGGAGAGGGAGCCGGAGGGTGAGGTCGCAGGCCGAGAGGGTGCAGAAAAATGCGGGCCCCTACCCCAAAATCACCCGCCGGGCGCTCTTCACCTCCGGCAACGCCAGCAGCCGCTCCAGAAGCTCCTGCGTCGGCTCCTGGTCCAGCCGGAGCACCGCGAGCGCCTCCTCCCCGCGGCGGGAGAGGTGGATGTCCGCGATGTTCACGTTCATCTCCGCGAGCAGCGTGCCGATCTTGCCCACCACGCCGGGCACGTCGCGGTTCTCCATCACCAGGAGCTTGCCCTCGGGCCGGAACTCCAGACGGTAGCCCTCGAAGAGCACCACGCGGGGATCGCGCTCGCCCAGGAGCGTCCCCCCGATCTCGACGCTCTTCCCACCGCCCGAAAGCGTCACGCCCACGAGTTGCGGATACTCGCCCGACGCGCTGTGGGTCGAGCGCACCACCTCGATTCCCCGCTGCTCGGCCACGCGCTCGGCGTTCACGTAATTGACCGCCTCGCCCAGGAACAGCGCGAGGACCCCCTTGAGCACGGCCACCGAGACCGGCACCCGGAGCGCCTCGTCCAGCCCCCAGACGTCCACCCGCAGGCTCTGGGGAGCGGTCCCCAGGAGCGAGCAGGCCATGCTCCCGAGCGTCTCCCCCAGGGCCATGTACGGCTCCACCCGCCCGCCCGTGGGGCGGAACGGGAGGTTCACCGCGGCCACGGCGAGCGAGCCCGCGAGCGCCGCGAGCACCATCTCCGCCGTCTCCTTGGAGATCCGCTCCTGCGCCTCGCGGGTCTGCGCCCCGAGGTGGGGGGTCGCGACCACCTTCTTGTGCTTCACGAGCCGGAGGTCCTTGGGCGGCTCCTCCGCGAACACGTCGAGCGCCGCGCCGCCGATGTGGCCGGACTCGATCGCTTCGAGCAGCGCCTCCTCGTCGATCACCCCGCCGCGGGAGCAGTTCACGATGAGCACGCCCTTCTTCATCCTCGCGAGGCTCTCGCGGTTCAGGAGGTTCCTGGTCTGGTCCGTCAGCGGCACATGCAGGGTTACCACGTCGGAGACGGCCAGCAGCTCCTCCAGCGGCAGCAGGTCCACCTCCATCCGGCGGGCGGCCGCGGCGTCCAGGAACGGGTCGTAGGCCGCGATCTTCATCTCGAAGCCCCGCGCCCGGTCCGCCACCCGCTGGCCGATGCGGCCGAAGCCGATCACCCCCAGGGTCTTGCCCTGGAGCTCGACGCCCGTGAGCTTGCGGTCCCAGCCGCCTGCCTTCATCGAGGCGTCGGCCTCCGGCACCCGGCGCGCGAGCGAGAGGAGGAGCGCGAACGTGTGCTCCGTCGCGCTCATCAGGTTCGCCGTGGGGGCGTTGACCACCAGGATGCCCTGCTCCGTGGCCGCGGCCACGTCCACGTTGTCCACGCCGATGCCGGCGCGGCCCACCACCTTCAGGCTCTTGCCCGCGCGGAGCACGTCGGCCGTCACCTGGGTCGAGCTGCGCACCACGAGGGCGTCGTAGCCGTCCAGAATCTCCAGGAGCCGCGGGCGCTCCTCGGCCGTGAGCTGGTGGATGTCCGCCCCCGAAGCCTTGAAGATCTCGAGGCCGGAAGGGTCCAGAGTGTCGGCGATCAGGATGCGCGCCATGGCCTAGCCCGCCACCTGGACGGCCAGCGATTCGAGCACCTGATCCGTCTCAGAAAGGAGCGCTTCGAGATCGCTCTCGCGCACCTCGCCCATGTGCCCGAAACGGAACGTCGTCGGCTTCCAGTCCCCATAGCCGCCGCCGATCGTGTAGCCGCGCGCCGCGAGGCCCTTGACGATCGTCTGCGGGTCCACCCCCGCGGGGGGCTTCATGCAGCTCACCGTCATCGACCGGGCGTTCGGCGCCGAGGCGTACGTGCACCCCCGCGACTCGACCCACTCCGCCGTGCGCCGGTAGAGCCGCTCGTGCCGCGCCCACCGCGCCTCCATCCCCTCGGCCAGAATGCGGTCGAGCTGGACGTCCAACGCATAGAGCAGCGGGATCGCGGGCGTCGTGATGAAGCCGCCCTCCTTGTGCTTGTCGAGATAGCGCAACAGGTCCGTATAGAAGCCCCGGTGCGGCACCTTCTTCGCGCGCAGGGCGGCCCGCTCCGAGAGCGTGAACACCGTGAGGCCCGGCGGGGTCGCGAGCGCCTTCTGCGTGCCGGCGAGCACCACGTCGAGCCCCCAGGCGTCCGACTCCACCGGCGCGCCGCCCAGCGAGGAGACCGTGTCCACCAGGATCACCGCGTCGCTCTCCTCGCGGATCACCCGGGCCACGTCCGCAATCGGGCTCATCACGCCCGTCGAGGTCTCGTTGTGGACCAGGGTCACCGCCTCGTACTTCTTGCGCCGCAGAGCGGCACGAACCGTCTCCGGATCGAGGGCCTCGCCCCAGGGGAAAGCCACCTTGTCCGCCGACTTCCCCAACGACTTGGAGATCGAGTGCCAGCGGTCCGAGAACGCGCCGTTCACGAGGTTCAGCACGTCCGAGGAGACGCACGAGACGACCGCGCTCTCCATGACCAGAGTCGAGCTGCCGGAGGCGACCATGACGTCGCCCGAGGTCCGCAGCACCTTCGGAAGCTTCTCAGCCATCGACAGATAGAACTGCTTGAACCCGGCCGACCGGTGGCCCACCATGGGCCTGGTCATGGCCTGTAAGGCATCCTGGGGCACGTACGTGGGGCCAGGAAGAAAGAACTTGATCTGCTCGCTCACGGTACACCTCGCTCCAGGGGCAAAGAGGGCCCCCGTCTTCTATGCCGCATTGTGGCAAAAACCCGGGCCAAGGGGCAAGGCGGGCCCGGAAGGGGCGGCGTTACAAGAGCTAGAGGTGCAGCGAGAAGGGGGGAGGGGGACGCCAGAAAGGACCCAAAGGACACCAAGGACGAATTCTCTTTGTCCTCAACGTCCTTGCAGTCCTTGGTGTCCTTGCAGTCCTTTTTGCCCCGGCCTTTCCTTGGAGCGGTACCACTCAATGCTAGGCTATCCGGCATGGCAAGCGCCGCCGCCAAAGCCCTCTCCAATCCCGAGATCGGGCGCGTGCTCCAGGAGATCGGGAAGGGTGATCCTCGCATCCTGGCTCTCTACCTCTTCGGCTCTCGCGCGCGGCACGAGGAGACCGAAGAGTCCGATGTCGACGTCGGCGTCCTCTGGCAGGGGGAGCAAATTCTGCGGGATGTCCTGCTGCTCGAGGATGTCCTCGAACAGCGCCTCGGCCTGAAGGTCGACGTCGTAGACGCAGGGCGGGCCAGCCCCTTTCTCGCTCTCGACATCATCCGTGGCGACCTGGTTTATTGCGCCGGCGCGGATCGCTGCGATGAATTCGAGCTCTACGTAATGCGCCGCGCTGAAGACCTGGCACCCTTCGAAAGAGAGCGCCGCCGGCGCCTGCTTCAGCCATGAGCCCGGGCTACATCAGGACCAAAACCGTCACGGCCAAAGCGGAGGTGATCCGCGAGATGCTGGCCGCCATCGAAACCCTGCCCCTGGCATCCGAAGCCGAATTTGCCGCCGATCCACGGATGATCGCGGCCGGCGAGTCGTTTCTCCGGCGATCCCTGGAGGGGCTGCTCGATCTCGGCCGCCACGTCATCTCCAAGGGTTTCGGCAAGGTCGTGCCGGACTTTGCCTCCGTGGCGAACGAGCTGGCCGCCCGGGGCGTCCTG
This sequence comes from Thermoanaerobaculia bacterium, assembly GCA_035462575.1. Taxonomy (GTDB): domain Bacteria; phylum Acidobacteriota; class Thermoanaerobaculia; order Multivoradales; family UBA5704; genus DATARR01. Next base: position 5 of record DATHUD010000894.1, on the reverse strand, counting down.
ACTCC
>DATHUD010000893.1:0-2892 GCA_035462575.1 Thermoanaerobaculia bacterium | reverse complement strand
AGGTAGGCCATCAGATCACTCCCAGGCTATGCCCCAGCTCTTGGAAGGTCCTCAGCTTCGAGAAACCGAGCAGGCGGAATGCATCACGATGAAGCGTCTGGCCCTCGAGCGTGCTGACGACGAGGGCGCGGGCAAAGCGCTTGCCGACCCGCGTGGCCTGCGTCAAATAGAAGTCGCCGCCGCTTCCCTTGGGGATCGCCCGCAGCCGTTCCAGCTCCTCCTGATAAGCCCTCCGGAACTGTTCCCGCGTGAGGCCGCCGGCATCGTGGATACGGCGCAGGATGACCAGGGTGCTGACCTTGAAGCGGCGCGCCAGACGGTTGGCCTCAACCAGCAGATCGGCCCCCCTCTGAGACTCGGCTCGCAAAACGGCGAGCGGCACCAGGAGCTCGGCGGCCACCCGATTGCACCAGCTCTCGACGTTGTTCGACGGTGCGGAGGCGGGCCCGACGTCGGAAAGAGCGGACCTGCCGAGCCAGATATGGGCCAGCTCATGCGCGAGAGTGAACATCTGCGCAGCCTTGGTGTCCGCCCCGTTGATGAATACGAGCGGCGCGAGGTCGTCTGCCAGGGCGAAGCCCCGGAACTCTTCCGGATCGAGCTTGCGCCGGTTGTTGCTGCCCACGACGCCGCTCACCATGACGAGCACGCCCAGCGCATCCGCCTGCTCGATGAAGCGGCCCAGCGCGTCGGTCCAGGTGGACATCCGGCGGCGCTCCTCGAGATCGAATCCAAGAGCGTGCCGCAGGCTCGCCGCGGTGGCTTCGACGCGGCTTGCCAGATTCACGGAGCCCACGAACGCGAGCGGCTCCTCGCCCACCGATCGGGCGAAATCGCGGTACCACTCCTGGCGCTGCTGGCAGATGTACACGGTATCGAGAAGGTCCGGGCTCGGGCGCGCGACCCGCGCGCTGCCGACGGTGCGAAAGTCCGGGATCGGAACCCGCTCGATGGGTGGTTCCTGGAGGAAAAGGTAGCCGACAGGCGTGTGCGTGGCCTTTGCGAAGCCCTCGAGCTGCTTGAGCGTTGGACGCTCGTCGCCTCGTTCCCAGGCACCAAGCTGCGGGAAACGGGGAGCCAGCGCACCGGGGCCAAGCCCGGCACGTTCGCGCGCCCAGCGCAGCAACTCCGGTTTCACATCGACACGCATCATTGGCCATCCAGCATAGCAGCGGGATCGGCCCTCGTTCCAGAAGGCCATCACCTACCATGGTAGTTGGAGACCTCCGGCGAATCCCTCTCTGTCACGGGAACGGATCGGGTGATCGATGGGGGGTATACCGCGCAGGAACGCCCGGAGGGTGACGGGCTGAGGAATTCCCGGGAAGCCCTCGCGGCCGGTCGATGCCAAAGCACAGCATCTCCTGGCCGAGATGATCGGTGCGGCCTTGCAGCCTCTCGCCGAGCCGCTCGGCGACGCGGATGGAGGCGCGGTTCTCCGGGTGGATCAGGCTGATGACGCGGTCCTTCTGCCAGACGGTGAAGGCGTAATCCAGGGCGGCCCGGGCGCCTTCGGTGGCGTAGCCGTTCCCCCACCCGTGCCGCGCCAGAGCCCAGGCGAGCTCGGAGCCCGGCCATCCCTCCGGCTCGGCAAAGCCGATCATCCCGAGGAACCCGCCGGTCGCCCTCGGCTCCACGGCCCACATGCCGGAGCCCCCGAGCTGCCAGTGTCCCAGGAGAAAGGCCAGGTGCCGCCACGACCGCCCCCGGTCCCAAGGCCCCGCTCCTTCCCCGATGTAGCGCATCACTTCGGGATCCGCCCGCAACGCCGCGTAGTCGTCGAGGTCGCTCCCGCGAAAAGGCCGCAGCCGCAGGCGTTCCGTCTCCAGGGTCGGGATCACGAGACTGTCCATGGATTCCTCCTCCTTTCCTTGTCCCGACTCTGGCAAAGGGGGACACTGCCCCGGGGGTGCGGTTTTTATGATGCGTGGTCAATGAATGACCGGACGCCTCTCCACCCCCGGAAAGGATCTGTTCCATGGTTCGCACAGCTCTTCTGGCGCTGGTGCTGGCTCTCGGTGGAGGAGCACCCTACCTCGGCAGCCTCCTGGACACTGTGCCCACCCTTTGGAAAGCCGGCGAGGCAGACGCCGGCGGCCACGCCGACCCGAACGGCGCGGCAGCCACGACCGACGCCGGCAACCACGCCGACCCGAATGGCGCGGCAGCCACGACCGACGCGGGCAACAGTTACGACCCGAATGGCGCGGCGGCCACGACCGACGCGGGCGGCAGTTACGACCCCAACGGCTAGCGGCGCGCGGTACCCGGGTTCGAGCACTCTCTTCTCTTGGGGGGCCACTTCGCCCCCTCTTTCCGCTACACTGAAATCGAGATTTATGAGCAACGAGATGAGCCGGCACTTCAGCCGGGAAGCTTTGCTGCGGCTTCTCCAGGGACCCGCCAACGAGACGGAGACGGCGCGCGCCATCCGGCACGTGGTGCAGTGCCACCGCTGCCGGGTCAGCGCGGCCGTGAGCCTGGCTCAGGAGAAGACGGGCGGGAGCCTCTCGTTCCGTCCCACGGATGCCCGCCATGTCCTCGTGACGATCCTCGAGGAGGAGGTGAGCGGCTCGGTCGAGGCCTTGAAGGCCCGGAGCTGGTGGACCGAAATCAGGGATTTGAGCCCGGCAGAGCAGATCCGGAAGATCCGGTCGACCGTTGCCATGCAGAGCCTGGCGGTGTTCGAAACCATCCTGGCGGAGGCGAGGGCCGCCGGCCGCTTGGACCCCTTCCTCGGAGAGAGCATGATCCGAGCCGCCCTGACGGTGGCGGATCTCCTTCCGGAGCCCCGCTATCCGAGGATCCTGAAGAACGATCTTCGGGGGCAGGCCCTGACCGTCGTCGCGAACTGCCGCCGGCTCGCGGCGGATTTTCCGGGCTCGGCCGCGG
>DATHUD010000892.1:0-17587 GCA_035462575.1 Thermoanaerobaculia bacterium | reverse complement strand
TCCGTGAGAGCGACATGGATCAACGCGGAGTTCGCGACGCTCAGGACCCGGCTGCCGTCATCTGCCTCATAATCGTTGGACTGGGTCTGGATGTTGACCTCGACGGCTCGCGCCACGCCACTCTGGAACACACCCAGTGACAGGAGAAGGGCGGCGGAGAGAGGAAGACCTCGCATACGCATACTTATCCTCCTTGAGAGTTTGGAACAACTTTCGTTCCTGCATAGACTAATAATAATAGGGTAAGATGCAAAAGTAAAGACCCCCCAACACTTAGGGAAGCTCGATTCCTGCCGAGGGACCAAGGTAGAATGCTCCGGGACGTACTTTGGGAGAACTCATGACCTTTACCATCGCTCTCTCCGATGAAAAGGCTCGCCGGCTCGAAGAACTTGCCCGGGAGGGCGGCGTCGCCCCCGAAGAGCTCCTTCGCGCCAGCGTGGAAGATTGGCTGGCCGAGCCGCGGGAGGACTTCGCGCGTGCGGCGTCCTACGTCCTCCAGAAGAGCAAAGAGCTGTATCGACGGCTGGCGTAGTTTCCTCCGAAGAAACCAGACAACGCTCCCTCCCAACGGTACGATCCCAGCATCCGGAACGCCCTCGCCGAAGGCCCCCACTTGGGAGACGCGTCTCCCTTACCGGGCAGCCGCTGCCCATCGTGGGGGAGGGGTCCCCCAGCTCGGGGGAGAGCTCCCCCCGGACGGAGGACGGCCGCCCGGTTGGGGGCGGCTTCCAGGCGGGGCGGCGGGCTCGCCGGAAGTCTTCTTTGATCCCGCGCAAAGACCCGCCCGCCTTCCCCTGCCATCCTGGCTTACGCCCTCCCCACCCGTCCGGGTAGGTCCGGGGTGGTTGGGGAAGGAAGGCCGAAACCCTCCCGGCGTACGGTGCGCGTGATGCGGAGGGCGCGGTACAAAGGGGACAACATGAACGACCTCTTCCAGCCGATCCGCTTCGACCGGGACCTGATCGCCAAGTACGACCGGCCCGGCCCCCGCTATACGTCGTACCCGACCGCTCCCCAGTTCACCGAGGACTTCGGCCCGGCCGACTACCGGAGCCTCCTCGCCCGGAGCGGCGAGAAGAGCGACCGGCCGCTGTCGCTCTACGTGCACATCCCGTTCTGCGACGTGCGCTGCTTCTTCTGCGGGTGCAACGTCACGATCTCCCGGGACCGCACGTGGGGGAAGCGCTATCTCCCCATGCTCGCGCGGGAGATCGAGATGGCCGCGGGCCTCCTCCGGGCCGACCGCCGCCAAGTGATCCAGGTCCACTGGGGCGGCGGGACGCCGACGTTCCTGCCGGCCGAGGATCTCCTGGAGCTCATGGGGCTGCTCAAGAGATGGTTCCGCTTCGCTCCGGATTGCGAGATCGGCGTGGAGGTCGACCCCCGCGAGGCTACCCCGGAACAGCTCGACGCGCTGGCCGCGGCGGGCGTGAACCGGATGAGCGTGGGCCTTCAGGACCTCGATCCCGAGGTGCAGCGGGCCGTCAACCGCGTGCAGAGCCTGGAGGAGACCTGGGCGGTGCTCGACGGCGCCCGTGCGCGGGGGATCAAGAGCTTCAACGTGGACTTGATCTACGGCCTCCCCCACCAGACGCCCGAGCGCTTCGCGGCGACCGTGCGCGAGGTGCTGCGGATGAGCCCGGACCGGCTCGCGCTGTTCAACTTCGCCTACCTGCCGTCGATGTTCAAGCACCAGACGGCGATCGACGCCGCGGCCCTGCCCGATCCGGAAGCCAAGCTCCGCATGCTCGAGGAGACGAGCAATACGCTCGCGGAGGCGGGCTACGTGTTCATCGGCATGGATCACTTCGCGAAGCCGGACGACCCGCTCGCGCAGGCGCTCAAGAACCGCACGCTCCACCGCAACTTCCAGGGCTACACCACCTGCGGCGAGACCGATCTCGTGGCGTTCGGGGTCTCTTCGATCAGCTTCGTGGACGGCGGCTTCGCCCAGAACGTGAAGACGATGGCCGAGTATTCGGAGGCCATGCAGGAGGGGCGCTTCGCCACCTGCCGCGGGCTCGACATGACGGCGGACGACCACCTGCGGCGGGACGTGATCATGCGCCTGATGTGCGATTTCCGGCTCGACAAGCGGGAAGTCGAGCGCCGCTACGGCATCGACTTCGACCGCTATTTCGCCGCGGAGGTGGCGAAGCTCGCGCCGATGATCGCGGACGGCATGGTCGAGGCCGGACCGGACCGGATCGAGGTGACGCCGGTCGGCCGGCTGCTGGTGAGGAACATCGCGATGGGCTTCGACGCGTATCTGGCCGCCGCTCCCGCCACCCGTTTTTCGAGGACTGTCTGATGGCCGCAAACCCCTCCCCCACCGCGCCGGCCCCGGGCCGCGAGGAGGCGGGCGCCAAGGTGCTCTCCTTCCCGTTCCCCAACCCGCGGCCGGCGGCCGAGACCGTGCTCCTGCTGGGCAATCCGAACGTGGGCAAGAGCCTGCTGTTCAAGAACCTCACGCACCGGTACGTCAACGTGTCGAATTTCCCCGGCACGACGGTCGAGATCACCCGCGCCCGGGCGACGTTCGAGGGCCGGGAGGTGGAGGTGGTGGATTCGCCGGGCGTGAACGATCTGGCGCCCCGGAGCGACGATGCGCGGGTGACGCTCCAGCTCCTGGAGCAGAACCCTGGCGCCACGGTCGTACAGGTGGCGGACGCCAAGAACCTCCGCCGCGCCCTTCTGCTCACGCTCCAGTTGGCCGAGCTCGGGCATCCCATGATCCTCGTCCTCAACATGCTCGACGAGCTCGCCGCGCGCGGCGGGCGGATCGACATGGAGGAGCTGTCGAAGACGCTGGGCATCCCGGTGGTGGGCACCATCGCCTTGAGGAACCGGGGGACGGCCGAGCTGATCGAAGCCGTGAAGGACGCCCGGCCCGCCGTGCCGCCCGTGGCCCGGAAAGACGAGGACGGCGATCCGTACGAACGGAACCGGTGGTACCTCGCCCGCGTCAACGAGATCCTGGCCGAGACGTACACGATCACCCAGCCGAAGAACGCGCCGCTCCACGTGCGGCTCGGCTTCTGGGCCATGCACCCGGTCAAGGGAGCGTTCTTCCTGGTGGCCGTCCTGGGGATCGTCTTCTGGTTCGTGGGGCTCTTCGGCGCGGGCACCCTCGTGGGGCTTCTCGAAGAGGGGGTCTTCAGGCAGCGGGTAACGCCGCTCGCGATCCGCGCGGCGGACGCCGTGCTCCCCTTCCCCCACACGCACGAGGAGGAGACGGCGTCGTTCACCTTCGCGCTGCCGATCACGCCGGTCCGCGAGGTGGCGCTCGGCACGTTCGAGAAAACCGTTCTGTCTTCGAAGTACACGATGGCTCCGGGCGCTCCGCTCGGATTCGGCGGCGAGGTGCTTCGCTTCTTCCACGATTTTCTCGTCGGCCAATACGGTGCGATCACGATGGCGCTCTCCTACGCGTTCGCGATCGTGCTGCCGATCGTCACCACGTTCTTCCTCCTGTTCAGCATTCTCGAAGACTCGGGCTATCTGCCGCGCATGGCGATCATGGTGAACCGCACGTTCCGGCTGATGGGCCTGAACGGCAAGGCGGTGCTCCCGATGATCCTCGGGCTCGGGTGCGACACGATGGCGACGATGACGACGCGCATCCTCGAGACGAAAAAGGAGCGGGTGATCACCACCATGCTCCTGGCGCTCGCCGTGCCCTGCTCGGCGCAGCTCGGCGTGCTCCTCGCCATGATGGCGAGCCTGTCGCCGGCCGCGGCGCTCGCCTGGGTGGGGATGATGATCGCGATCGTGCTCCTCGTGGGCTCGCTCACGGCGCGCGCGTTCCCGGGGGATGCCGGAGACTTCATCCTGGAAATCCCGCCCATGCGGCGGCCGCAGCTCGCGAACGTGTGGCGGAAGACCCTCGGCCGTCTCGACTGGTATCTCCGCGAGGTGATCCCGCTCTTTCTCGTGGGCACAGGCGCGCTGTTCCTGCTCGACCGCGTGGGCGCGCTCCCGGCCATCGCCCGGGCGGGCGAGCCGCTCGTTCAAGGCTGGCTCGGGCTTCCCAAGGAGATGGCCAACGCGTTCCTCGTGGGGTTCCTGCGGCGCGATTTCGGCGCCGTCTACATCCTGGACGCGGCCACGGGGCCCAACCCGCTCCTTTCGCCGCTCCAGATCTTCGTGTCCATGGTGACCATCACCCTCTTCATGCCGTGTATCGCGAACTTCCTGATGATCGGGAAGGAGCACGGGATGAAGGTCGCGTGGGCGATGGCCGCGTTCATCTTCCCGTTCGCTTTCTTCGTGGGGGGTGTGGTTCACCACATCGGGCTATGGCTGAACATTTTCTGACCTGTCCCCTCTGCGGCTTCGAGTTCCAGAAGTCGGACGCGCTGTGCCACCACGGCTGTCCGCTGGGCGCGATGTGCAATCTGGCGCGCTGCCCGGTGTGCGAGTACGAGTTCCCCGAGCAGACGCCGGGCGGCTCGTGGCTTAAGCGCCTGTTCCGGCGGAGCGCGCCCGAGGTGCCCCCCATGCCGGAGGAAGGCCTGCTCTCGGTCAAGGGTCTCGCGGCGGGCGAGCGGGCGGAGGTGCTCTGCCTGGGAGGCGAGAACGCCTCCCGCCGCAACCACCTGGCCGTGTTCGGCCTGGTGCCGGGCTCGGAGATCCGCCTGCTTCAGCGCTATCCTTCCTTCGTCGTCGAGATCGGTGAGACCGTGCTCGCCCTCGACGCGGACGTGGCCGCGGACATCCTGGTGAAGCGGCCCGCCGAAGCGATGGCTACCTGACGAGCGGAGGTCTTTCATGAGCGCTTTCCGGCTGGACGTGGTGGTGGTGGGAGGTGGGATCTCCGGCCTGACGACCGCCTTCCACTTGAAGCGGGGAGGCCTTCGCGTGGCCGTCCTCGAAGCGTCCGAGCGTGTGGGCGGCGCCATGGAAACCTTTTCGGACGGCCCCTGGCGGTTCGAGATGGGGCCGAACACGGTGCTTGAAAACAACCCGAGCGTCGGCCGTTTGATTCAGGAATCCGGGATGGACGGGGAGAAGATGACCGCCTCCCCCACCGCAAAGCGGCGCTATCTCTACAAGGGGGGCGCGCTGATCCCCCTGCCCTCCGGACCCGTTGGGTTCCTGAAAACCCCGCTCTTCCCCGCGAGCGCCAAGCTCCGTCTGTTGAAAGAGCCGTGGATCGGCCGGCCGGGCAACGGCACCGAGGAGAGCATCGCCCAGTTCGTGCGCCGGCGGCTCGGGCAGTCGTTCCTCGACTACGCCGTGGGCCCGTTCGTCTCCGGCGTCTACGCCGGGGACCCCGAGCGGCTCTCCGTGCGCTGGGCGGTGCCGAAGATCCACGGCCTCGAAGCGGAGCACGGAAGCCTCATCCGAGGCGCCCTGGCCCGCAGGAAAGGGCCGGCGCCCGGCGGCGCCATGATCTCCTTCCGCGAAGGGCTCGAAGAGCTCCCCCGGAAGCTCGCGCGGGAGATCGGAGACGTCCGCACCGGCGTCCTCGCGGAGCGGGTCGTCCCGGTGGACGGCGGTTTCCGCGTGGACACGGCCGGCGGGCCCGTCGAGGCCGAGCGGGTCGTGCTCGCCGTTCCGGCCGACGTGGCGGCCCGTCTGCTGGACGAGGCCACGGCCGGGGCGAGCCGCCTGTTCGACGAGATCCCCTACGCGCCGGTCGCCATCGTCTCCCTGGGCTTCCGCCGAGCGGACGTGGCCCATCCGCTTTCGGGGTTCGGCTTCCTCTCTCCCCGGAAAGAGGGGCTGAATGTTCTCGGCTGCCTCTTCCCCTCCGAGATCTTCCCCGCCCGGGCGCCCGAAGGTCACGTGGCCTTGGCCGCCTTCGTGGGCGGCCGGACCAACCCCGAGATCGTCGGGTGGAGCGACGAGAAGATCCTCACAACCGTGATCTCGGAGCTTCGCGGTCCCCTGGGCCTCACGGGCGAGCCGCCGTTCAAAAGGGTCCGCCGCTGGCGCCGGGCCATTCCGCAGTACGAGATCGGCCACGGCCGCTTCGTCCTGCGGGCTCAGGAGATCGAGCGCGGGCTTCCGGGGTTGCGGATCGGAGGGAATTACGTGGGCGGGGTGTCCGTGCCGGACTGCATCAGGAACGGCACCGCGCTCGCGGAGGAGATCCTGGGCGAGCGGGGTTGAGAAGAACACGGACGGGCAAGGACTTTCACGGACGGCAAAGGCCACACGGACTGACACGGACACCTTGTCCGTGTTGTCCGTGTCAGTCTGTGTAAGTCCGTGGGAGTCCGTGTCTCAGTCCGTGTGAGCGCCCTTCCCTACCGCAGCGCCAGCTCTTCGAGCCGCCGCATCAGAACCTCCGGGTCCACGGGCTTGGTCAGGTGCTCGTCGAAGCCGGCCTGGCGGGCGCGGCGCTTGTCTTTGTCCTGGCCATAGCCCGAGACGGCGATCAGGTAGGCTCCCGCGGCCTCGTCCGAGGCGCGCAGGAAACGGGCGAGGGCGTAGCCGTCCATCCCTCCGGGGAGGCCGATGTCGCAGAGCGCCACGTCGGGACGGAACCGGCGGGCGGCGCTCAGCCCTTCGTCTCCCGAGTAGGCCACCTCGACCCGATGCCCGGAGAGCTCGAGCAGCATCGCCAGGCTCTCCGCCGCGTCCCGGTTGTCCTCGACGATGAGGACCTTCAGGGATCTCGCCGGAGAGGAGGCGGCCGGGCCGGTGGCCGCGTTGGCGCCGGCCGCGAGGGCGAGCGGGAGGCGCACCCGGAAGATCGATCCGGAGGCCCGGCCGCCGCTCGCGGCTTCGACCTCGCCGCCGTGCAGGTCGACCAGTCCCTTGACCAGGGAGAGGCCGAGCCCCAGCCCGCCGCGGCTCCGGTCCAGGCTCCGGTCGGCCTGGCTGAACGGCTCGAAGAGGCGGGAGAGGATGTCCGGCTCCATGCCGATCCCCGAGTCCTCCACCGTGAGCAGCGCGGTGTCTCTTCGAGGATCGCGGCTCAGGCGGACGGTGACGTGCCCTCCGGGATTGGTGAACTTGTCGGCGTTCTGCAGGAGGTTTCCCAGCACCTGGGAGAGCCGGGTCGGATCTCCTACCACCCAGAGGCTCTCGCCGGGCAGCTCGGCGGTGAGCGTGAGGCCGCTGCCTTCGAGCAGGCTGCGGTGGTCCTCGGCCGTCGCCCGGACCAGGGCGGTCAGGTCGAGCGGCTCCTTGCGAAGCAGGATCTTTCCCCGCGAGATGCGGGAGACGTCGAGCAGGTCGTCCACCAGCCGGGCCATGTGTGCGACCTGGCGGTTGATCATGTCGCCGGCCCGCTGCAGCGATTCGGCGGCCGGGCCGGTCTGCCGCAGCACCTCGGCGGCGTTGCGGATGGGACCGAGAGGGTTTCGCAGCTCGTGGGCCAGCATGGCCAGGAACTCGTCCTTGCGGCGGTCGGCCTCCTTGAGATCCTCCTCCGCTTTTCTGCGCTGGGTCACATCGCGAATGAATCCAATGAAGCTCTGGCCGTCGAACCGCGAGCGGTACTCGGCCCAGACGATCGAGCCGTCCGCGTGGCGCATGGGGAAGACGCCTTCCCACCGCCCGGTCTCCATGAGCGTCCGCCGGATTTCCTTACCTTTTTCCCACCACTCGGAGAGAACGAACTCGCTGGAACGGGCCCCGATCAGCCGCTCCAAGGGAACTCCGAGCATCTCGGCGGCGGCCCGGTTGGCGTCGACGTACATCCCGTCGAGAGATCCGATCAGGATGGCGTCCATGCTCTCCTCGAAGAGCCACCGGTATCGGGTGTCGCTCTCCCGGAGCGCCTGTTCCGCCAGGCGCCGCTCGGTGATGTCGCGAAGCGTCCCCACCCACTCGCGGACCTCGCCCTCCGGCCCACGGACCGGGACGGCCCGGGAGAGGATGAATCGGGGCTCACCCGTGGACGTCAGGACGCGGTACTCGGTCTCATAGGAAATACCGGCCGTCATCGCCTTGGTCCAGGCGGCGCCCGCTTGATCTCGATCCTCCGGATGGACCCGGTCGAGCCAGCCTGTCTCTCCATTCCCCGACTGCTCGGCGGGGCTCTGCCCCGTGATCTCCTCCCACCATCGCTGGACGGCGCCGAAGTCTCCGGCCCCGGTCGCCGGGTCCCAGGCCCAGACCACTTCGCTGACCGCTTCGGCCAACGCCCGGTATCTCGCTTCGCTCTTCCGGAGCGCCTCCTCCGCGCTCTCGGCCGGGATGGAAGCGTCCAAGGGGATCGGGCTCGGATTCCTGCTCATGCGGGTTTGACTTCTCCTGGGGCGGCATCGCTCCCGGAGGAGGAGCTTATCCTGCCCGGACGGCGGACGAGAACATAAACCCCTGTCCCCTTTTTCCTCCGCCGCGATACCACTCCTTTCAGGAGACCTCCGCGAGGCTTTCTCCGTTCCCTGCAACCCGTGCCTGACGTTTTCAGGCAAAATCCTCAAAGGAGGATGATGATGATGAAGATTCGATGGGTAGCCCTTCTTCTTCTCCTGACCGCCGGAATCACGGCCCCGGCCGCCGCGGCTCCTGCGAAGCCCCGGCTGGTGGTCGAGCCCGGCCAGGGCGTCAGCCGCGTGTTCGTCGAGGTCGAGGTGGGCAACGGCCAGGTGCGGCGGAGCCTCCTGCGCGTCACGCCGTCGGGAGTGACCCCGGGCGCGGCGGGCTGGGACCCGGCCGGCCGCGCGGCGTTCGCCACCTGGACCGAGGGGGGCGAGCGCTGGTTCTCCGCCACCCGCGACGCGGGCCGCTCCTGGTTCGACGCGCGGGCGATCGAGACCACGATCCGCCTGAAGGCGGGCGCCGCCGAGCCCGGCCGGCCCATGCCCGCCCCGGCCGCGTCGCTCACGCTCCCGGCCGACGGGCGCCTCTACGTGGTCCAGTTCAAGACCCTGGGCCTCCCCGAGTGGCGTGACGCCTTGGCGGAAGCGGGCGCCGAGGTTCTCTCCTACGTGCCGCACAACGCCCACATCGTCCGCATCCATCCGTCCCTCGTCCAAACCGTAAAGGGCCTGGATATTGTCGAGCGCGTCGAGCCCTATCACCCCGGCTACCGGCTGGAGGACGAGCTCGCGGCCTGGCTCGGCTCGGAGGCCGGACCCGCCGAGATGCGGGTGCGCGTGATGGCCTTCGAGTGGGGCCCCGAGGGCAAGGACCGGATCCGCGCGGCGGCCGAGGGCGACGGCGCCCGGACCGCCCTCAACACCCCGAGCGGCCACGTCATCGAGCTCTACGTGGACCGCGGCCAGCTCCGCCGCCTCGCGGCCAGCGACGACGTCGCCTGGATCGACCGCTGGAGCGCGCCCGAAAACGACATGGACCTCGTCCGCATCGATTCCGGGGCGAACTTCATCGAGACCAACTACGGCACCTGCGGCCAGGGCGTCCGCGGCGAGGTGCTGGACGGCGGCACCGAGATCACCCACATGGACTTCGACGGGGTGATCGTGCACGGCTCGAACACCGCCGGGAGCCATGGCACGAGCACCTACGGGATCGTGTTCGGCAACGGCAACCGGGACGGCGACGGCAACGCGCAGGGCCTGGGCCAGCTCGTCTGCAGCTCCCAGGGCATCGTCGCCGACTACGACTTCCTGACCGACCGCTTCGTCCACACCCAGCAGCTCAAGGCCTCCCCCTACTTCGCCTCGTTCCAGAGCAACTCCTGGGGTAATACCTTGACCACCCAGTACAACAGCATCTCGAGCGAGATGGACGACATCATCTGGCGCCTCGACTTCGCGATCACCCAGTCCCAGTCCAACGCCGGCACGCAGCAAAGCCGGCCCCAGGCCTGGGCCAAGAACATCATCAGCGTCGGCGGCATCAGGCACGGCAATACGCTCGCCACCTCGAACGACTCCTGGACCGGCGGCGCCTCGATCGGCCCGGCCGCGGACGGCCGCATCAAGCCCGACGTCCACTACTGGTACGACAGCATCTTCACCACGACCTCGGGCAATACCTACACGACCGGTTTCGGCGGCACCTCCGCCGCCACCCCGGAGGTCTCGGGCGTGCTCGGCCTGATCGTCCAGATGTGGTCGGAAAACGTCTGGGGGACCAACCCCTCGGGCACCACCGTGTTCGAGCGCCAGCCGCACGCCTCCACCATCAAGGCGCTCCTCATCAACAGCTCGCAGCAGTATCCCTTCACGGGAACCACGAGCGACCTGACCCGCACGCATCAGGGCTGGGGCCGGCCGAGCGCCCAGATCGCCCGCGACCGCGCGGCCAACAGCCTCATCGTGGACCATGGGACCCCGCTCCAGCTCAACCAGGCGGTGACCTACAACGTCACCGTCCCCTCGGGCGCGAGCGATCTGAAGGCCACCATGATCTTCCCCGACCCGCCGGGCACCACCTCGTCCTCGCTCCACCGCATCAACGACCTGAGCCTCCGTGTGACGTCGCCCGGCGGGACGGTCTACCACGGCAACAACGGTCTTCTCGCGGGGAACTGGTCCACCTCGGGCGGCAGCCCGAACACCATCGACCCCGTCGAGAACGTGTTCGTGCAGAACCCGCAGGCCGGCACCTGGACCGTCGAGGTCCGCGCCGCCGAGATCAACCAGGACGCCCACCTGGGCACCCCGGCGGCCGACGCGGTCTTCAGCCTCGTCGTGACCGGCGGCACCGCCCAGCCGGCGTTCTGCGGCAATGGTGTGAAGGAAGGCTCCGAGGCTTGCGACGGCAGCGACTTCGGCGGCCAGACCTGCACGAGCCAGGGTTTTGCGGGAGGCACCCTTTCGTGCACGGGCTCCTGCACGATCAACACCTCGGCCTGCTTCCTCTGCCAGCCCGTGGGTTCGACCTGCACCTCGAACGGCCAGTGCTGCTCCGGAAGCTGCAAGGGCGGACGGACGAAGACCTGCAGGTAATCGGGATTGATCGTAGGGGCGGCCCTGTGTGGCCGCCCCTGCATTTCTATCCCCTGGCCTGGAAGGTGTCGCAGCTCTCGATGTTGCCGCTCTCGAACCCGCGGCGGAACCAGGTGGCGCGCTGCTCTGCCGAGCCGTGAGTCCACGTCTCCGGGTTCACACCTCCCCCGGACTGGCTCTGGATGCGGTCGTCTCCCACCGCCGAGGCCGCTCCCATCGCCTCCTCGACGTCCCCCGACTGCAAGAGGTCCCTCTTCTGCGTCGAGTGGGCCCAGACGCCCGCGAAGCAATCCGCCTGAAGCTCCAGGTTCACCGACAGCTCGTTCGCCTGGGACGGATCGCGCCGCTGCGCCTCCCGCACCTGATCGGACAGGCCGAGGACGTTCTGCACGTGGTGGCCGACCTCGTGCGCGATCACGTAGGCCTGGGCGAAATCCCCCGGCGCTCCGAACCGGCTCTGGAGCTCCTGGTAGAACCCGAGGTCGATATAGACCTTCTGGTCCGCCGGGCAGTAGAACGGCCCCATGGCCGACTGCCCGACGCCGCAGCCGGACTGCGTCGCGTCCCGGAACAGGACCAGCCCGGCGGGCGGGTACTGCTCACCCTGCTGCGCGAAGGTCTGCGCCCAGACGTCCTGGGCATCCTTCTGCACGAAATCGACGAAGCTCACCATCTCCTCTTCCTCGGGAGTCGAGGAGATGGGACCCTGCTCCACCGGCGCGCCCGTGGTGGCCGCGCCGCCGCCGAGCAGCGAGAAGAGGTCGGTCTTGAAGACAAAGCTCAGGATGGCGAGCAACAGAAAGCCGCCGATCCCCAATTTCGGAAGCGCGCCCCCCATCCTCTGCCCACGCCGATCTTCCAGATTGGCGCTCCTTGGACCTGCTGTCCAGCGCATGAAAAGCTCCTTTCAAGATCGCCACAAGATAACCGGTCGGAGCGGACCCGGCGGGGCGGGCGATCATCGCCCGCGTCTATTGCATGAAGCGTGCGCACCCTCTCCCGCTACGCCTCACCGGCGAGCGCGAGCAGGTTCTCGGGCGGCCGCCCCACCACGGCCTTGCCGCCGGCGATGCCGATCGGGCGCTGGAGCAGGGTGGGATGCCGGGCCATGGCGGCGATGAGCTCGCCGTCCGGCTCGTCGCCAGCCAGGCCGCGCTCCTTGGCGGCCTGGGTGCGGAGGATGTCCCGGGGGCGGAGGCCCAGGAGGCGGAGGACATCCCGGATCTCCTTTTCGGAGAGCGGGTCTTGAGTATACTCCCGGTACCGGTAGGGGATTCCCTTGTCGTCCAGCAAGGCGACCGCCTTGCGGCAGGTGCTTCAGGTCTTTGTGCAGATCAGCTCGATCATGGGGCCCTCCCTGGACCTCCTCAAGCATAGCCGAAGGGGTTCCGGCAGACATCCTGCATTCTGATAAAAACGGACCATGGATCACTCCGCCTTCGCCGATCCCGCGCTGACGATCGCCCTGGCCCTGATCGCCGGGATGATCGCCCAATCCCTTGCCCAGCATTTGAAGATCCCGGGCATCGTGCTGCTGCTCGCGACCGGGGTGCTCCTGGGGCCGGACGTGCTCGGGGTGGTGCGGCCGGGGACGCTCGGGACCTTGCTCCAGACGCTCGTAGGCTTTGCGGTGGCCGTCATCCTCTTCGAGGGAGGGATGAACCTCGACCTCAGCCGGCTGCGGCGCGAGGCTCGAAGCATCCGGCAGCTCGCCACGGTGGGGGCCCTGGTGACCGCGGCCGGCGCCGCGGTCGTGGCGCGGCTGATCCTCGACTGGGATTGGGTGACCGCAATCCTCTTCGGAACGCTGGTGATGGTGACCGGGCCGACGGTGATCACTCCCCTGCTCCGGAGGATCAAGGTGACGCCCCGGGTGGCGACCGTGCTCGAAGCGGAGGGCGTGCTGGTGGACGCGATCGGCGCGATCGTGGCCGTGGTGGCGCTGGAGGTGGTGATCAGCCCGGCCGGGTCGCTCGCTTCCGGGGCGTGGCACGCGGTCTCCCGGCTGGGGTTCGGAGCCCTCCTGGGGATCGCGGGAGGTCTGGGCCTCGCGGCGCTCCTGCGGCGGGAAAAGCTCTTGCCGGAGGGCCTGGAGAGCGTATTTACGCTCGCCGCAGTGGTGGCCCTGTTCCAGGGGAGCAACGCGGTGATGCCCGAGAGCGGCATCGTGACCGTGGTGATGGCCGGGCTCGTGGTGGGCAACGCCCGGGCCCACGTGGTGGCGGAGCTCCGGGAGTTCAAGGAGCAGCTCACGGTGTTGCTGATCGGGCTCCTGTTCGTGCTCCTGGCGGCGGACGTCCGGGTGGCGGAGGTCACGTCGCTCGGGTGGGCCGGGCTTTTCACGGTGCTCGCGCTGATGTTCGTGGTGCGGCCGCTCAACATCTTCGCGGGCACGTTCGGCACGGACCTGACGTTCCGGGAGAAGGCGTTCCTCTCGTGGCTCGCGCCGCGCGGGATCGTGGCGGCGGCGGTGTCGTCCCTGTTCGCCCAGACGCTCGAGGAGGAAGGAATCGCCGGGGGCTCGGAGCTGCGGGCCCTGGTTTTCCTGGTGATCGCGGTGACGGTGGTGGTCCAGGGGATCACGGGAGGCGCGGTGGCGGGATGGCTGGGCGTGCGGCGCCCCTCGAACACGGGCTATGTGATCCTCGGGGCGAACGATCTCGGGCGGGCCCTGGGCAAGGCGCTGCGGGAGGGGGGCGAGGAGGTGATCTTCATCGATTCCAACCCGGAAGCCTGCCAGGCCGCCCAGGAGGACGGGTTCAGGGCGCTCCACGGCAGCGGCCTCGAAGAGAGGGTGCAGCTCCGCGCCGAGCTCGACGCCCGGGCGGGCTGCCTCGGCGTGACCTCGAACGAGGAGGTGAACCTCCTCTTCGCCCGCCGCGCCCGCAAGGATTTCAAGGTCCCGCGGGTCTGGGTGGCGGTGCGGCGCGGGCACCTGGGAGTGTCCAAGGAGACGGCCGAGCGGCTCGGCGCCCACGTGCTTTTCGGCGAGCCGCAGAACCTGAACCTGTGGACGCTGCGCCTGGAGCGGGAGATGGCGCGGGTGGAGCGCTGGCGGCGGGATGGCCGGGACGCGGCGAACGGGGATCTGATCCGGAACGACCTGGACGACCTTCTTCTCCCCCTGGCGGTTCGGCGGGGCCGGAAGGTGTTCCCCGTGGATGAGACCGTGACCTTCCGGCGCGGAGATCAGCTCACCGTGGCGGTCCTCCACGAAGCCGAGGCCGAGACGCGGGTCTGGCTCCGCGACCACGGCTGGGTGCCCGAGGAGGAAATGGCGGCGGAGCCGGTCGCGGTGTGAGGGTGAGGCTGAGGTAGAATCCCGCCTTCCTTATGGCCCAGCTCTCCTCCCGCAAGAAGCTCGCGTATTCGCTCGTCCTCCTCGCCCTCTTCTGGCTGCTGGTGGAGGTCGTCTGCCTGGGGGCCCTGTGGGCGCTCGAGCGGTACAAAGGGGTGGAGTACAAGCCGGCGCTCGTCCAGGAGCTCAACAACAAGCACCGGAACGCCTTGACCGCCCACCTCGCGGGCCGGCTGTCCTACGTCACGTTCGACCCGGTTCTGGGATGGACGGTGCGGCCCAACGGCAAGAAGCCCAACTACCGGGCGAACAGCGTGGGAATCCGGTCGCAGCGGGAGTATTCGCCACAGCCGGCGCCGGGCATTGTGCGGATCGCCGCGTTCGGCGACTCGTTCACGCACTGTGACGGCATGAAGGCCGGGTGGACCTGGCAGGAGGTGCTGGAGGGGGCGGACCCGCGCCTGGAGGTGATGAACTTCGGCGTGCCGGGGTTCGAGCCGGGGCAGGCGTTCCTGCGCTACCAGCAGCTCGGGCCCCGCTTCCATCCGCAGATCGTGATGATCGGCTTCATGTCTGAAAACATCAGCCGCGTGGTGAACGCCTACCGGCCGTTCTATTTTCCGCGCAGCGGCATCCCCTTCAGCAAGCCCCGGTTCGGTTTGGAGGGCGGCAAGCTCGTGCTCTACGAGAACCCGATCCGCAGCGCGGAGGGCTACCGGGAGCTTCTGGAGCACCCCGAGACGGTGCTGCCGCGCCTGGGCGAGCACGACTATTTCTACCGCTTCAATTCGCGGCGGAGCCGCTTCGATTTTCTCCCGTCGGTGCGGTTCGCCCACATCGTCAAGACCCAGTCCCACCAGCCCATCGTCCGCGACAAGGCGTACAACACGGAGTCCGAGGCCTTCCAGGTGACCGTCCGGGTGCTCGAGGAGTTCTACCAGCGGGCCCTGGCCGACGGATCGCTCCCCATCATCGTGCTCTTTCCGGACCGGCAGGACATCCGCTCCCACCGCCGGGGAGAGCCGCTCGTCTACCAGCCGCTCGCGGACCTCCTCCGCCGCGAGGGGTATCGCACGATCGACCTGATCGAAGGGTTCGAGCGCTACGACACGAAGAACGAGATGGTGGATTTGAAGTACGTCCACTACCCCAAGGTGGGCAACGCCATGGTCGCCCGCTACCTCCACGACGTGCTCGAAAAGGAAGGGCTGACGACGCCCGAAGGGGTGGAGCGGGAGATGGCGGCGGAGCGCTCGCGGCGCCATTTGTAAAAACGACAAGTGGAGCGCCGCCCCCGGCTGGCGCCACGCCCGCAGACGGGTCTCGATGGGTTTTCAAGCGGAACGTCCGGACATACCGACGCGGGGGATCGGCCGAAACCGAAACCCCCGCGCTCTGAAGCTGCGGTGCGGTGGCCGGGGTTAGCGGACGGCGCCGCGCCGGAACAGGTTGACGATCGCCAGAAGGACGACCGCGCCGAGCAGAGAGACAAGCAGGGAAGAAAGGCTGAAGTCTCCGCCCGTGAGGGTGCCCGTTCCGAAGAGTGGGGCGAGGAGCAGACCGGCGAGCAGAGCGCCGATGATGCCGACGACGATGTTCAGGATAACGCCCTGCTGAGCGTTGGTGCGCATGACCATACTGGCAACCCAGCCGATGAGGCCGCCGACGATCAACATGATGATGATGTTCATACCGATCCTCCTTTTTGTGGTTTGTTTCGTCCTACGTTTTTTGTTTCTCCCCCGCCTCTCATCAAAAGCAACTGTCGTGCCATCCGGCCGGGAAGCGGCTTACAATGGCGGCCGGGCAGGACCCCACCTCCACGGAGGACCGAGCTTTGGAAGAGCCTCTTTCACCCCCGCGCGACGCCGCGGAGCCGGCGCCCCCCCTCCCCGCTCCGGTAGAGCCACCCCCTCCCCCGGCTCCGCGGCCGCGGTTCCATCCGCTCGTGCGGTCGGCCCTGTTCCTGGTGGCCTATCTCGTCGTCCAGGTCGTCCTCGGCGTGGCGATCGCCCTCTTCGCCCAGGCCGCGGGGGGCGACCTCTTCAAGGAGGGGGGATTCACAAGCTCTTCCGAGATCCAGCTTCTGGGGATCGTGCTCGCCGCGCCTTTCGTGGTGGCCATGACCTTCGTCTTTGTGTGGGCGCTGGACCGGCGGCCGATCGGCAGCCTCGGCGCCCGCTGGCCGGAGGGAGGGCCTCGCAAGGCGCTCGTCCAGGCGGTCACCGCTCCGCTCGCCACGCTCGCCCTGCTCGGGAGCTGGCTCGCGGTGATCCTGCTCCTCCCAGCGACCCTCGCGGAGGTGGGCTTCGGCGGGGTGAGCGGCTCGTTCGAAACCGGCCCGGCCTGGTGGCCGCTCGCGCCGTCGCTCCTCCTGGGGCTCCTCCTGCTCGGCTTCCTCATCCAGGGCGGGCTCGAGGAGTGGATCGTGCGCGGCTACATCTACCGCGCCCTCAAAGACCGCTGGCGCCCCTGGGTGGCCGCCCTCGCCTCCTCGGTGCTGTTCGCTCTCATGCACCTCTTGAATCCGGACGTCTCGGCGGTCGCGCTCGGGAACATCGTGATCGCCGGGATGATCCTGGCGGCCCTGGTCGAGAAGAGCGGCAGCCTGTGGAGCGCGACGCTCGCCCACGGGGTGTGGAATTTCGCAGTGGCCTGCCTGCTGTCGGTCCCGGTCTCCGGCGTCCGCATGTTCCACCTGTTCGACGTCTCGATCGGCGGCCGGGAGCTGGTGACCGGCGGCCTGTTCGGACCCGAGGGGAGCCTGGTGCTCACGGCCCTGGGCCTCCTCCTGACGGCCTGGCTGTGGAGAGGCCTTCCCGCCCGTGTCCGGGAATGAGGACGGGAATTCACCGGTAAAAAGGGGGAGTGTCAACTTCTGAGGACAAAGAGGGTATTCTTTCCCAGGGAAAAGGCATGGTCTGGCCCTTGCACTCAACATTTCTAAACATCGCGAGCCCGTCCGGCTCCAGGGAGGGATTCACGACCGTGAGGCCCCGCTTTTTCGTCTACGTTGCGCTGCTCCTGGCGGCGTTCGCGCCGTCCCTTTCCGCCCAGAAACCCGCCCGGACGACCCCCGAGTTCGGAGACGTCGTGGACGTCAACGTCGTCAACGTGGACGTCTACGTGACCGGCAAGGACGGCAAGCCGGTGACCGGCCTCGACAAGGGGGACTTCAAGCTCTACGTGGACGGCAAGCGGGTCGAGATCACGAACTTCGAAGCCGTGGACCGCACGTCCGCTCCGGCTCCGGCGCCTTCCGCCGCCGGGGAGGCGACGGTCGCCCCGGCCGGGAGCCCGCCTGCGGACGCGCTCCACCTGGTGGTCTACGTCGACAATTTCAACCTGCGGACGGGGAACCGGGCCCGGACCCTTGAGCAGCTCCGCGATTTCCTCACCCGGCAGCTCGTCCCCGGCGACAAGGTGACGATCGTCTCCTATGACCTGGGCTTGAACGTCCGGCTCC
>DATHUD010000891.1:0-3077 GCA_035462575.1 Thermoanaerobaculia bacterium | reverse complement strand
GGAACCTGCTGTCCGAATTCGAGGGGCGCCGTATCGTCCGCCGGGTAGAGCCCCGGTCAGGAGAGGATGTGAGGAAGAGGGCAAAGGCCGTACAGATCCTCCAGCACCGCAGACAGGTGCCAGTCACTTTGCCGGGGGCGGTGACATCCCCTGGGGCCGGTTGGTTGGACTCATCCTGCTCCCTAAGCCATAATGTGCACGATGTGCACGTTCCCGGCGGAGGGTCTATGGCTACCAAGGCAAAGGGAATTCGGATCTCCGACGAGTTGGATGAGGCGATCACGCGCGAGTCCGAGGTGCGGGGAAAATCCTGGTCAGCAATGACCACGGAGCTGCTCGAGGAAGCAATCCGGATGCGCCGGATCCCGGGAATCGCTTTTGCCGACGGCCCCGCCGGTCGCCGGGCGATCGTCGGCGGCTCGGGTCTGGATGTGTGGGAGGTTGTCGCGACCTGGAAAGCAGGAGACAAGAACCACGAAAGGCTTCGGCAGAGCTACCACTGGCTGACGGAGGCACAGCTCCGTGCCGCCTTGGCCTACTACGAGGTCTACCCCGAAGAGATCGACGCACGCCTGGAGCGCGAGGCGCAATGGACGCCGGAGAGAGTGCGGCGGGAGTTTCCCTTCTCTCGTCCGCGCAATGCCTGAAGCTCGCTCCGGGTCCAGATGCGGTTCCTTCTAGACGAGGATGTCAATCCGGATGTCGCTGAGATCGCCCGAGGTCTCGGGCTGGATGTCCTGTCGGTCCATGAAATCGACCGGCGCGGCTTTCCGGACGAGGAGCAGCTCCGGTTCTCCACTTCACAGAACAGGGCTTTCGTCACACGGAACCGGGACGATTTCCTCAGGCTGAACCTCACCTTCTTCCAGGTTGGAGAGCTTCATACGGGTCTCCTGATCGTCCCTCATAGTCTGCCCAATGATCGTCCGGATTGGATCGCCCATTCTCTCAAGAAGTGGCTGGAGCGGCCGGGTGATCCGGGTCCTCATTTCATCGATTTCCTCTCTCTTCCTTCCTGAGATTGTGAACGCGGTGCGTGCACCTCCCCAGAAAAGGTTTCGAATGAAACGCCCCCGGCCCACCCGTGAAGAGCTCCTCGCCGCCGCGGGCAAGACCCTGCCGGACGTGATCGCTCCGGGCTTGAAGGTGCTCTTCTGCGGCATCAACCCCGGGCTGTACACGGCGGCGGTGGGGCACCACTTCGCGCGGCCGGGCAACCGGTTCTGGCCGGCCCTCTACCACGCGGGGTTTACGGAGCGGCTGCTCGATCCTTCCGAGGAGCGGGAGCTGCTGGGGTGGGGTTATGGGATCACCAACGTGGTGGACCGGGCGACGGCGGCGGCGGCCGAGCTTTCGGCGGAGGAGCTGGCGGCGGGGGGACGGGGGCTCGAGGAGAAGGCGGCCCGTTTCCGGCCGGCGTGGGTGGCCGTTCTCGGCGTGGGCGCCTACCGGTCGGCGTTCGGCCGGCCCAAGGCGGCTCTGGGGCCGCAGGAGGAGACCCTGGCGGGCTCGCGGATCTGGGTGCTGCCCAACCCGAGCGGGCTGAACGCCCACTACCAGCGGGACGACCTCGCGCGGATGTTCCGGGAGCTGCGCAGGGCCCTCGTGGGTTAAATCCTTTTTTTTAGCGCCCCGACGTCTCCGCGTCTCCGCGGAGATCCTCGCGAACTGGCCGCGCAACCGAAATGGATGCGGCCCGGAAGCTACCCTCTTGTGGAGGAACTCCACAACGTCTTTACGGCCAGTAACGTACAATAAACGAAACCCGAATCCGTTTCAGAAGAAGGGATTCGCAAAAAAGCTTTCATGCAAGTCCGCATGGGGCTGGGAGGCCCCGATGGGCGATACGGTTTTCGAAGGTTTTCGGCTGTCCCCTCAACAGAGGCGTCTCTGGCGGCTGCAGGACGGCGGCCGGGTGTATCCCGCCCGGGCGGTCCTCGCGCTCGAGGGCGATCTTGATCCGGAGGGGCTCCGCCGCGCTCTGGAAGCCGTCGTCGCCCGCCACGAGGTCCTGCGCACCACGTACTGCCGCCTTCCGGGGATGGATCTCCCGGTCCAGAGGATCGGCGAGCACCCGGTCTTCTCGCTGGACGTCGATCCGCCCGCGGCCGAGCCGCCGTCCGGGGCGGAGGATCTGGAGAACGGGCCGGTGGCCCGCTTCGTTCTGGTGCGGACGGCCGCGCGGGAGCACCGGCTGCGGATCTCGCTTCCGGCCCTCGCGGCCGACGAGCCGTCGTTGCGCTTTCTGGCTTCAGAGATCGCCCTCGCGCTAGGAGGCCGTGGCGAGGCGGGGGAGGTGCAGTACGCCGACTTCGCGGAGTGGCAGAACGAGATCCTCGAGGAGGAGGGAGCCCAGGAGCGCCGGGAGGTGTGGAGGGCGAGCCGGGCCTCTCTGCCCGACCTCTCGCCCCTGCGGGGACGGACCTCCCCGGCCGGGCGGACGGGCTTCGCCCCCGCGTGGGAGAGCCTGCCGCTCCCGGGCGATCTGGCCGCCGCGGCGGAGGAGCAGGCGGGGCGGTGGGGTGTGCCGCTCGCGGCTCTCCTTCTGGGCTGCTGGCAGACGCTGCTCTGGCGGTCGCTCCGGCAGCCGGAGATCGTGGTGGGCTGCCTGGCCGACGGCCGGCGGATCGAGCCGCTGCGCGGGGTGCTGGGGCTGTGCGCGCGCTCGCTGCCCGTCCGCGCCACGCTCGGCCGGGGGTTCCGGATGGAGGATCTCGCCGGGGCCAACCGGACCGCGATGGAGGAGGGGCGGACCCGGCAGGAGCACTTCCTGTGGGAGGACTGGTCGGAGGCCCCGGGCTTTCCGGTCCTGTTCGATTTCGCCGAGGTCCCGCCGCTCCCCGGGGCCGGGGGGCTGCGGCTCGCGCTCGTGTCCCACCGCGCGGTCCACGAGCCCTTCGAGCTGCGCCTGTCGGCGGTGCGCTCGGCCGGCGGGCTCGGCCTGGAGCTCGGCTATGACGCCTCCCGGTGGAACGCCGCAGAGGCGGCCGCGCTGCTCGGCCGGGTCGAACGGCTGCTCCGCGGCGTCGTGGCGGCGCCGGAAACTCGGCTCGAAGACTTCGACCTCCTGACGGAGG
>DATHUD010000890.1:0-17984 GCA_035462575.1 Thermoanaerobaculia bacterium | reverse complement strand
CTGGGCTGAACCTATCTCCCCTTCGGCTCCGGCGCCGCCACCTCCGGCGCCTTGGGATCACCCGCCGGCCGGTTTTTCACGTACTTCTCCAGCCACTCGTTGCTCTCCCAGAGCATGTGGAGGATCGACTCCCGGGATCGGTAGCCATGGCTTTCCAGGGGGAGGAACACGAGCCTCGCGGTGGCTCCGGTGCCTTTGAGGGCGTTGTAGAAGCGCTCGCTCTGGAT
This sequence comes from Thermoanaerobaculia bacterium, assembly GCA_035462575.1. GTDB lineage: Bacteria > Acidobacteriota > Thermoanaerobaculia > Multivoradales > UBA5704 > DATARR01. The sequence goes on along the minus strand of DATHUD010000890.1, from coordinate 17,757 downwards.
GGGGTCCGTGCCGGAGTTGTTGTCCGCCTGGCCGTGGATGAGGAGGATCGGCTCGTTGACCTTGTCCGCGTACATGAAGGGGGACATGCGGATGTAGGTCTCCGGCGCCTTCCACAGCTCCCGCTCCTCGGCCTGGAAGCCGAAGGGGGTGAGCGTGCGGTTGTAGGCGCCGCTCCGGGCGATGCCGGCCGCGAAGAGGTCGGAGTGGGCGAGGAGGTTCGCGGTCATGAACGCACCGTAGGAGTGGCCGCCGATGGCGACGCGGTTCCTGTCGGTCACGCCGCGGCGCACGAGCTCGTCCACGGCCGCCTTGGCCGAGGCGACGAGCTGGTCGACGTAGGTGTCGTTCGGCTCCTCCTCTCCCTCGCCGATGATGGGCATGCTGGGGTTGTCCAGCACCGCGTACCCTTGAGTGAGCCAGACGAGGGGAGAGGCCCAGCTCACCCGGTCGAAGCGGTAGGGGGAGTCGTTCACCTGGCCGGCGGCGTCGGCGCTCTTGAACTCCTGGGGATAGGCCCACATCACCGTGGGGAGGGGGCCGTCGGACGGCTTGTAGCCCTGGGGGAGATAGAGGGTCGCCGTCAGGTCCACGCCGTCCTCCCGCTTGTAGCGGATCAGATCCTTCCGGATGCCGGCGAGCTGCGGCGTGGGATGAGGGAACGAGGTGATCTGCCGCAGCGTCTTCTTTTCGAGGTCGCGGATGAAGTAGTTCGGCGGCTGCTCGACCGACTCCCGGCGGACGAGGAGGTATCTCCCCGCGGTGTCCATGAAGCGGAGCGGGTGCTCGTAGAACGGGGCCTCGGAGCGGAAGAGCCTCTGCGTCTTCTTCGTGGCCAGATCCAGGGCGTCGACGAACGGCCGGTCGCCTTCGGAGGAGGCCCCTTCGCCGAGCAGGAAGATCGTCCGGCCTCCCTTGGCGGCCAGGATCACCGGGCGGTTCCACTCGTTGATCCTCGTCTCCGGGAAGCCGGGATCGCTGTAGCGGTCTTCGCTCGACCGGTCGAAGAGGAGCTCGGGCCTGGCGTTCTTCCCGGCGCCGGGCTTCACCAGCCAGGTGTGGGTCCTGCGGGTCTTCCACCAGTCTTCATAGAGGAGGGCGAGGTTGTCGTCGCCCCAGAGGATTCCGGAGAAGCGGAACTCCAGGGTGGCGAGGGGCACCGGGTCGCCCGTGAAGGGGGCGGGCAGCAGGAACAGGCGGTCCCTCTCCTTCGCGTCGATGCGGGCGTCTCCGCCGTCCAGGGCCTCCGCCCAGACGAGTGTCGCCGGGGCGTCGTCCCTCCAGTCGAGCTGGCGGGGGCCGGTCGCGACGCTGTCGAAGCTGATGGGGATCTCCTCCTGGAGCGGCAGGTCGGCGATCTGGCGAACCGGACGGCCCTCCAGGTCCCACACCTCGAGCTTCCTGGGGAAGCGGTTGGCCGGGACGAGATAGGAGAACGGGCGGTGGATCGTTTCGACCAGCAGGTACCGGCTGTCCGGGGACGGCTCGATCCTCCCGACGAGGCCCGGGGCGCCGAGCGGCGCGACCTCGCCGTCCAGGGTCACCTTGGCGACCTGCGACGTCAGGTAGTGCTCGAAGAGCCTTTCGTCCTGGGCGTTTTTGAGGAGGTCCTGGTAGGTGCGGGCGGGCGCCGTGCGGCCGAGGTTCTCCTGCACGACCGGCCCCGTGGGCGCCGTGGACGCCTCGGGCTCGGGCCCGCGCCCCTCGGGCACGAGCGTGACGACGAGCGTCCGGCTGTCCAGCAGCCAGCGGGGGGTGACGCGCGCGGACAGGTTGAGACGGCCGGGGAGGAGCCGCCGCGCCTGGCCGCTCTCCACCTCCGCCACCCAGAGCTCGATGCCGTCCTCGATCGTGTTCGTGAACGCGATCCGGCGGCCGTCCGGCGACCAGCGCGTGTTCTCGATCCGCGCCCCGGGGGGGAGGCCCGTGATTTCGCGCCGGGAGAGGTCCGAGATGCGCAGCAGCTCGAGCCCGGTGAGCGAGGTAGTCCGGCTCGGGCCGTTGATCTGCGGCCGGATGCGCAGGCCGCCCAGCCGCAGCTCCCGCTCGGCCAGCTCCGCGACCGGAGGGAGGTTCGGCTGCTTCAGAAGCAGCATCCACTCCTGCTTGGGGTCGACCAGGACACCCGGCGTGGGAGGGGCGTCCATGAGGTCGACCAGAACCTGCGGCGGCGTGCGATATGGGCTCCCGGAGAGGCCGGCATCGACCGGCTGCGCGAGAGCCTGCCCTCCGAGAAGGAGAGCGGAAAAGAGCCCGAACCAGAAACGGGCCAGGGGAGAAGACAGTCGCATCGTCAGGACCTCCTCGTTCATTGTACGAGAGCTGGAGCGGGACCATCTTACCTACAGGACGGGAGCCTGTCAGCAGGCTTTGATTCCCTGATGCGCAAAGGGCCATATGTGGGTAGTTATTTCATTTATGGCACGATCTCTGCAAAAAAGTGATCCCGTGGCTCATGCAGTTCCGAGTTGATTGTTCCAGAGGCTCGTTGTCGTAACAGCGTGGCAGCTTCAACCAGGCCTCCGAAAAGGCACACCCGTCGCGAGGCGGGGTCGCAAAGCCCGGGATCTCCCCCGAGATCGCCCAGCTCCCGAAGGGCCCCTCAAACCGAGAGATATGCGCTCATTGCGGGGCAAGGCGGTTTCGTTCTTTCCGGTCGTCCTCAGGCGCTGTGGAAGCTTTTTCACGCGCCGGCCTTCCCTCGAGAGTGCGGTCCAATCACGTCCACCACAGGAGGTGCATCATGATTCGACGTTGGCTCGCGAAGTCCGTGTCCGTTCTCTGCCTGGCGCTTCTCGCGTCCGCGGCCCAGGCCACCACCCTGTCGGTCGCCCTGGACATCCAGGGGCAGGGTCTGTCGATGGCGCAAGGGGGAGTGGGGCTGCAAGGGATCGGTGGCGCTACGCGGAACCTCTCGGTCAACATCGGCGGCCCCGTCCAGGGGGCGCTCCTGTACTGGGCGGGCCGCGACCGGCCGTGCCCGGAGAGCCCGGCCGGGACCTGCGTCATCCCCAGCCAGCCGTACAAGGATCAGGTCCTGATCTTCGAAGGAAACACGATCACGGGAACGATCATCGGGACCGAGGGACAGCCGGTTTCCGCGGGCGGGCCGATCAACAACATCGGGTACCTGGCCGACGTCACGAGCATCGTCCAGGCGGCGGGCACCGGGCTGCAGAGCTTCTCGATCGCGGACGGTAACCTCGGCAGCAACCTCTTCCACCTGAACGGTGCGACCCTGCTGGTGATCTACACCGATCCCACGAGCGCGGCCACCTGCCGGTTGATCGTCTTCGACGGGCTCGACTTCGCCTACGGCGCGGACCCCACGCCCGGGCCGACCCGCGTCACGGTGCCGGTCACCTTCTCCCACGGCGCCGACGCGGCCGCCCGGCCGGGTCAACTGTTGATCGTCTCCGGAGACGGCCAGCCCACCCGGCCGGACCGCATCGACATCAGCAACAATCCGAGCCTGGTGAACACCCTGAACAGCAGCCAGGGATTCTCCTGGGACAGCGATACGATCACGATCAACATCCCGGGAGGCGTGGGCTCGACCACCGTGCAGCTCTTCTCCGAGCCGGTCAACCAGAACCCCGACTCTCTCCTCTGGGAGGTCGCCGCTCTGCGCGTCTGCCAGCAGGATGTGCCGCCGCCGCCTCCGGGTGACGAGGGTTGCACCCCCGGCTATTGGAAGAACCACACCGGCTCCTGGGCGGGCAGCGGCTACTCCCCGGGCCAGACGACCGGAAGCGTCTTCTCGGGCGCCAGCGCCTTCCCGTCCCTCGCGAGCAAGACCCTGCTCCAGTCGCTTCAGGGCGGCGGCGGCCCCGGCACCACGGGAGCCGCGAAGATCCTGCTGCGCGCCGCCGTCGCGGCCCTCCTGAACGCCGCCCACTCCGGCGTCGACTACCCGCGGACCACGGCCGAGATCATCGCGGACGTCAACGCGGCCCTCGCGAGCAACAACCGCAACACCATGCTCGAGCTCGCCTCGGAGCTCGACGACGACAACAACGGCGGCTGCCCGCTCAATTAGGCGCCGTTCCCGGCCGGAGTGACAAATCGTTCGTTCGATCTGTCACTCCTTGTCACTCCGGCCCATCCCTCTCCATCGCAAAACCCCACTCTTGCAGCATTGTGCCTGATGGCACACGCATTGCTCATATAAAACCCCATAACCGAAAATGGTTTCGGTAAAGGAGAATATTTATGTTGCGAATGTCTGCGGACGTCGAAGGGAAGGGGTGTGTCCGGAAGGCGGAGGCGGGGTTCACGCTGATCGAAATGATGATTGTCGTCGCGATTATCGCGACGCTCTCGGCGCTTGTCGTGCCGCGCGTGAACCGTTATCTGATGCAGACTCGCGCGGTGGCGTCGCAGGAGGATCTGCGGAGCGTAGGCACCGTTTTCACGAGCTATCTGTTGATGACCGGGCGATCGATCGGATATTCGGGAGATACCCTCTCCGCGGACGACTACCAGCCCGTGATGGCAGCGGAGCTCGAGGAGCTCCTCGACACCAACGTGCCGGCGCACGACCACTTCGGAAACCTGATCGATTACCGGGTCGACGTCTGGCCGAATCCAGGCGTCCTGGTAGCGCGCAGCCCGGGGCGCGACGGTCTTTTTGATGCGGCCTACGACGTGAATCGTCCGAATCCCACGGGTCCGTGCAACGGCGACCCCTTCATCGAGGACCTCGTCTTCGTGAACGGTCAGTGGATCGCGAAGCTGCGCAACCCACCCTGCTGGCCGATGGACTGACGCTCCCTGGATACCCGCCCCGGGAGGAGAGGCTTTCCTTCCGGGGTGGCGCTTTCCCCTCGGTCGTCTACTACGGGGACCATGGTAGGCTTGGTCCCGGAATGGCCACAAAGCTGACCATCAACTTCCCCGACAAGCTTGCAGAGCAGATCCTGCGCCTGCCGAACCCGGACGAGTTCGTGAGCCATGCTGTGGAGCAAGCGCTGATCCGTGAGGGCCTCCTCCCGGAGCCGTCCACGCCGGGAAAAGTCGAAGTGGGCGCGGCTCGTCGAAGAGCTTGAAGAAACCCGTTGAGTCTCGTCGACAACGTGAAGCAACAGAAGTAGCAGGCGGTGGCTCGCCGGACCCGCCGCTTGCCCCCTCCCCCCTCCCTTGGCTAAGCTCCCCGGGGTCTGGTCCATCTTTCCCTGAGCGAGGTGCCCTTGATGAGGCCCATGCGCGTCTTCCGTCCCCGTCTCGTCTCTCTTCTTCTCTTCCTGCTCGTCTCCTCCCAGTTGCTCGCCGCTCCGGCGGCGCCGGCCGCTCTCCAGGATCCCCCCGACATCAAGGCTCTGAAGTACCGCCTGATCGGGCCGGCCTGGGGCGGGCGGGTTTCGCGGGTGGCGGGTGTGCCGGGCAATCCCCTGGTCTACTACGCGGCCACGGCTTCCGGCGGAGTGTGGAAGTCGGAGGACGGGGGGATCAACTGGAAGCCGGTTTTCGACGACCAGCCGATCTCTTCCATGGGGTCGATCGCGGTGGCGCCTTCCGATCCCAACGTGGTCTACGCGGGGTCGGGGGAGGCCAACATCCGGGGCAACGTGGCGGCCGGCAACGGCATCTACAAGTCGACGGACGCCGGCAAGAGCTGGACCCACGTCTGGAAGCAGGAGGGGCAGATCGGGACGATGGTGGTCCACCCGGCGAACCCGGACGTGGCCTTTGCCGCGGTGCTCGGGCACGCGTTCGGGCCGAACCCCGAGCGGGGCGTCTACCGCACGAAGGACGGCGGCAAGAGCTGGCAGCAGGTGCTCAAGAAAGATGCGGACACCGGCGCCTCGGACGTGGCCCTCGATCCCGGCAATCCCAACGTCGTGTTCGCCGGGCTCTGGCAGGCGCGCCGCCGGCCCTGGGAGATGACGAGCGGCGGGCCGGGCAGCGGGCTCTGGGTCTCGCGGGACGGCGGCGACACCTGGAAGCAGCTCAAGGGCGACGGCCTGCCCGAGGGGATCTGGGGCAAGGTGGGGGTCGCCGTGGCGCCGTCGGACAGCCGGCGGGTCTACGCGCTGATCGAGGCGGAGAAGGGCGGCCTCTTCCGGTCGGACAACGGGGGCGAGAGCTGGACGCTCGCCACGGACGACAGGAAGCTCCGGCAGCGCGCCTGGTACTACACGACGCTCACCGTCAACCCCGCGAATCCGGACGAGGTCTGGGCCCCCAACGTTCCGCTCTTGAAGAGCATCGACGGCGGGAAGACGTTCGAGATCTTCAATGCGCCGGGGCTCACCCACGGCGACTACCACGACCTGTGGATCGACCCGAAGAACCCGAGGCGGATGATCGCGGGGGACGACGGCGGAGTCTACGTCACGACGAACGGCGGGGAGAGCTGGATCGGCCCGGCGCTTCCGATCAGCCAGTTCTACCACGTGTCCGTGGACAACCGCGTGCCGTTCCACGTGGCGGGGGCGATGCAGGACATCGGGACCGCCCAGGGGCCGAGCAATTCGCTCTCCGGCGCCGGCATCCGCAATACGGACTGGTATGGCGTCGGTGGCGGCGAGGCCGGCTGGGTGGTGTCGGACCCGTCGGACCCGAACATCGTCTACGCCGGTGAATACCTGGGGTATCTCTCGCGCTACGATCACCGCACCCGCGAGAACCGCAACGTGAGCCCCTGGCCGGAGAACCCGTCGGGCCACGGCGGCGAGAAGCTCCGCTACCGCTTTCAGTGGACGGCGCCGATCGCGGTGTCGCCCCACGATCCGAAGGTCGTCTACTACGGCGGGAACGTAGTGTTCCGCACGGCGGACGGCGGTCAGAGCTGGAGCGTGATCAGCCCGGACTTGACCCGCAACGACAAGTCGAAGCAGCAGTGGTCCGGCGGCCCGATCACGGGGGACAACACGGGGGTCGAGACCTACTGCACGGTCTTCGTGATCGCCGAGTCCCCCTTGAAGAAGGGGGTGATCTGGGCGGGGAGCGACGATGGCCTCGTCCACGTGACCGAAGACGGCGGCCAGAGCTGGAAGAATGTGACGGCCGCAATCCCCGGCCTCCCGGAGTGGGGGACGGTCAGCCTGATCGAGCCCTCGCGCTTCGACGCGGGCACGGCCTACCTCGTGGTCGACGCCCACCGGCTGGACGACATGCGCCCCCATCTCTGGAAGACGACGGACCTCGGCCGCACCTGGAAGCGGCTGGACGGCGACCTCCCGCGGGACGTCTACCTCCACGCCGTGCGCGAGGACCCCGCGCGGAAGGGCTTCCTCTATCTGGGCACCGAGCGGGGCGTGGCCTTCTCCCGGGACGACGGCGCCAACTGGCAGTCGCTCCGGCTGAACCTCCCCACGGTCGCCGTGCACGACCTCCAGGTGAAGGACGGGAGCCTGGTGGTGGGCACCCACGGCCGGTCGATCTGGATCTTCGACGATCTCTCCGTGCTGCGAGACCTTCCGCAGGTCGCCTCGGCCAAGGGGGTGCACCTGTTCCCGGCGCCGGACGCCCTGCGCTGGTCCTGGAGCGGCGGGCCGCGCGACCGCTTCAGCGGCCAGAACCCGCCGCGCGGGGCGGCCGTCTACTACTGGCTCGAAAAGGAGCCCGAGGGGGACGTCACCCTGGAGGTGCTGGACGGGGAGGGGAAGGTGGTCTCGACGCTGTCGAGCAAGCCCAAGGAGCCGACCGGGAGCTCCGAGTACGTGAAAGAGGAGAGGGAGGGGCTCGCCGAGCTCGCTCTTCCGAAGAAGAAGGGCGTGCAGCGGGCCGTCTGGGGCCTCACCTGGGAGGGCGCCGAGATGATTCAAGGCGGCGTGCTCGACGCGGGCTATCCGTTGATCGGTCCCCTGGTGGTGCCGGGCACCTACACGCTCAAGCTCACGGCGGACGGCAAGACGGTGACGGCCCCGCTCACCGTGCGCCCTGATCCGCGGGAGGACGTCTCGCCGGAGGATCTGGCCGCGCAGCTCCGCTTCGGCCTCGAGGTGCGCGACGCGGTCACCCGCCTGACCCGCGCGGTCGAGCGGATCCGCACGGTGCGCAAGCAGCTCGCGGACAGGACCGCGGCGATTGCCAAAGACGAGAAGGCGAAGCCGCTGGCCGAGTCTTCGAACGCGCTGATCGCGAAGCTCGACAACCTGGAGGCGCGGCTGCACAACCCGAAGGCCGTGATCTCCTACGATGTCCTGGCCCTGCGGGGAGGCGCGCAGCTCTATTCGCGCATGTCCCCCTTCTTCGGCTGGGTGACCGACGGCGACGGCGCGCCCACGCAGGGGATGAAGGAGGTCTTCGCGGAACAGGTGAAGGAGCTCGCGGGCTACGAAAGGGAGCTCGACGGGCTCCTGCGAAGCGATCTCGCGGCGGTCAACGCCACGGCGGGCCAGCTCGGGCTGCCGTGGGTTTCCGTGCCGTAAAGCGAAAAAGGACCCAAAGGACTGCAAGGACAAAAAATTTCCTGCAGTCCTTGCCAGTCCGTGTCTGTCCGTGCTCGTCCGTGTTCTTCCTACCCCCGGGGCAGCTCGATCCTTCGCTTCTCGGGATCGGCCTGCCGCCGGTACAGCGTGAGCACGTGGCCGACGAGGCCGACGAGCGTGGCGCCGAGCTTTTCCTCGATCCGGCGGGCGGCCTCTTCCTTCTCTTCCCGGGGGGCGGGGACCTGGACCTTGATGAGCTCGTGCGAGTCGAGGGCCAGGTCCACCTCGCGGAGGACGCCTTCCGTGAGCCCCTGCTTGCCCGCCCGCACCACCGGCTCGAGCGGGTGGGCCTGTCCGCGCAGCCATTTCCGTTGAGCGTTCGTGAGCTTTGCCATCGGTCGCCTCCCGGCGGCGTACCTTAGCAGAAAAAAAGAGGGCCGCCCGAAGGCGGCCCAGAGCAAGGTCCCGAGGGTCCGGGAAGGACTAGAACGAGATCCCCAGGTCGAGACGGAACACCTGAGCGTCGTAGTCGTAGTTGTTGCCGTTGATGAGCAGCGCACCGGGCAGGTAGAACTGGAGGTCCTGCACGATGAAGCTGTCGATGGTGTAGTCCTCCCACAGGTACGAGAAGCCCAGGGAGAACCGCGGGTTGAGCTGGTATCCCAGCTTGGCCAGGACCGAGGTCAGCTCGATGTCCTCGTAGTTGTCGAAGTCCTGGGCCGCGGGCCGGGTGCCGAGCGGCGCGCCGCCCGGGAAGGCGGTGAAGTCCGCGAAGCCGTCCGACTCGGTCTGGCGGGCCTGGACGTCGAGGGTGAAGCGCTCGGCGAACTTCGTGGTGAAGCCGGCTCCGAGGAGGAAGTTGTCCTCGTCGAAGTTGATGAACCAGGTGTCGAGCGGATTGGTCGAGGGCGTGGCGCCGCTCTGGCGGGCCCTCTGGAAGACCTCGCGGTCCGCCCACTGCCCGAACACGTAGAGGTTCAGGTTTTCGCTCGGCGTGTAGGCGACCTCGGTGTTGTACTGCAGGATCTCGTCGGAGATCAGGCCGAATTCGCTCTCGTCGTAATCGTCCTCGCGGCCGGTGACTCCGAAGGTGACGTTCCAGGCTTCGGTGGCGAACCACTGGGCCTGGAGGTTGTAGTCGTCGTACTCGCGGGCCGCCTGGCCGTACTTGCGCAGGGTGGGCAGGTTGTTGACGCCCTCGGGGTGCAGGAAGCTCTCCTCCTGCGCCTCGGGCTCGTAGCCGTCGATCGAGCGGTCGCCGGTTTCATAGCGCGCCCGCAGGGTCAACCGCTCCAAGGGGCGGGTGTCGAAGGACAGCCGGAGGATGTCCTCGTCCGAGCTTTCCACCTCGCGGAACTCGCGGTCCCAGAGTTGGAGGCCGTAGGAGAGGGCGAGCCGGCTCTTCGTGCCGATGTCCCAGCCGAATTCGGCGCTGGCGTCCTGCCGCGTGTACGCGTACGGCACGCTGATGCGTCCGATCTCTTCCCAGACCCCGTGGTAACGCACGTAGCCGGGGAAGCTGATGCGGCGCGACTTGTTGTCGTAGTCGTAGAAGCGGTAGCGGAACGTCAGGTCGAAGCTCTCGCCGATGTCGGTGCCCGCCTGGCCGGTCAACGTGGTCACGTCGACCTCGTTGTCCGCGTTGCGCACCGGCAGGTTGGCCGGGTTGGTCGGATCGAACGTCGAGCCGTCGGCGTTGACTCCCCGGATGGCGGAGTTCAACGTGTAGGGGAGCAGCGGGTCGTCCTGGGTCATGTTGATCATGGCCGCGCTGCCGTTGAAGAACCAGGTTCCCGCCCGGGCACGCCCGGAGAGGAAGAGCTGATTGGACTCGTTGTCCGGAGCGAGGTCGGCGAACCCCAAGGCGGCGCCGCCGACCGACGAGGTGCTGGGCGCCTGGTAGGCGCCAGGGTCGGTCGCGTCGGTGATCCGCCACGGGTTGTCGAAGTAGAGCGTGTCGATGTCGTTGTCGAACGTGGACATCCGGTAGCCGAAGCGCACTCCGGCGTTCTTTCCGTTCCACTCGCCCGAGAATTCAGCGTCCCGGGTGGTGTACTCGACAGGCTCCGGAAGCTCGACGACGTTGTTGAAGCCGAAGCTGCCGCCGAACTGCCGGGTGCCGTCCCGCTCTTCCTGGAAGTACTCGACGCCCCAGTTCCAGGTGGCCGTGCGTCCCAGGTCGAAGCGGGCGAGCAACCGGTCCCTCGTCAAGCCCACGTCGATGACGTTGGCGTTCGCGATATAGGGCTGGATCAGGCCGTTCAGGAACGCGAAGTTCAGCCGGCTCTGGTTGGCGATGATCTGCGTCTGCAGAGCCCTCTGGATGTCGTCCGGGAGCGAGTACCGGTTGCCGTTGCGGGTATGCAACAGGCGGCCGTTGTTGGCGAAGTTGTGGACGATCTGGTTGTAGTCGATGTCGAGGCTGTACCGGCCGACCACGCCGTACCCGAAGGTGTAGCGGCCGTCGTCGCGGCCGATGCGGGAGGCGTTGAAATCGAGGTACCGGTCCTCGCCGCCGCGGCCGGAGATGTCGAGGAAGCCGAGGGCTCCGTCGTCGAAGTCCCGGTATTCGAAGAACTTCGCGGAGTCGGTGTCGTTGTCGACGTTCTCATAGCTGAGGACGAAGGAGTCCACCCGGAAGGAGAATCCCCTTTCCTCGCCTTGTTCTGCCTCCTGGGTTTCCGGTGGCTCCTGAGGTTCCTGGGCCGCGAGCGGCGCCAGGCCCATCCAGAGGATCGCTCCGGCAACCAGGACGATGAGCTTAGTGGTGCGCATGGCGTCCTCCTAATGACCCAGATACGGGGCCGACGGGTGGTTGCTGCCGTGGATCAGGTTGTGGCAATCCGCGCAGGCCCGGTTGAACAGCCGGTTGCTTCCGGTCGCGGGGTTCTCGAGCGTGGGCGCCCGGAACCCGTCGTACAGCGTGCCGGGGTGACGGGTGTTGGAGTGGCACTGCTGGCACAGGTACGGCACGGACGTCTTCTGCAGCTTGATGTGGTTCGAGCCGTGCGGTGTGTGGCAGGTCAGGCAGTTCTCGCGCACCGGCGCGTGCTCCCAGAGGAACGGGCCCCGCTTTTCGGTGTGGCAGGTGTAGCACTGCTCGTTGACCGAGGCGGCTTTGATCATCTTCGCCGTCTGGGCGCCGTGCGGGTTGTGGCAGTCGGAGCAGGACATCTCCCCCTCCCGGATCGGGTGATGGGAGTTCTTCCACATCTCCGCCCGGACGTCCTTGTGGCAGGTGAGGCAGGACTCGGTCGTGCCGGCCGTCTTGAGCTGTGCTTTTTCCGACTTGGGGTTGTGGACGCTGTGGCAGCTCTCGCAGGACAGGCCGCGCTTCTGGTGCATGCTGCCATGCCAGAAGAACTGGCTCTTTCCGTCGTGACAGCTCTGGCAGATCGCCGTCTGCTGCTTGGCGGAGAGCTTGTCGATCCGGGGCCGCAGCGCCGGGTTGTCCGGATCTTCGACGTGCGCGCTCGCCGGTCCATGGCAGCTTTCGCAGCCTTGGGGCGAGAGGCGCGCGAACGCCTTCATGCCGTGCGGTGTTTCTTTGAGGTGATCCGCGACCTCGCTGTGGCAGGCCTCGCAGGTATCGCTACCCACATAGGTCTGCGGGGGTACCGCGGCCGCGGGCTGCTGTGGAGGCAACGCTTGCGGCGGCTCCTGCGGCGCGGCCCACCCTCCCGCCAGGAGAGCGGTCAGGATTGCCGCGGCGAAGAGTGGAAGTGGAAGGCGACTCGGTTTCATGGTGAACCCCTCCGGTTCAATTCGGCCCTTCCGGGCCATCAGGCTTCTTCAAGCTGTTCGCATTGGACCGCGAACCGGCAAGGGGCCACCACCGCCTCTGGGACGGTTCGCTCGATCTGTAAAGGTGGGAGGCTTCCCACCCTTTGGGGTAGGGGGGTGGGGAAATGCCGATCGGAGCAAAACCACCCCTTGAGATGTGGCCCGTGAGAGGATGCCCGTGTCAAATTCCACCCGACGGAAAGGAGAAAGTCATGAAGCAGACGGTCGGTTTCACCCTGTCAGTCATCGCCACGGTAACGCTGCTCGCAATCCTTTACTCGGGAGCCGGGGCCCCGGTCGCCGAGGCCCAGGCCAAGACGCTCGACGGCAAGGCGATCTTCCTGGCCCAGAAGTGCAACATGTGCCACTCGGTCCCCGCGGCCGCCATCGAGGCGACGACCAAGTCGGAGAAGATGAAGGGTCCGGACATCAACGACGTCAAGACCGACGCCACGGCGCTCGGCAAGTACCTCCGCAAGCAGTCGGACCTGAATGGCAAGAAGCACACCAAGGCCTTCACCGGCAGCGACGAAGAGCTCGGCGCCCTGATCGCCTGGATTCAGAAGCAGAAGAAGTAGTCGGTCCTGTGATCTAGGATTCGGGAGCCCTCCTCCAAGGGGTGGCTCCCGGCCGTTCAATTCGACTGGAGGGGCGGAACCGTGAAGAGCTTCTTTGTCGCCCTGACGCGCAATCCGATCAGCCTTCTGGGCGCGGCGATCGTGACTGCCTCGGGCATTCTGATCGTCACCCTGTTCACTCTGGAGCTGATGGGCCTGCGGGGGAGCCCGTACATCGGGATCCTGGCCTACCTCGTCCTGCCGGCGATCTTCATCGCCGGCCTGCTCCTGATCCCGATCGGCATCGCCCGCCAGAAGCGGCGCGACCGCGCGGCCCGGGAGCGGGGCGAGGCACCCTCGGCCCTGCCCGTGATCGACCTCAACAACCCGAAGACCCGCAACCGCGTGCTGACCTTCGGCGTCCTGACCGCGATCAACGTCGTCATCCTCTCGGCGGCGACCTACAAGGGCGTCGACACGATGGAGTCCACGGAGTTCTGCGGCCAGGCCTGCCACAGTGTCATGGAGCCCGAGTTCACGGCCGACCAGCGCTCGGCTCGCGCGAGCGTCAAATGCGTGGACTGCCACATCGGGCCGGGGGCGGACTGGTTCGTCAAGTCCAAGCTCTCCGGCGCCTGGCAGGTGGTCTCGGTGAACCTGGACCTCTATCCGCGGCCGATCCCCACGCCGGTCCACAACCTGCGCCCGGCGCGGGAGACCTGCGAGCAGTGCCACTGGCCGACCAAGTTCGTGGGCGACCGCCTGAAGGTGCTCCAGACCTATTCGGACGACGAGGCCAACACGGAATTGAAGACCGTCCTCCTGATGCACGTGGGCGGGATGCAGGGGACCTCCTCGCACGGCATCCACTGGCACGTCGACCCGTCGAATGAGATCCGCTACCTGTCGGACGAGACGCGGGAGACGATCTACGAGGTCGAGATGAAGACGGCGGGCGGTGAGGTGAAGCGCTACACCGTGGCCGAGAAGGCCCCGCAGGGCGCGGTGTGGCGGACCATGGACTGCGTCGACTGCCACAACCGGCCGAGCCACACGTTCCGCATGCCGGAGCAGGAGGTCGACCACGCGATGGCCGCGGGCACAATCCCGAGGGATCTCCCGTTCCTGCACCGGGAAGGCGTCCGCCTCCTGAAGGCCGAATACCCGTCGCGCGAGGCGGCGCAGAAGGAGATTTCGCAGGGGCTCCAGGCGTTCTACGCCAAGGAGTTTCCGCAGGTCGCAACGGCCCGGGCCGCGGCCGTCAAGAACGCGGCCGACACGCTCAGCACGCTCTATCTCGCTAATGTCTTCCCGTCGATGAAGATCGGGTGGGGCACCTACCCGAACCACATCGGCCACGAAAACTCGCCCGGCTGTTTCCGCTGCCACGACGACGCGCACACGACCGCGGACGGCCGGACGATCTCGCAGGACTGCTCGACCTGCCACGGCCTCCTGGCCATGCAGGAGGAGGATCCCGAGATCCTCCGCAGCCTGCAGCAGTGAACCTTGTCTGCGCGGGAGGGTACAACCATGTTACCCACCTTTCGGATTCTCCCGCGCAGGAACGGGCTCTGGCCTCTGACGACGGTCGTTGTGCTGTGGCTGGCGTGGCCCGGATCGCCGATCCGGGCCCAGGAGCCCACCTGCGCGGATTGTCATGACGTCGATACCGCGGCTTTCGAGACCACGGTGCACGGAGCGCTCTCCTGCACCGACTGTCACGCGGGAGCCGTAGAGGAAGAACACACCGCCGAGACCGCCCGGGCCGATTGCGCGGCCTGTCACCAGGACGCGGTCGACGTCCTCGCGGGCTCGATCCACGGCAAGCCCGTCTTTACCGAGATCTCCGGCAAGCCGGCCTGCCAGACCTGCCACGGCCCCATCCACAAGCTGGTCGCCAGGAGCGAGCCCGCCTCGCCGATCCACCCCACGAAGATCGCCGCCACCTGCGCCCAGTGCCACGCCTCGCCGGAGATCGCGAAACGCACCGGCGTCCACCTGATCCAGCCGCTCGCCGCCTTCAACGCGAGCGTCCACGCCCGGGGGATCGCCCAGGGCAAGCACGCGGCCGACTGCAGCAGTTGCCACGGCAGCCATGACATCCTGCCCGCGAGCGCGCCCGAATCCAGGGTGAACCATCAGAAAGTGCCCGAGACCTGCGGCACCTGCCACGCGGACATCGCCAAGGCCTTCGCCGCGAGCGTCCACGGCCAGGCCGCGGCGCGGGGCGTGCGCGAGGCGCCCGTCTGCACCGACTGCCACGGCGAGCACCGGATCCTCGCTCCCAACGAGCCCGGCTCGCCGGTCTTCGCCTCCAACGTTCCGAAGCTGACCTGCGGCCGCTGCCACGGCGACCTGCGCATCACCGAGAAGTTCGGCATGCCGGCCAACGCGGTGAGCGCTTTTGAAGACAGCTATCACGGACTGGCCGGCCACGCGGGCAATCAAAAGGTGGCCAACTGCGCCTCCTGCCACGGCGTGCACGAAATCCTGCGGTCGTCAGACCCGCGCTCGCTCGTCAACAAAGCCAATCTGCCGACGACGTGCGGGAACTGCCATCCGGGCGCCGGCACCCGGTTCGCCATCGGGCCGGTGCACGTCCTGCCGACCGAGTCCCGGTTCGCCGGGATCTACTGGATCCGCCTGATCTATCTCTGGATGATCTGGGGGGTGATCGGCGGCATGGTGCTCCACAACCTGCTCGACCTGCGGCGCAAGGTCCTGTCTCCGGTCGTCCGTCCCGTGGTGCCGGTGGAGAAGCGCCGCATGCGGATGAGCCTGGGCTTCCGGATCGCCCACGCCCTCCAGGGGGTGAGCTTCATCGTCCTCGCCTACACGGGCTTCGCCCTGAAGTATCCCGACGCCTGGTGGGCCCGGCCGATGAGCGCCTGGGAGAGCCAGTTCGGCCTGCGCGGCGGCGTGCACCGGGCCGCGGCCGTAGGCATGCTGCTCGCCCTGGTCTTCCACATCGTCCACCTCGTCGTGGACCGGAAGGCCCGGGCCTGCATCAAAGCCATGTGGCCGAACCGCCACGACTTCGCCGAGTTCAAGGAGCGGGTGCTCTGGTTCTTCGGCAAGCGGGCGGAGATGCCGCGCGTGCCCGCCCTCGGGTACATCGAGAAAGCCGAGTACCTGTCGCTCATGTGGGGACCGGTGGTGATGGCGGCCACCGGGTTCCTGCTCTGGTTCGAGAACTTCACTCTGCAGTGGTTCCCGAAGTGGGTGGCCGACGTGTCGACCGTGGTCCACTTCTACGAGGCGGTGCTGGCGACGCTCGCCATCCTCGTCTGGCACTTCTACTCGGTGATGCTCGATCCGCTCGTCTACCCGATGGACACGGCCTGGCTCACCGGCCGCGAGTCCCCCGGGCGGACGCTCGAGCGGACCGAATCGGTGGTCGCCGTGCCGCCGACCGAGGCGAAGCCCAGGAAGAGCGGCGGGGATCCGGAGCCTGCCAAGGCCTGAAGATCCCGTCACTTCGAAGCGGCGCGCGGGACCTCCAGCGTTTCGCGCGCCGCTTCGGTTTCGATCAGCCGAGAGCCCAGAGGATCAACCGGTCCGCATCCTTGACCAGGATGCGGCCGTCCATCACCACGGGCTGGGCCCAGGTCGCGCCGTCCGCCACGGTGTAGCGCGCGACCGGCTTGTAGGCCTCTCCCGTCCTCCGGACCACCCGCAGCACGGCGTCGTTGCCCAGGAAGAAGACGAAGTCCCCGGCGGCCACAACAGAGGCGCTCTCGCCCTCGTTGCCCTCGGTCTTCCAGCGGACCTCGCCGGTCTTGGGATCGAGCGCGAAGCCGGTTCCGCGGCGGGCCGTCGAGAAGCCGTAGAGGAGCCCGCCCGAAAGCACGGGGGAGCTCATGTACAGCATGGCTGGGCGGGTGGACCACACCTTCTCGGTCGTCCACTGGCCGTCCTTCTTCGCCACCCGGATCGCCTGGAGGTCCAGGTCGACCCCCGAGGTGATGAAGAGGTCGCCCATCACCACCGGGGTGATGATGTTCTGGTCGTACGGCACCTTGAACGGCATCTGCCAGAGGAGCTTGCCCGTGGCGAGGTCGGTGCCCACGAGGTTCTGCTGCGTCGGGGTGATGATCTGCCGCACCCCCGAGAATTCCGCGACCACGCTCGTGCCGTAGCCCGGCCCGTCCCCCTCCTGCTTCCACTTGACCTGCCCCGTCTTCGCGTCGAGCGCCAGGAGCGCCCCCTTGCCGGGCCCGCCCACCTGGACGATGCAGAGCCCGTCCACCAGGAGCGGGGAGGCCGAGGTGCCGTAGTACGGCCGGGGCGTCTCGTACTCCTTGCCGTAGTCGTTCCTCCACAGGAGCTTGCCCGACTTCGCGTCGTAGGCCGAGAGGATCTCGTTGATGCCGAACGTGTAGAGCCGCCCGTCGTGATGGGTGGGAGTGGCGAAGGGGCCGCTCCCGTGGCTCCGCGCCTCGGGAGCCGGGCTGAACGCGGCGGGGTAGGTGTCCTTCCAGAGGATCTTGCCGGTCGCGAGCTCGAACGCGGAGACGACCTCGTTCTCCCCCTGCCGGGAGAGCAGGTAGATCCGCTCGCCCACCACGATGGGCGACGAGTGCCCCTTGCCCACGTCCACGCTCCACGCCTTCCGGAGCTTTTCGGGCCAGGCCTTGGGCGCCTGAAACGAGGCCGCGACCCCGTCCCGCGCCGGCCCGCGCCACTGCGGCCAGTCCGCCGCTCCCGAGGCGCCCGTCATGAGAGCCGCGGCCACTACCGCGGCGGTGATTCCCAGAGATCTGCGCACCATGAATCCTCCTCGTATCTCTCCCGGGGTGGATTGTACGCTCCCCGCGGCACGCCATTTGTAAAGGTTCGCTCCGGAACGCCGGTGTGGATCGACGGCGGGCAGTCGCTGCTGCAGGGGTAGGGGGTAGAGGGCTACGCGGCGCCGGCTTCCAGCCGCTTGATACTCTCGTTGAACGAGTGCATGAAGCGCACGTCCGGCCAGTAGTAGAAAGTGCTGATCGGGCAGCCGTTCTTGGTGGCGCACATGCCGTCGACCGTCTTGTCGGTTCCC
>DATHUD010000889.1:0-8697 GCA_035462575.1 Thermoanaerobaculia bacterium | reverse complement strand
CCCCGCCCGGCCCTCACCCCCTGGCCCCCTCTCCCACCACTCCTCCCCCCTCCCCGGGAGAGGGTGAAACTGCTGTCTTCCTCCCTCCTCTCCCAGGGAGGGTGGGTGGGGTGGTGGGAGAGGAGGGTCGGGGAGGTGAGGGCTCGGGCGGGGGCCCTCTACGACAGCCAAACCCGCGCCTCCTCCTCGGACAGCCCTTCGAGCTCGGCCAGGAGGCCGGCCTCGTCCTCTCCGCTCGCGGCGAGCGCGGCGCGGCCCAGGACGGCGGTGAGCTCTTCGAGGACCGGGGCCTCGAAGATCGCCTGGATCGGCAGGTCGATCCCCAGCTCTTCCTGGATGCGGGAGAGGACCTTGGTGGCGAGAAGCGAGTGGCCGCCCAGGTCCCAGAAGCTGTCGTAGACCCCGACCCGCTCAATCTTCAGGGACTCGCGCCAGATCTCCGCCACCATCTCTTCGAGCGGCGTGCGCGGAGCCACGTGCTCCTCCCGGGAGGAGGCGAGGTCCGGGGCGATGGCGAGGAGGGCTTTCCGGTCCACCTTGCCGTTGGGGGTGAGCGGCAGCTCGGGGAGGAGGACGAACGCCGCCGGCACCATGTACTCGGGCAGGGTCTCGCGAAGCAGGGCCTTCAAATCCGCCACGTCCACCGCGTCCGCCGCGAGGTAGGCCACCAGGCGCTTGTCCGCCGAGCCGATCCCGTGCACGAGGACCGTGGCCTGCCGCACGGCCGGGTGGCTCGCGAGAGCCACTTCGATCTCCCCCAGCTCGATGCGGAAGCCCCGCACCTTGACCTGGTGGTCGAGCCGCCCCAGCACCTCGATGTCCCCACTCCGCCGGAAGCGGGCGAGGTCGCCCGAGCGGTACATCCGTGTGCCCGGCTCCCCCAGCGGGTCCGGCAGGTAGCGGTCGGCCGTCAAGTCCGGCCGCCCCAGGTAGCCGCGGGTCAGGCCGGTGCCCGCCACCCACAGCTCCCCGGGGACGCCCACCGGCACCGGCTGGAGCTCTCGATCGAGGATGTAGACCCGGTAGTTGTCGGTCGCCCGGCCCACGGACGGATCGCCGTCTCCCTCTTCCCGGTTCGCCGCGGGCGCGGCCGTGGCCACCACGGTCGTCTCGCTGGGCCCGTAGAAGTTGACGACCGGGAAGGGGAGGTCCCGCCGCGTGATCTTGTGCAGGCGGTCGCCGCCCGTGTAGAGGAAGCGCAGCGGCGTGGCCGCGGCCTCAGGGAGAGCGAAGAACGCCTCGGCCATGGGGGTCGGCAGGAAGAGGAGGGTGATCCCCTCGCGCACGATCCACTCGGCGAGGCGCGGCGGGGAGAGGCGCACGCCGTCCTCGGGGATGCGGATCTCGGCCCCGCTCGTCAGCATGGCCCAGGTCTCCCAGACCGAGCCGTCGAAGGCCGGACCGGCGATCAGCCCCGCCCGGTCGCCGGGCACGGCCGGCCGCACCCGGTGCTGCCAGGTGAGCAGGTTGGAGAACGACTCGTGCCGGGCTGCGACCGCCTTGGGCCTGCCCGTGGAGCCGGAGGTGTAGATCAGGTAGGCGAGGTTCTCCGGATCGCCCACCGGCTCGGGATTTTCGGCGCTCTCGGCAGCGAGCAGGGCCTGGTCGGCGTCGAGACGCAGCAGGGTCCGCCCCGCGCCCGGCACCTGGCCCGCCAGGCGCTCGACGGTGAGCACGACCTCCACCCCGGCGTCGTCGAGCATGGCCGCCAGGCGGTCTTCCGGATAGGCCGGGTCGAGCGGCACGTAGGCGCCTCCGGACTTGACCGCGGCGGCGATGGCGATGAACAGCTCGGGCGAGCGCTCACAGAGCACGCCCACGATCCGCTCGGGGCCGATCCCGAGGCGGCGGAGGCGGTGCGCCGCCTGGTTCGCCCGGCGGTTGAGCTCGCCGTAGGTGAGCGACCGCTCCCCCGCCCGCACGGCCACGTCGTCCGGCCGCGCGGCGGCGAGCGTCTCCAGAAGCTCGGAGACGATCCCGTCCCGCCGGAAGGGCTGCTCCGTGGCGTTCCATTCGGTCACGATCTGCTCGCGCTCTTCCCAGGTGAGGACGGGCAGCATCCCCACGGCTGTCTCCGGCGCGTCCACGATCCCCTGAAGAAGGGTCTGGTAGTGGCCGACGAAGCGGCGGACGGTCTCCCGGTCGAACAGGTCCGTGCTGTACTCGACGACGCCGCGGAACCCGCCGGGCTCGTCGTAGAGGTTCAGGGTGAGGTCGACCTTGGAGATCTCCGGGCGGACCTCGCCAAGGTTGAGCGCAAGGCCGGGGGCGAGCTCGATCTCGGGCATCGCGGCGTTCAAGGCGAAGGCCACCTGGAAGAGGGCGCTCCGCGACAGATCCCGGTCCGGGTGCAGCTCCTCGACGAGCTTCTCGAAGGGGAGGTCCTGGTGGGTGTAGGCGCCGAGCGACTCCTCCCGCACCCGCTCCAGGAGTCCGGTGAAGGGGAGGCCGGGCGCCACGCGCGCACGGAGCACGAGGGTGTTCACGAAGAAGCCGATCAGCCCCTCGGTCTCGTGGCGGTTGCGGTTGGCGATCGGCGTGCCCACCAGGAGGTCCCGCTGCCCGGTGTGGCGGTGAAGGAGCGCCTGGAACGCGGCGAGGAGCGTCATGAAGGGAGTGACGCCGCGCTCGCGGGTCAGGTCCCGCAGGCGGTCCGACAGCCCGCCGGAAAGGGCCAGGGGCTCGATCGTGCCGCGGAAGGTCTGCACCGCGGGGCGCGGCCGGTCGGCCGGCAGGTCGAGCACCGGCACCTCGCCGCCGAAGCGGGCGTGCCACTCCCGCCACCAGCGGAGCTGGTTTTCGAGGACGCCGCCCGCGAGCCACCGGCGCTGCCACACGGCGAAGTCGGCGAACTGCACGGGAAGCTCGGGGAGCGGCGAGCCCTTCCCCGCCGTGAAGGCGCGGTAGAGGGTCGACAGCTCGCGGAGCAGGACGCCGATCGACCAGCCGTCCGCCACGATGTGGTGGAAGGTCGAGAGGAGCGCGTGCTCCTCGGGCCCGTTCCGCAGGAGCGTCATCCGCACGAGCGGACCGGCGGCCAGGTCGAACGGCCGGCCCGCCTCCTCCTCCATCACCCGCCGGGATTCGAGGCCGCGGATCTCCTCCGGCAGCCCGGAGAGGTCCACCACGGACAGACCGCGGGGCCGGAAGGGTCGGACGGCCTGGACGGGCTCGCCGCCCACGGCGCGGAAGGTGGTGCGCAGGGCCTCGTGGCGGCGGAGGACCTCGTCGACAGCCCGGGCGAGGACGTCCGCCGCGAGCGGCCCGGCGAGCGACAGCACGGCCGGGATGTTGTAGAGGGCCGACCCGGGCTGGAGCCGGTCCAGAAACCAGAGGCGCGCCTGGGAGAAGGAGGCCGGAGCCTCGTTTCCCGGAGGACGGGGGCCGATGGGCTCGCCCGCGATCCCCTGCTCGCGCAGGCGCTCCTCCTCGATCCGCCGGGCGAGCTCCGAGAGGGTCCGATCCTCGAAAAGCGCCCGCACGGGAAGCTCGACCGAGAACGCCTGCCGCACCCGGGATGCCACCTGGGTCGCGAGGAGAGAGTGCCCGCCCAGATGGAAGAAGTCGTCGTGCACTCCCACCCGGGGGACGCCCAGAACCCGCGCCCAGATCCCGGCGAGCACCTCCTCGACCGGGGTGCGCGGCGGCTGGTATCCCTCCTCCCAGCCCGCGCTCGGATCGGACGACGGGGCGATCTCCTGGAGCGCCCGGCGGTCCACCTTGCCGTTCGGGGTGAGCGGGAGGGATTCGAGGAACACGAAGGCGGACGGCACCATGGATTCGGGAAGCCGGGCCGCGAGGTACGCCCGCAGCTCCTCGATCACCACCGTGACGGACACCGCGAGATAGGCCACCAGGCGCTTGTCCCCGCCCGGAGCCCCCTCCCGCGCCAGCACGGCGGCCTCGCGCACGTCCGGATTCTCGCAGAGGGCCGACTCGATCTCCCCCAGCTCGATGCGGAAACCTCTCACCTTGACCTGGTGGTCCGTGCGGCCGAGGAACTCGATCTCGCCGCCGGGGAGACGGCGGGCGAGGTCGCCGGTCCGGTAGAGGCGCGTGCCGCTCTCCCCGAAGAGCCCGGCGAACGGGTCGGGAACGAAACGCTCGGCGGTCAGGTCCGGGCGGCCGAAATACCCCCGGGCGAGACCGGGGCCGCCGATGTGGATCTCCCCCGGGAGGCCCAGGGGCACCGGCTCGCCGCGGCCGTCCAGCAGGTGGACCCGGGCGCCCGCGAGCGGCCGGCCGATCGCGGGATCGCGGAACGGGTGCGGGGCGACGGGCGCCCAGGTGGCGGCCACCGTCCCCTCCGTGGGCCCGTAGTGGTTGAAAAGGGGGATGGGGAGCGCCGGCTTCGCTGTGCGGTGGAGGCGGTCGCCGCCCGTCAGGAGCGCCCGGAGGTCCGGCAACTCCCCCGGCTTCGCGAGGTCCACCACCGCCTCGGCGAGCGGCGTCGGGAGGAAGCCCAGGGTCACCCGCTCCTCCCGCAGCCAGGAGACGATCCGCGGGGGCGAAAGGCGCACGGACTCCTCGGGCACGAGCACCCGGGCCCCGGCCGCGAGGTAGGGCCACAGCTCCCAGACGGACGCGTCGAAGGCCGGGCCGGCCATCAGGCTCGCCCGGTCGTCCGCCGTTACGGCGTAGGCTTCCCGGTGCCAGGCCACGAGGTTCGCGAGCGAGTCGTGCCGGATCGCGACCCCCTTGGGCCGGCCCGTCGAGCCCGAGGTGTAGATCAGATAGGCGAGGTTTTCGGGCTCCGGCCCGGGGCCCGCGAGGTCCACCCCCGCCGGGAGGTCCCACTCCTCCTCGGGCCGGTCCAGGAGCACGGCCCGCTCTCCCTTACCCGGAAGAGCCGCGGCGAGCCCGGAGCGGGTGAGGACCACGGGCGCGCCCGAGTCCTCCAGCATGAAGGCCACGCGGTCGGCCGGGTAGAGCGGGTCCATGGGGAGGTAGGCGCCGCCCGCCTCGAGCACCGCGAGCGCCGCCGTGACCAGCTCGGCCGAGCGCTCGAGGAGGATCGCGACCACCGTCTCCGGCCCCACGCCCGCGGCCCGCAGCCGCCGGGCGAGCCGGCCGGCCCGCGCCGCGAGCTCGCCATAGGTCAGAGTCCCGGAGGAGGAGACGACCGCCGCCGCCGCCGGCCGCTCCGCGGCCCGGGCCGCCACGAGCCGCGGCACGAGCTCCCCGCGCGCCGGAGCCGCGTCCGCGTTCCAGCCCACGAGCACCTGCCGGCGCTCCTCGGGAGAGAAGAGCGGCAAATCCGCGATCCGCGCCGCCGGATCGGCCACCGCCCCTTCGAGGAGGGCGCGGTAGCACCCGGCCAGGCGCTCGACGTTCGCGGCGTCGAAGAGGTCGGAGTCGTACTCCAGGGTCAGGCGGAGCCGGCCGCCCTCCTCCTCGTCCAGGAAGACCGAGAGGTCCGCCTGGGAGGCTCCAGTCGCGAGCTCCCGGAAGGACATCGCGAGCCCGGGGGCGAGCTCCTTCGGCGGCCGGGGCGCGTTGCCGAACGCCAGGTAGACCTGGACCAGCAGGTTGCGCGACAGGTCGTGCCCTCGCTGCAGCTCTTCGGCGAGGATCTCGAACGGGACGTCCTGATAGTTGTACGCCTCGAGCGCCCGCTCGCGGGCCCGGCCCAGGAGGTCCAGGAACGTGGGCCCGCCCGAGAGGTCCATCCGGAGCACCAGGGTGTTCACGAAGAAGCCGATGAGCCCCTCCGCCTCCTCCCGTTGGCGCCCGGCGGTGGGCGAGCCGATCAGGAGGTCCTCGTTGCCGCTCACGCGGGAGAGGAGGGCGGAGAACCCGGCCAGGAGCGTCATGAACGGCGAAGCCTCCGCGCGCCGGCCCACGGCGTCCAGCCCGGCGAGGAGCCGCGCCGGGAACCATGCACGCACCCGGCCGCCCCGGGCGCTCTGCGCGGGCGGACGCGGCCGGTCGGCCGGCAGGTCGAGCACCGGCAGCGGCGGCGAGAGGCGCTCCCGCCAGACGCCGAGCTGCGCGTCGATCACCCCGCCGTCCAGCCACCGGTTCTGCCAGGCGGCGAAGTCCGCGTACTGGACGCCCGGCTCGGGGAGCGGCGAGACGGCCGTCCCGCGCCGCTCCCGGCACGCCGCGTAGAGGGCGGCGAGCTCCCCGGTGAAGACGAAGATCGACCAGTCGTCCGAGCCGATGTGATGGGTGAGGGCGAGGAGCGTGTGCTCCGCCTCCCCGAGGCGCAGCAGGCGGACCCGGAACAGGGGGCCGCGCGCCAGATCGAAGAGGGTCCGCGCCTCCTCGCCCGCGATCCGCTCCGACTCGGCCCGGCGCGCCTCCGGGGCGAGCCCCGAAAGGTCGACGACCGGCATCGCGACCCCGGAAGGCGGAGCGATCACCTGCACGGGGACGCCGTCCACGGCCCGGAAGGTCGTGCGCAGCGTCTCGTGCCGGCGGACGATCTCGGAAAGGCTCGCGGCCAGGGCGCCCGGGTCCAGTGGCCCGTCGAGCGCGAGGGCGAACGGCACGTTGAACCGGGTGGTGCCGGGGTTCAACAGCTCGGCCAGCCAGAGCCCGCGCTGGGCGTAGGAGACCGGGAGCCCCTCCCCGGGCGTCCGGGGCACCGGGCGGATCTCCCAGTTCGCGGGCGCGCCCGTGGAGGCAGAAACTGCGGAAACGTCCGTCCCCTCCACCTCCCGGGCGAGCGACGCGGCCGTCGGGTGATCGAAGAGGGCCCGCGGCAGCAGCTCGACCCCGAGCCCCGAGCGCAGCCGCGAGAGCACCTGCGTCGCGAGGAGCGAATGGCCGCCCAGCTCGAAAAAGTCGTCCTCCACTCCCACGCGCTCGAGGCCCAGAACCTGGGCGAAGACCGCGGCCAGCCGCTCCTCGAGCGGCGTCCGGGGCGCCACGTAGGATTCGTCGCTCCGCTCGGGCGCCGGCAGGGCGCGGCGGTCCACCTTGCCGTTCGGAGTCAGCGGGAGCGCGGGGAGGAACACCCACGCCGAGGGGACCATCCACTCCGGCAGGCTCCGGCCGAGCCAGCCCTTGAGAACGGCCGGCGTCACCTCCTGGGAATCCACCGGCACCACATAGCCCACGAGCCGCTTCTCCCCGCTCCCCTCGTCCCGTGCCAGGACCACTCCGTCCAGCACCCCGGGATGGCGCATCAGGACGGCCTCGATCTCCCCCAGCTCCACGCGGTAGCCGCGGATCTTCACCTGGAAATCGATGCGGCCGATGAAATCGAGGTCGCCCGCGGGCAGCGTGCGCACGAGGTCGCCCGTGCGGTAGAGGCGCGCCCCCGGCCCGCCGAACGGATCGGGGACGAACCGCTCGGCCGTCAGGTCCGGCCGCCCGTAGTAGCCGCGGGCGAGGCCGGTCCCGCCGATCAGAAGCTCCCCGTCCTCCCCCTCTTCTACGGGCGAGAGGCCGCCGGCGTTCACCACGTGGAGCTCGACGCCTAAAACGGCGTGGCCGATCGTGGGCGGCTCGCGGTCCTCCCGCGCCTCCTCCGGTCCCTGGTACCCCACCGTGGAAACGCAACTGTTCTCGGTGGGGCCGTAGTGATTCGTCAGGGCGAAGGGCAGCCCGGGCTTCAAGCCCCGGCGCAGCCGGTCGCCGCCCGTCAGGAGCACCCGGAGGTCCACCGTCTCCGGCCACTCCTCCTCCAGCACCGCCTCGGCGAGCGGGGTGGGCAGGTAGGAGAGGGTGATCCTCTCGCGGACCAGGTACTCGACCATCCGCTCCGGCGAGGTCACCACCTCGTCCTCGGGAATGTGGATGCTCGCGCCGGCCGCGAGGATCGGCCAGACCTCGATCAGCGAGGCGTCGAACGCCGGCCCCGCCACCCGCGTGGCCCGGTCCGCGGGCGCCGGCCGGTAGAGCCCGAGATACCAGTCCGTCAGGTGGGCGAGGCCGCGGTGGTCCACCGCGACCCCCTTGGGGCGCCCTGTCGATCCGGAGGTGTAGATGATGTAGGCGAGGTTGTCGAGAGAGGAGAGGGACGGCGGCGCGCTGCTACAACAGCTCTCCGCCTCCGGCCAGTCGGCGTCCAGCCGGAACACCCGGGGGCACGCTCCGGCGAGCGACGGGGCCTCCGCCAGCCACCGGTCCTGGGCGAGGAGGACCGCGGCCCCGGAATCCGCGAGCGTCAGGGCGAGGCGGTCCTCCGGATACGCCGGGTCCAGGGGGAGGAAGCAGCCGCCGGACTTCGCCACCGCGAGGAGCGAAACGATCATCCCGATCGACCGCCCGGCGAGGATGCCGACCGGGACCTCCGGCCCCACACCCATCGAGCGCAGGTGCCAGGCGAGCCGGTTCGCCCGCTCTTCCAGCTCCCGGTAGGTGAGGCTCTCGCCGGAGCACGCCACGGCCAGCGCGGAAGGCGAAAGGGACGCCGCCTCCGCGATGAGCTCATGAACAGGGCGCAGAATCCTCGGTGCGTATCGAATGACCAACCTCCCGGCCAATGCCATGGCCACGGCCGCCAGCGGCCCTCCCCAACCCGGTTTCGAGATTAAAGAAGGGGCGGGAACCGTTCCGCGAGAACCGACACGGCCGGTCCGGCGTTCGTGGTCCTGACTCAAAAGTGGAGCTGAGTTGCCGAACCGGGACACCGCCGTCTACCCCGCGCCTCCACCCGGACTCTGGAACGTCCGGCGTCCGGGAAGCCCCTCACCCCCGTGATATAAGCGCGGCATGGCGAACGAGAGCGGACATCTCTACGAAATA
>DATHUD010000888.1:0-3568 GCA_035462575.1 Thermoanaerobaculia bacterium | reverse complement strand
CCGGGGAGCCTGGTGCCGGACCGGCGGCTTGTGGCGGTGCGGGACGGCGAGGCGCCGCGGATCGTGATCCAGCGGGCCGCGAGCGAGCGGGCGGAGGCCGAGCAGGTGGTCCACACGCTCGAAAAGCTCGTGGGCGGCACCTCCTCCTTTTCGCTCGACAGCGGCCGGATCGGCTACGAAGACCAGGCCGTGCTCTCCTTCGGAGACGTGGCGATCCTTTACAGGACGGACTCCCAGGCCGCGCCGCTCGTCGAAGCGCTCGGCCGCGCGGGCATCCCCTTCCAGAAGAGGTCCCACCGTCCGCTCGCCGAGCAGCCGGGGGTGCGGGCGATCCTTCCGGTCCTTCAGAAAGGTTTCCAGGAGGATGCCGGCCGGAGCGTGGAATCCCTCCTGGAGAAGTCCGTCATGGAGCTGGCCTCGGGGGATCCGGACGACGCGGGGCGGACGGCGCTCCTCTCAGCGGCCGAGCTGTTGCGCCCGCTGGCGTTGCGGTTCGGGACCGATCTCGACGCCTTCCTGGTCGAGGTCGCCTTGGGAGGGGAGGTGGACGCGTGGGACCCGCGGGCCGAGCGGGTCTCCTTGCTGACGCTTCATGCTTCGAAGGGTTTGGAGTTTCCGGTGGTGTTTCTGGTGGGCTGCGAGGACGGCCTCCTCCCTCTCGCGTGGCCCGGGGGCGAGCCGCCCGACGTGGCCGAGGAACGGCGGCTTTTCTTTGTGGGGATGACGCGGGCCCGATCGCGGCTTTTCCTGTTTCACAGCCGCAAGCGGATGGCTCGGGGGGAGGCCCGTGAGGCTTCGCCATCTCCTTTTCTGGGGGATGTCGAAGAGGCGCTTCTGGAGATTCGCGAGGAGAGGGTGGCGGGGCCTCGCAGGCCGGAACAGCTCAATTTATTGTGAGAATCAGCGAAGCTTGCCTTTCTTTTTCGGCCCCCCCGCCTCCGGGTCCCATCCGAACCGCTCGAGGTCCGTCCGCCCCCGCTCGTTGAATTCCACCCCTTCCTCTTCGAGCAGATGGCGCTGGTATCCCTCGGCCACTCCCAGCCTCCCGGGCCGGGGGCTCACCTCGCCGCGCGCGTTGATCACTCTCTGCCAGGGGACAGTCGAGCCGCCGGGCAGGTCCCGCAGCGCGGCTCCGACCTGCCGGGCGTGGCCGGGCAGGCCGGCGAGAGCCGCGACCTGCCCGTAGGTTGCCACTTTTCCCGGCGGGATGCGCCGGATGACCGCGTAGATCCGCGCGAGGTCCGCCTTAGCCGGCATGAACGATCGTGCCGACGTGCTCGCCCGCGAGGGCCGCTCCCAGCAATTCGGGTTTGAGGCCGTTGATGATCTGGAAGCTCTTCACCAGCCGCGCGCGGTCCAGGAGATCGATCAGGACCTCGTCGAAGGGGAGGGTCGTAAGGTTTTTCTTGCGCAGCTCGGTGGTGCCGATCTCGGGGATGAACGAGGCCCCGGGATTTTCCTTGGGGTCAGCGTCATAGAGGCCGTCCACGTCTTTCACGAGGATGACGCTCTTGCAGCCGAAGCACTCGCCCACGAGGTAGGTGCCGGCGTCCGTGCGGTGGGGCGGGATGCGGCCGATCTCCGGCGGGTGCTCCCAGAGAGAGTAGGGCGGATCGCCGTTGAAGATCACCCCGGGGGCGCCGCGCAGGAAGAGCGGCAGCAGGTGGCCGAAAAGCTCGGGCGGGATGGCCACGACGCCCAGCGGGGCGAGAAGAGTGCCCAGGATGTGGGCGTTGCCCAGGGCGTCCGCGATCGCGACCTGGGCGAGAACTCCCGTGGGGAGGCCGAGGTCCAGGCCGATCGAGAAGACGTGCCGGCTGCGCACGCCGCCGCCGGTGCTCAGGATGAGCTTGTGCTTTTCGAAGACGCCTCCCAGCGCTTCCACCAGCGGGAGAAGGCCGGACCGGCCGCGGTCCATGATCGACCGGCCGCCGATCTTCACGACGTGGGCGTCGGGCAGCATGCGGACCACCTCGGGCTGGCGGTCCGTTGCGGCCATCAGATCCTTGTCGACGAGGCTCTCGCGCATCAGTAAGGATTTCACGTGGTGCCGTTCATCAGCCATGCGCGGTCTCCTCAATCCACGGTAATCAGAGTCCCCACGTCCTCTCCTTCGAGGGCGCGGGTGATGTTGCCCGGCACGAGCCCGTTGATCACGCGGATGGCGCGCCGGTTCTGGGCCCGCTGCATCAGCTCGAGCACCGCCCGCTCCACGACGAGGTCCTGGAGGTCCATGGCGAGAAGCTCGGAGACCGTGATCTTCGGGATGAATTTTGCGTTCCTGTCCTTCTTGGGATCGGCGGTGAAGAGGCCGTCCTCATCCTTGATGAAGATCATGGAGCGGGCGCCGAACACTTCGCTCACGAGATAGGCGCCGGTGTCGGTGCGGTGGGGCGGGATGCGGCCCACGGCCGGGTTCTGCTGCCAGAAGGTGTAGGGCGGCATGCCGAAGAAAATGGCCGCCTGGCGCTCGGCGAGATAGAGCGGAAGCTGCGCGAACTGCGCCGGCTCGATGAAGGGGATGCCGTGGCGCGCGAGCAGGTAGTGCAGCATGCGCGCGTTCTGCATGCTCACGAAGGTGCCGAGCACGCTCAGCACTCCCGTGGGAAGCCCCAAATCCATGGCCACGCTGTAGGCGTGCCGGGCGCGGGTGCCCGCGCCGGTCGCGAGGATCATCTGGTGTTTGGCAAGGTTTTCCACGATCTCTTCGAGGATCGGGAACACCGCCTTCCTCCCGCGGTCGATGATGCTCTGGCCGCCGATTTTCAAGACGTTGGCCTCGGGCAGGATCTGCTGCACCGGGCCGGCGGTCTGCCGCAGGAGCCCGGCATCCGAAAGCGATCCCGTCACCAGGGCGGCTCCCAGCTCGGTCAGGAGCCCCGTGTCTATGCCGCGATTCATGAAGTCTCCTCTAGAGTCTTGGAGGCAGCCGGACCGCCGTCAGCTCGTACGACTCGGCCGCCTCCTGAATGCTGTCGAGATCCCCGTACTTCTCGCGCGCCCACTCTTCCAACCGGTCGAGCACGTTGCGCTTCACGTCCTCCGGAACCGCCGTGCCGGCGAGGCCCGGCTTGCCGCGCCAGGAGGCGAGCGAATCACCCGCCCGCTCCGAAACCGGCCACGTGGCCGCCGTCCGCGGCGGAAGGATCTCGCCGCCTTGCTCCGCGAACGCCGCCATCAGATCCTCCCGGGCCCTCTCCCCTCCCCTTCCTTCGATCCCGTGCCCGGCGAGCAGCCGTCTCATTTCCCGCCGCAGCGTGGCCCGCAGGCTGCCGGGATCGCGCCGCACGCGGCCGAGCCCGAAGACCGCACCCTCCGGAGAGGCCACCCGCAGCGTCTCCGCGATCAGATGACCTTTCGCGAACAGGTGCGCCGCGCGCGAGGCGAAGACGATCCTCGCCCAGCCGGAGCGCACCGGCCACGGCCGGTCCGCGTCCGCCTGCGCGAGGAGAGGCTCCCGCCGCGTTCCGGAGAGCCTATCGTGGAAGACACGCAGCATGCCGAGGGAGAGGTCGAGCCCCACGTAGGGCCCGCGCCGGGCGAGGGCGGCTCCGATCTCGCCCGTGCC
>DATHUD010000887.1:0-2237 GCA_035462575.1 Thermoanaerobaculia bacterium | reverse complement strand
GGGAGACTGCGGCTCGCGAGGGGAGGGGGCGCCCTCTCCCGGGGGAGGGGGGGCGATGGGAGAGGGTTGGGGTGAGGTTTTTGGGCGGGGGCTCGGCCGCACTGCCCCTAACCTCATGATAAAATCCGAATAAGCCTCCGCCGACCACGGTTGTATCTCTCTTCGGATGTCCCCGGAGAACGACGAGGAGCTTTCCGATGCGCCTTCATGCCGCCGTCTTCGCCTTCAGCCTGTCTCTGCTCTCGGCCGGCCTGGCCGCAGCCCAGGGGCGCCCTGTCCGGGTGCCTCAGGACGCCAAAACGCTCGAGGCGGCGATCTCGCGGGTGGCCGACGGCGGGGTGATCGAGATGGCGGCGGGGATCTACCCTTCGCCTCCCAAGGGCTTCCTGATCGGTGACCTGCGCAAGGGGTTCACGATCCGCGCGGCGGGAGGCCCGGTGGTGCTGGACGGCGGGGGGACGCGTCCGGTCCTGCGATTCGTCAACTTCAACCGGAGCCGTGGCCGGCTCGTGACCTTCGAGGGGATCACCTTCCGGAACGGCGCCTCGGTCGCTCCCAACGTCTCCGGCGGCGTGACCCTGGAGAAGGCGGAGGCCGTCTTCCGCAACTGCGCGTTCGAGGGGAACACGGCCAACGCCCCCTCGACCGGGGGAGGAGGGGCCAAGGTCTTCGCTGGCTCCACCGCCACGTTCATCGGGTGCCGGTGGGAGGGGAACTGGTCGAAGAACCGGGGCGGCGCTCTGGTGGTGCGGGACTCCGAGGTGACGGTCCAGGGGGGCGCGTTCGTGAACAACCGGACGAACCTTCCGGGGCACAATCCGGGGTCGCCGGGGGGAGCGGTCTACGTGCTCGGCGGCACCCTTCGGGTTTCGGGCGTGCGCTTCGAGAGGAACGAGGCGGGGTGGACCGGGGGCGCGATCTACGCCTTCGGCCACTGGGAGGGGCCGGGCGCGCAGGTGGAGGTGACCCGCTCGACCTTCGTCGAGAACCAGGCCGTGGCCGATCCCTGCTGCGTCAACGCGGAGGCGACGAGCGGCGGAGCGATCCACGTGGAGAACCTGGCGTCGCTCACCGTCCACCAGTCGCGCTTCGTCCGCAACCGGGCGGACTGGGGGGCCGGCATCGACAGTTTCCGGGGGTTCGTCGAGGTCCACGGCTCGGTCTTCCAGGGGAACCAGACCACGGCGGTCAAGCCGGACGGGGGGATCGGCGGCGCTATCGCCGTCTTCTCGAACGACGGCACGGGCGACGCCAACCACCGTTCCTCCCGGCTGACGGTGACCCGCTCCTTCCTCGAAGGAGGGAGCGGAATCGAGCGGGCGGCGCTGGCCGGAGGGTGCATTTTCGCCGCGGGCGACTCCAACCGGGCCTACGGCGAAAACGGGGTCGCCCCTCTGGGGACTTTGGATGAGAACCGCGCCCGGGTGACGCTTCGCCACGTGGTCCTTTCGGACTGCGACGTCGAGGCCGACGCGGACCACCCGGGCTTCGGCGGCGGGCTGATGGCCGACTTCGTGGACCTGACGATGGAGGACTCGATGGTCCTCGGCTCCGACGCCCGGGGCGAGGGGAGCGGGGGAGGGGGCCTCGCCATCCGGGAAGAGTCGGTGGCACGGATCGCCCGCACGACCTTCGCCGGTAACTCGGCCGAACGGTGGGGCGGGGCCCTGTTCCTCTCCGGCTCGGACGTGGACCTCCGCGACTCCCGCTTCTTCGGCAACGACGTGGTCCCCGGCGTCTTCGAGCCGATCAACCAGTCCCGGGGGGCGGCGATCTTCACCATCCCGCGGACCAACCCCGCGCGGCCCAGGAACGTGGCCGGCGTGGTGGCGGGCTCGGTCTTCGCCGAAAACCTCGGGCTGCCGGTCTGGGACCTCGATCCGCCCGACGGCCCGATCAACGACGTGCGCTACGACGGCAACCGCTTCGACTCCGGCACGTTCGGAGACCGGGTGTACGTCAATTCCCTGGCCGCTCCGAGCGGCGCGAGCGTCTCCGCGCTGAACAGCCTGTTCGTCAACCGCCCCGGCCGGGTTTCGACGCCGAAGAGCGCGGTTCCCAACGCGCGGGTCTCGAATCCGCGGGAGGGCGCGCTCGTGGCCGTGCCCGCGCCGGAGAGCGTGGGCGCGGATCCCACCTCGCCTCAGGGCACCCACCTCGCCTACGCCTGGAGCGGCCGGTCGGCCGGGCTTGCGGGGCAGGCGCTCCCCGGGAAGTCCGGGCTCCTGCCCGTGGCG
>DATHUD010000886.1:0-8693 GCA_035462575.1 Thermoanaerobaculia bacterium | reverse complement strand
CCCAGGAGTGGAACCGGAACGCGCCCGTACCCACCGGCCTGGCGGGAGAGGCGCCCAGGTGGCGGGGGAGGATATAGGCCCCTTCCCAGGCGAGCACCGTGAGGAGCGGGGCCCACGGCTCCGCGAGACGCACCACGACCGTGTGGTCGTCGGGCGTCTCGATCGCCGTGATCCGGCGCAGGCCTTCGGCCGCGAAAGAGGGACGGGCCTTCAGATGCTCCAGGGTCCATCGGACGTCGGCCGCCGTGAACGGCTGGCCGTCGTGCCAGAGGACATTTTCGCGCAGCGCAAAGGTGTAGGCGAGGCCGTCCTCCGAAACCGTCCAGCTCTGGGCGAGGTCCGGGAGGAAACGCGAGTCCGTGTCGAGAGCCACCAGCTTGTCGTAGAGGTTCGCGGCCACGAGCTGGGCCGTCTCGTCGACGGTGGAATTGGGGTCGAGGGTCCGGGGCTCCCCCGGGAGGACCACGCGGAACGCGCCGCCGCCGCCCTTGCCTTCCGGGAGGTCTGCCGGCTCTTCCCGCGCGCAGCCCGTCCCGAGCAGAAGGACCGCGATGAGCGCGAGGCCTCTCCTGAAATTGAATCTTCCTGCGGTCATGCTGATTTCGGTAAGAGGCCCCGGGCCGGCTTACGGCGATACGCATTTGTACCACAAGGCTTGCGCGGGTCATCAATGAGGTCATCAATGAGATATCATGCTGTGCTTAACGCATGGAAACCATGGTCGACTACACCAACATCCCCCGGGACTCGCGGCGCGTTCCTCTGGAAACACGCGTTCAGTTCAAGTTCGACCGGTTCAGCGGGTTCATCAGCGAATATTCCTCGAACATCTCGCCGGGCGGTATGTTCATCCGGACGAAGACCCCGCTGCCCTCCGGGCAGACCCTGGACTTCGCCTTTCGCCTGGGCGACGGGTTCGAGCTCATCAAAGGCAAGGGCGAGATCGTCTGGGCGCGGATGGAGGACGAGGGCCCCGCGCGGCCGGCCGGCATGGGGCTCCGGTTCCTGGAGCTCTCGGAAGGGAGCCAGGAGCTCATCTACCGCATCGTCGACCAGCACATCCTGGAGGGAGGGACCCCGTTCGACGTGTCGCTCATCCCTCCCGATCCGGTCGCGCCCCGGCCGGCGCCCGCGCCCGTCCTGCCGTTCGCGGCTCCCGAGCCGGCAGCGCCGCCTCTGCCCGCTGCCGCGGCCCTGCCCGATCCCTTCCCGGAGCTCTCCACCCCGGATCCCCGGGTGGAATCCTCGCCGGACGCCTCCGCGTGGCTTCCGTCGATCGACGTGCCCGACCCCGTACTCGACCCCGAGCCGCTCCCGGCCCTCCCGGAGTTCCAGGCGTTCCTGGAGTCCTCCTCGCCCGCGCCGAGCGATCCCGATCCCGCTCCTTCTCCGTTGGCCGCCCCCACGTTCGGCAGCGCGGCCGCGAAGCAGCCCAGGAACCTCCTCCCCTTCTTTCTCCTGGCCGCGGGCCTGCTCCTCGTAGCGGGCCTGTTCCTGTTCAAGGACAGGCTCCTCGACCTGGCCGGGATGGGATGGGAGGACGAGATCGCCCAGGCGCCGCCCCCGCCCGTGCGGCGGGCTCCGGAACCGCCCGCACCGGCTCCGGCGGGCCCGGCTTCCACCGTCCCCGCGCCGGAGCTCGTCGAAGAAGGGCAGCCCCCCGCGGCCGGGGCGGCGAAGCCCATGGGCGCGCCGGCGAGCTTCGTCGGGAAGATCACCTGGGAAGAGGCCTTCGGCGGAACGGACGTGATCCTCTGGGGAGACGGGGCGATCCGGAGCGACCGCTTCACCCGCTCGCGGATCGAGGGCAATCCCCCCCGCGAGCTGATCCGGTTGACCGGGATCGACCGCGCCTACCCCGGGACCCGCGTGGTGGTGGGGACGGGCGACCTGCTCCAGATCCGGGTCGGCTACCATCCCAAAGCGGGCGGAAACGAGCTACACGTAGTGCTGGACCTGGCGCACCCAACGGTCGCCGTCACCCGGGTCGAGGAGGGGGAGGACCGCTTGCGGATCCACCTCCAGCGGCAGTAACCCTCCCTCTTTCCGGCAGTTGTAGTAGAATTCCAACCCCTGACCCTCACGGACGAGTGTTGTTGGGTTGCTCGGAGTTGCTTTATTCCGTCTCCCGGTTCGAAGATGACGAACGTCGACCGGATCAAGCGCCAGCTTGTGCGGGACCTGGTTCAGGAGAACCTGGACCTGATCCAGGACGGGCTTGCCCGGCGCGTGCGCCGCCGCCACAGGCTGTGGATGGCGACCCGTGTGCTCACTTTCGTCCTGGTCCCTGTCGGCCTCTTCGGCTCCTCCCTGCTGCTGTCGAGCCGGAACGAAGCCAGGGCCCGCCCGGTCCCCGCGGCGGC
Source organism: Thermoanaerobaculia bacterium (assembly GCA_035462575.1). Taxonomy (GTDB): domain Bacteria; phylum Acidobacteriota; class Thermoanaerobaculia; order Multivoradales; family UBA5704; genus DATARR01. The sequence goes on along the minus strand of DATHUD010000886.1, from coordinate 6,330 downwards.
GCCCCGGCCTGCGGCGGCCGCATCCGCACCCGCCGTCCCGGCTCCGGACGCCACGGTCCAGCTCACCTCCCCGAAGCCCATCGACGCCGCCGTCTTCCCGCTCGCGGTGCGCAAGATCGCCATCGACGCCGGACACGGCGGCGACAGCATCGGCACCCGCGCGCCTCTGGGGCTGCTCGAAAAAGACCTGGCGCTCGACATCGCCCTGCGCTTGAAGAAGCTCCTCGAGCAGGACTTCGAGGTGGTCATGACCCGCGAGACGGACAAGGAGGTCTCGCTCGCGGAGCGCGGCACCTTCGCCAACCAGCAGGGGGCGGACATCTTCGTGTCCGTCCACCTGAACTGGATCGTGGACCGGGAGTCCCGGGGGGTCGAGACCTACTACCTGGGGCCGACCGACGATCCGTTCCTGACCGAGCTCGCGGCCAACGAGAACCGCGAATCCGGCTACTCCATGGCCGACATGCGGCGGCTTCTCGACCGCATCTACGCCGATGTCCGGCAGGACAAGTCCAAGAAGCTCGCCCAGGTGATGCAGAGCTCGCTGTTCAGCTCGCTGGGCAAGATCAATCCGAAAATCGAGGACCGCGGAGTCAAGGCGGCCCCCTTCATCGTGCTGCTCTCTACCGAGATGCCGGCCATCCTGGCCGAGGTCTCCTGCCTCTCGAACGAGGAGGAGGCCCGGCTGCTGACCAAACCGCTTTACCGGCAGTACATCGCCGAAGCCCTCGCCCAAGGGCTCCGCGCCTACGCGGGCGCCGTCGAGGGAGGCCCGGACACCCGTGCCGGCCAGAAAGGAATCGATTCATGAGTGAGAAGAAGCAGGTCCTCCACGTGGGGATCGACCTGGGAACCTCGCGGAGCTCCATCTCCGCGTCCAATAGCCAGCGGCACGTCATCGAGAGCTACGTCGGCTGGCCGCTCGACATGGTGGCCCGGAAGGTGCTGAAAAAGCCCGTCCTGATCGGCCGCGAAGCCCTGGACAACCGCTCCATGCTGGACCTCCACCGGCCGCTGGAGCAGGGGCTCATCAAAGAGGGCTCGGACAAGGACGAGGCCGCCGTCAAGGAGCTGCTCTGGCACCTCCTCTCGCTCGTCGGCATCGACCGGGAAGACAGAAACGGCCTCAAGGTCCGCGCCGTGGTCGGCGTCCCGGCCGAGGCGCTGCGCGTCAACAAGCAGCACGTGAGGAAGGCCCTCCAGGGTGCGGTCGACAACCTGCTGATCGTCTCCGAGCCCTTCGCCGTGGCCTATGGGCTCGAAGCGCTCCTCCACACCATGATCATCGACATGGGGGCCGGCACCACCGACTTCTGCGTCATGAACGGCCGCCTGCCCACCGAGGACGACCAGCGCACCCTGCCCCAGGCCGGCGACTGGATCGACGAGCAGCTCGCCCGCCTCCTGCGTGACCGCCACCCCGAGGCGAAGACCTCCATCCACATGGTGCGCGGCTGGAAGGAAGAGTCGAGCTTCGTCGGCACGTCCAAGTCCCCGATCCTGGTGACCGCGCCGGTCAACGGCAAGCCGACGCAGATCGACATCACCGAGGAGATGCGCCTCGCGTGCGAGAGCGTCCTGCCGCCGCTCGTCGAGTCGATGCTCGACCTCCTCTCCCGGGTGCAGCCCGAGTTCCAGGAGCGGGTCCGCAACAACATCATCCTGTCGGGCGGCACCGCGCTGATCCGCGGGCTGGGGCCGCGGCTGGAGCAGGAGCTTCAGGCCGTGGGCGGCGGCAAGGTCCGGGTGGTCAAGGATCCGATCTTCATCGGCTCGGACGGCGGCCTCTCGATCGCCATGGACGCCCCCGACAACGACTGGGAGCGCCTGTCCGCCTGAACCCTCACCCCCGGCCCCTCTCCCAGCCTCCCGCCCGAGCCGCCGGGAGAGGGGAGCTTCAAGGCTCGACCGGTCCCCGGCCCGCCCGCCGGGCCACCGCGTCGCCCAGCCCCCAGGTCGCGAAAGCCCAGATCACGCCTAGAAGAGCCGAGAGGAGGGCGCCCCCCCAGGGGGCGTCCTCCAGTGAGCGGAGCTCGGCCACCTTCCGTAGGAGGTCGTCCCCCCGCAACAGATCCCGCAGGACCGGAGCCTCCCAGGGCGGAATCCGGGTCACCAGGATCGAGCCGATCTCGTAGGCGTCCCCGGTGAGCGAGAGGAATGGAGCGAGGGCGAACGGAAGGGACGCCCCGAAGAGGAGGGCGTTGCGGCTAGCCGCGGCGCGGCGCAGGGCCCACACGCCCGGGAAGAGGGTCAGCACGAACGGTCCGAGGTCGGTCGCCAGATAGACCAGGTCGCTGCCCCGGGTGTCGAAACCCGAGAGGCGGCCGGCGTAGTCGCTCGCCGGGACCACGAAAGGGAAGATCCGGCTGAGCAGGGTCCCGCCGTAGAGCGCATCGATCTCCAGCCGCGTCACCTCACCCCCCACAACCCAGCAGGCCCCGGCGTGGAGCAGCTCGTGGAGCGGCACGTAGATCCACCAGCCGAGAACCAGGCCCAGGAGGGCGAGGACCAGGCCGGACGCCCCCCGGTCGAGGCAGCGGTCGAGCCCGTGGAGCACGTCGGCTGCCGGAAGGAGCAGCTTGCGGACAAAGGGCGGGCGCGCCATCCGGCGGACTGTACACGAAAGGCCGAGGGTGTTGGTGATACGCTATGGACCCAGATCAAGGGAGGGCGCGGTGGGGGTGATTCGATCCGCAACGCTGGCTTCCGGGTTGAGCTCCTGGTAGGATGTAGAAACAATTCACTCTCTTGGATTGATTTCTTATGCCGGTTCACCCCGAGGAACGTCGGATCGCTGGTCTGCTGCGCGAGCTGATCGTGCAAAGCGGGACGACTCTGAACATGATTGAAAAACATCTTGGTTGGACTTCGGGTCGGCTCGCCGACCTGCTCGACGGCCGGCTGCGGCTGACCTTTGAAGACGTGCTCGAAATTCTCCCCCTGCTGAACGCCACCCCGGCGGACTTCTTCGCCTGGCTGTACGGCTTCGATCCGCGGGAATCCGGTCTGGCCCTGGCCGAGGGCGAGTCCCTGACAGGCCTCCGCAACAGCTCCTCCAGCCAGCGGGTGATGGACCGGCGCTTCGAGCAGAGCCTGCGGGTAGTGAAGGACGCCCTCGCCCGGCGCGCCGCCTGGAAGCGCGATCGGGAAGCTGCGAAAGAGTCGGGTTAACCCGGCGCCGGCTCGTCCGGTCCGGCTGCATCCTGGAGGCGGAGCAGGGCGAAGATCTCCCGTTTCACGCCGAGCGCCCTGAAGATCGGCAGCGCCTCCGCGATCGTCTGCCGAAGCTTGTCCAAAGAACCTGTGCTCCTGTAGAGCTCCGCGAGATCCACTGACACCAGCGCGGCTTCGTAGGCGAGCCCCGCCTCCAGGAAACCCTGGCGTGCCCGGAGCAGGGCCGCCTCGGCGTTGTGGAGATGCCCGATTTCCCGCAAGAGCTTCCCCTCCTGCCATGTCGCGCGGAGGAGGATAAGCGGGTCGCTGTGGTCCCGGTAGAGGTCCCGCGCTTGGCAGTAGATCACCAGCGCCTCCTCCGGCTGCCCGAGATCGGTGTAGCAGATCGCAAGGTTATGGTGGGCCGCGAGGAACAGGCGCGGATCCTCTACCCGATCGATCAGTGGGATGGCTTGATGCAGGATCTCGATCGCGCCCTCGGCATTGCCGGAGTAAAGCGTGGGAATCGCCTTCCGAACGAGGGCACCTCCCAATTGATCCATCTTCCCGAGGCCGATGTAGATTCTCTCGGACTCCTCGGCTGTTTCGAGGGCCTCTGCAAAGTTTCCCTGAAAGGAGCGGAGCGCAGATAGGATGGAGAGAAGACGAGCCCGGAGCTCCGGGGAGCCAGTCCCCCTCTCGCAACTCCGGAAGGCGATGGCGAACGCTTCTTCCGCCTCGACCATCTGACCGTTGACCCGGAGCGCGTTGGTAGCCTGCCCCCAGGCGTTGGATCGAAGATCGGCAAGCTGCTCCTCGCCTCCGGCAGTCTCGGCCGAGCATGCATCGGCAGCCGTCCGAGCGAGGAGCGCCAGGTGGAGCATCTTTCTCGGATTCTCGTAACGGACTTCATGGCTCCGATCGAGCAGATGCCGGACCACATCGGGGTCTGCGAATCTTCCTCCTGTGGCGACCCGGCGGATCTGTTCGCTCTCCGGCAAGGCCGCCAACTCGGCGAGAGTCTCCGGGAGTCTCTCTGGAAGGCGACCCCGCGCGAGGAAGGTCGAGACCGTGCGTTCCACCCGAGCAAACGCCCAATCGTAGCTATAGCGGCTCGCGGGCTTCTCGGAATCCTGCGGCTTGCCCGATGTCGGAATCTCAAAAATTCGAGAGAGGGTTGGGGCCGCCTCCTTCAAATCCTGCAACAACTTGCGGCAGACCGAGCAGCCAGCCAGGAGATGGCGGACGATCAGCGCGTTTTGCTCGGCGGTACCCGGTCGGGGGGGATCGCGCAGAAAGATCCCGAAATCCTCGGCGGAAGGGTGGGCTGGTTCGGCATTGGAGCTCCGGACAGTCATCACCGCCGGTCAATTATGACACCGGTGGGCGATTCCGGCGGGCTGCAGGGTAGCCTACTTAGCCGGCGTCCTCCGGGCCAGCGGCTGGATGCGGGCATTCAAGGTACGGATGAGCTCCAACGCCTGCTGCTCCTGGTCCGCGACCTGCTGGAGCTGCAGGAGCGAGGCGAGCGCCTCCCGGCCGACCTCCAGGGCGCGGAAGATGGGCAAGGCCGTTGTCACCGTGCTCTTGACCTCTTCGACCAGTCCGAGCCTCACGTAGATCGCTGCCAAGTCGAGAGAGACCGCGGCGACCTCGAAGGCAAGGTTCTTCTCCAGGAATCCCTTTCGGGCCCGCAGAAGGGTCTCCTCCGCAGCTCGGAGATGCCCGAGGTCGCGAAGGAGCTGCCCCTCCTGCCAAGCCGCCCGGAGGAGGATCATCGAATCGGTGAACTCCTGGTACAACGGCCGGATTTCTGAGTAGAGACACCGGGCCTGCTCCGGCCGATCCAGGTCGATATAGGCCCGCAGCAGGTTGTGGCAGGCCGCGAGCAGGAGATGGGGATCCACCTCGTGGTCGATGAGGGGGATGGCCTGATTCAGAGTCGGGATCGCGCTCTCCGTATCTCCCTTGTACAGACAGGCGATGGCTTTCTGGACCATGGTGCTCGCGAGGAGGTGGGCCTCGCTGAGCTCTCGATAGATCCGGCCGGCCTCTTCACTCAACTCGATGGCTTCGTCGAAGCGGCCCTTGAAGATGTAGAGAGGTATGATTTTTTCGAGCAGCCATGCCTTGAGCGCAGGGTCTCCCGTCCCCTCTCGACGATAGCCCTGGGCTGTTGTGAAAGCTTCTTCCGATTCGCGAGGACGTCCGCTCACCCGGAAGGCGTTTCCTAGCTGCGCCCAGGCGCGCGCCCGGAGATCCGCCAGTTGGAGCTCGGAATCAGGACCGGAGGATGGGCACTTTTCAGCAACAGTTCGTGCCGTGCTCGCGAGATGCAGCATCTCCTCGGGATTCTGGTATCGAACCGCATGGGAGCGATCGATCAAAGCTTTCGCGACCTGGGGAATGGCGAAGCGACTTTCGTGGCTCGCCTTCTCTGGGCACGACAGCAGCTCGGTCAGCAGATCTTCGGTTGTGCGAACCGCCGGCTGTTCTTTGGCAAGGAGAGCCGAAACGGCTCGGTCGACCTTGGCGAAGGCGGCTTCATAGTTGTAGTTGCCGGACTTGTGAAGACGATCCACGGGCTCCACGGAAGGAGTATGGACAAGGCTTTCGAGACGGCTCCTTTCCCAGCCGATTTCTTTCAGGTGTTGCCGACAGGCGGTGCAGCCGGCCAGCAGATGTCTCAAAACACGAGCGTTCCGTGCAGCGCTACCGGAATTAGAGGTGCCCCTCAGAAAGAGGTCGAAATCATTGGACGTTGGATGACCTTCAAGCATCAGGACACCTCTCGAATTCATGCGAGCATAGGATTCGATTTGCTGTTGTTGGCTAAATGCACCAGTACCTGGGGTTGCCCTGCGGATCGATGCACGACCCGTTCGTTGGATATCTGCCCTTCGTTGTGGAAGGCTTCCCCTCCCGCCGGTCGCGGGGCTGCTCGCCCCGAGCCAGCAGGTTCTGGAACCAGTCGAAGGCGGCTCCGAGCCAGCCGGACTCGGCGCGGGCCTCCGGCTGGGAGTCTCCTCTCGGAATGGCATTGGCCACCGGCGAGGTGACGAACATCAACGAGCAGACGACGGCGGCCACAAGGCAGATGCGGGAAAACATTTTCATTTCTCTCCTCCTCACAAGATGCGGACTTCGGAGCGGCCTCAGGCCTTCCAGTCCGCGAGT
>DATHUD010000885.1:0-2541 GCA_035462575.1 Thermoanaerobaculia bacterium | reverse complement strand
ACCCCGTCCCGTAGAGACGCCCCAGTCGATGTGCGCCAACGCCTCGACGTCCACCGACGGCGGGGCGTCTCCGCAGGCCGCGAACGCCGCGCGTCGGGGATGTTGTGCACATCGCGAACGCCGCGCATCGCGAACGCCGCGCGTCGGGGATGTTGCGCGTCGCGAACGCCGCGCGTCGGGGATGTTGCACATCGGAAACGCCGCGCGCCACGAACGCCTCGCATCGCGAACGCCGCACATCGCGAACACCGCGCATCGCGAACGTCACCCGTCGCGAACATCGCGCGTTGGAGACGTTGCCGATCCTCGCACCGTTGGAGACGCCCCGCCGTCCCCGTGGTATCCGAACCGGTGTCGTAGATCGACTGGCGCGTCTCTACGGACCGGCGAGGCGTTGCGGGAGCGATGGATCCTGCCGCAGAATCTGGAATGGGACCCTGCCCGGGACGGACGACAGGGCGCGGGAATGGTAGGCTTTCCGGGACCGGAGAGCGCTCCCGAGGAGGTTTTGATGAACAGGCTCTCGACTCCCGCCAGGGTCATGACGTTGATCGCGATGCTCTTTGCCGCCGGGCCGGCGTGGTCCCTGCCGCGCAAGGAGGAGTGGATCGAGCTCAAGACGGCGAACTTCACCCTCTACAGCAACGCCGGCCGGGTGAATACGGAGCGGATCGGCACGAACCTGGAGCGGCTCCGCTCCGCTCTCAAGCTCCTCACGCCGGACCTTTCGCTCTCCTCGCCGTATCCCACGTCCATCTTCGTGTTCAAGAACGCCTCGTCGCTCGAGCCCTACCAGCGGATCTACAACGGCAGGCCGCAGAAGGCGGGCGGCTACTTCATGTCCCGCAGTTACGGCAACTACGTCGCGATCAACGGCGATCCGCGGGGGGACGAGATGGCCAACATCCATCACGAGTACCTCCACTACGTGATCCGCAACAATTACCCGAGCCTCCCCCTGTGGCTGAACGAAGGGCTCGCCGAGTACTACAGCACCTTCGAGGTGAGCGGGAACGAGGCCAAGATCGGGCTGCCGCACCCCCATCACATCGTCTGGCTACGGAAAAACGCTCTGATCCCCCTGCCCAAGCTGCTTTCGATCGACGAGCAATCGCCGGAGTACAACGAGGAGTCGCCGCGGGGCTCCTTCTACGCCCAGTCCTGGGCCCTGGTCCATTACCTGCTCGCGGGAAGCCCCGACCGGCGGCTGCAGGCGGTCGAGTATCTGCGGCTGATCCAGACCGGCTCCCCCCGGGAGGAGGCGTTCCGGAAGACGTTCGGCGACCCGGCGGCCCTGGAACGCGAGCTCAGGGCCTACATCCAGGGCTATGTGTTCAACTTCAGCCGCGCACCGGTCGAGCCCGGCACGAATCTCACCGTCGAGGCGCGGCCCATGGCGTGGCACGACGTGCTCTACCGGTTGGGGAACCTCCTGGTGAATGTAGGCGCCGAACACGAGAAGGCCGCGGCCGAGCACTTCAAGGCGGCGCTCGAAGCCCAGCCGGACCACGGGCCGGCCCTCTCGGGCCTGGGCGAGATCGAGGAGCGCGCCGGCCGCCGCCGGGAGGCCCAGGCTTTCTATGACCGGGCGGCGAAGCTCGCGCCCGGCGACTTCCTCATCCAGTACCTCTACGGCGAGAACCTGCTCGAGCTCGATCAGAGCCGCGAGAGCCGGGAGAAGGCGCGCGCGGCCTTGACCCGCGTCGTCGCGCTCCAGCCGGACTTCGGGGAGGCCTGGGCCCGGATCGGCTATTCCTACAACGGCCAGGAGGCCCTCCCCCCGGAGGCGATCCAGGCGCTGGAGACGGCCTTCCGGCTCCTCCCCTCGCGGATGGACGTCACACACAATCTCGCGATCGCCTACGCGCAGAACGGGCAGCGTGACAAGGCCCTGAAGCTGATCGATCGGATGGTCGCGGCCAAGGCCGAGGCCCAGTACGTCGAAAACGCGCGGGAGGCGCTGCTCAGCGACACCCATCGGCGCGCCGAGGTGCTGATCGGGCAACAGAAGGTCGAGGAGGCCATCCCGCTCCTCGAAGAGGTCCGCGACAAGACCGCCCGGCCCGACCGGCGCGCCGAGATCGAGCGCCGGATCGCAGACGTCCGGGAGGTCCTCGACTTCAACCGCTTCGCGGACCGCTACAACGAAGCCGTCCGCCTCGCCAACCAGGGCAAGCACAAAGACGCCGTGGCCGTCCTGGAGCCCCTCGTCCAGACCACGAAAAACCCCGACCAGGCCCGGCAGGCCCAGGAGATGCTCGAGCGGATTCAGGCTCTCCTCAAGAGGTGAGCGGGGCTACGGGCAGCGGCTGGCCGTGCCGCGCCGGAGCCGCCAGCAGAGCGCTCTGGAGCACTTCGAGGTGCTCCGCGCTCGTCCGCTCCCACCGGAAGGTCGCTCCATGCCGCCGGGTGGCCTCGCGGTCGGGCCAGGCCGCGAACAGCCTCCGGGCGGCTTCCACGATCGCTCCGGCGCTCCTCTCCGCCATGAGCACTCCCGCCTCCGGAACGTTCACCGCCTCGGGGGTTCCCCAGACCGCGGTG
>DATHUD010000884.1:0-3895 GCA_035462575.1 Thermoanaerobaculia bacterium | reverse complement strand
TGGACCTGGATGACGAGATCGCCCGCGCATGGCTTGAAGAGGCGGATCGACGGGATCGCGCCATGGGCGACGGGAGCGAACCGGAGATCCCGGCCGAAGAGGTCTTCGCGCGGATCAGGAGGACCCGCCCCGCGTTCTCATCGGCCCGTGATAGAAACACGCTCATGATCCAGCGGCTGACCGTCTCCAACTACCGAAGCCTGGGCAAGGGCGTGACCGTAGACTTTGGCCGGTTCACAGCCCTGGTCGGTCCCAACGGATCGGGCAAGAGCAATGTGGTGGATGCTCTCCGGTTCGTTTCAGACGCCATGCACATGGGGCTCTCCGGTGCGATCGTCGAACGCGGTGGTGTCGGCCGCCGGATGAAGCAGGGTCATCCATGGCAGGTCTCGATCCGGCTGGACCTGCAACTCGACGCGGATCAGGACGCCTTCTATCTTTTCAGGCTCTCGGGGGATCGTCTCGATGATTACGTTGTAGATCACGAGGAGGCTCAGGTCAGAAAAGGGACTGAGACGTTCACTTATCAGGTCGCTCGGGGCAAGTGGCTCACCGGACCTCCGGACCTGAATCCAGTCCTTAACGAAAAGAGCCTCAGCCTGCCCATCATCGGAGGAGATGCCCGATTTCAGCCGCTTGCCGAGGCGCTCCTACAGATCGCTCTCTATACGATCTTCCCGGATACCCTTCGTGCTCCTCAAAAGCACAACCTGATCCGGCCCATGGATCGCCACGGCTCGAACTGGGCTTCGATCTTGAAGGATCAATCCAAGGAAACCTGGAAACCGGAGCTGGTCAGCGCTCTCCACAAGCTTACGGGAGACATCGAAGGCATCAGGCTCAACCAGGCGGGTGGCTACCTGTTCGTGGAGTTCCTTCACAAGTGGCCTGAGAAGGGAGAGAGCTGGTGGTCGGAAGCTGCCCGGGAATCCGATGGCACACTCCGGGTCGCCGGTATTCTTACGGCCCTGCTCCAAGAGCCGCCTGTGCCAGTGATCGGGATCGAAGAACCCGAGTTGACAGTCCACCCCGGTGCGATCCCTCTGTTGTTCGACTTCTTGAATCAAGCGAGCCGCCGAAGCCAGATCCTCGTGACGACCCACAGCCCGGAGCTCCTTGACCTGATCGATGTGGATGACGTACGAGTCGTGCTCCGGGGCCCGAAAGGAACGAGCGTCGCTCGGATTTCCGCGGAGCAACGCGATGCTGTACGGAACAAGCTGCTGAGCTTGGGCGATGTCCTGCGTACGGAGGGGCTCCAGCAGGAGTTGCCCACAGCCGCGGAATGAGCTTAGGCAAAGGCTACATCCTGGTCGAAGGCCACGGCGAGAAGGGCGCGGTCGATAATCTGATCTCCCGCCTCTCGGCGGAGCTCGGCTTCCCAAGGAGATGGGCTCCCGCGATCCGCTGGAAGGATCTCCATTTACAGCGGGGTGTAGAGAAGGGAGCCAACTTCATCCGGAGCAAAGCGGACGCCGAGGCCCTGCTCATCCTCCGGGATGAAGACGACGCCTGTCCGGCCCGGCAGGCACCCGTCATTGCAAAGTGGTTGGAGGAGCTGAGGCTCCCCTTCCCCGCCGCCCTGGTGTTGTTCCATCCGGAATATGAGGTTCTCTTCCTCCCGTGCCTTGAGCGAATGGCTGGAAAATCTCTCGGAACCGGCGAATCAGCCCATCCAGGCCTGACGCCCGAGACGCGATGGGAGGGTCCTTGGGAAGCAAGGAGAGGGGTCAAGGAGTGGCTCTCTGCACACTTCCCGCCGAACCGGAGCTACAAGCCGACTCTCGATCAGTTGCCGCTGACACGCCTGGTCGATTTCCCCACGTTGCGGGAATCCGACCTGCCATGCTTCGGCTCGCTCGAGCGAGCCCTGACCTTCCTGGCTCGCGGGGCTGCGGGCGAGGTCTACCCCTACGGATCCCGCGGCGACTCGTCCTCCTGACCGTCGGCGTAGAGCCCGACGAGCTTGGTGACGCGGCCGTTCCCGTCCTGCACGAAGTGGACGCGGAAGCTTCCCATCCCTTCCAGAAGGAAGGTGTCCTGGCTCAAGGGGAGGAGCCTGTATTTCGGACGGCCCTCGCGCTGGTAGAAGAGGCGACCTCCTTCGAGAAGGATGCGGCGGGGACTGTAGCTTCCCGCGTAACGCTCCAGGGTTTCGGCGGGGACGGCAACGGGCTTGTTCAGTGCCTCGCTTGCCTCCCGCGCCCAGCCGATCTCCCGTTTCCGGTCCGGCGCCTCGGAGGAAAGCTCGCGGGCCTTCCCGTAGCTCGCGAGGGCCAGCTCGTAGTCCCCTCCCTCCAGAGCGGCTTCCCCCAGGAGATCGTGGGCCTCGGCTGAGCAGGGGCGGGCTTCGCCGTAGAGCTTCAGCACCGCGAAGGCGTCCGCGGGCTTGCCGGTCTCGCGGAGGAATTCGGCCAGATTGCGGTGGAGGTCTGCGTCGAAGAGGTCCGGGGACTTTCCCGCGAGCTCCCGGTACCGCCGGAGCCCGGCCTCGCTTCCGTCCCTGGCGAAGGCGCGCTGGATGTCCTTGCGCGCGATCCTCCGGGGATCGTCATACCGCTCGTAGCCCAGGCGCCCGAAGCCGGGCTGGGCGGTGCCCACGGCGAGGGAGGATACGGCTTCGGCGATCGAGAGCCCTTCGGCGGTGTTCGTGAAGTAGACGACGCCCGCCTTCTTCTCCCGGGACGCGGTCGTCCAGGCCCGGAAGCCTCCGTTGTCCCCCCAGTGCCAGATCCAGAAGGGCTCCGCGGGTCCGCCGCGTTCGAGCCCCCAGCCCAACGCCCAGCCGACCTCCCCTTCGCCCGGCGCGGATTTCGGGTCGAAGAGCTCGCCGGGGATGCGGACCTGGGACGAGAGCATGGCTTCCGCCGTCTTCTTTTGCAGCCCCTCCCCGTTCAGGACGGCCACGAGGAACCGGGCGTAGTCCTCGGCGGTGGTGAGGAGGCTCGCCGCGGCGTTGGCTCCCCGGTCCGTAGGGATTTCCTGAGGGCGGCCGAACGGGTCCATCCCCGTCACAGCCCCGCCCGCGAAGGACGTCTCCCAGACGAAGCTGCTCCGGGTCATCCCCAACGGCTCGAAGACCTCCTTCTTCGCCAGGGCCTCGAGCGGCATCCCGGTGAGCTTCTCCAGGATCTTCTGGAGGTAGACGAACCCCTCGCCCGAATAGCCGAACCGCTCGCCAGGGTCGGCGTTGAAAGGCAGCTTCTCCGGCCCCCAGTTGGGGAGGCCCGTGGTGTGGGAGAGGACGTTGCGCGCCGTGATGCGCTGGCCGCGCGGGTCGTGCTGCAAGCGCTCATAGGGGAGGTAGGTCCGGAGCGGCTTGTCCAGATCCAGGACACCCCGGTCGGCTAGCCGGAGCGTGACGTAGGCGACGACCGGTTTCGACAGGGAGGCGGCCGGACACACGGTGTCCTTCCCGACCGGCGTGCCGGATGACACGCTCCGCACCCCGAAAGCGCCGCTCCAGAAGAGTCGGCCGTCCCGGATCACGCCGATCGACAGGCCGGGGACGTCGGCCGCCTGCATCAGCTTCGGGATCTCCACCTGAAGCCGGGCGCGAAGCGCTTCGTCGTCGGCCGCCGCAACAGGGAGTGCGAGGAGCAGGACGGTCAAGAGGGCGAGGTGCGGTTTCATGGTGAAGTTTCTACGGCGGGAAGACCCGGCGGGTTGCGCTGGTTGGGGGGATAGAATCTCCTCCCAACGCTCCGAGGGCTTCACCATGATCGAGATATTCCGCCGCGGTCTTCCCCTCGTTCTTCTCCTCCCCCTGGCCGCCTGCGCAACCGGCGCGCGGCCGTCCGGCGAGGTGGGCCCTCCAGTGGCCTTCGAAGAAGAGGAGGCCGTGTCCGCCCCGGCACAGTCGGGGGATCGCTTCGGCGCGGCCCTGGACCTCCAG
>DATHUD010000883.1:0-2208 GCA_035462575.1 Thermoanaerobaculia bacterium | reverse complement strand
AGGCGGCACGGTGAGGATCGAGGTCCGCCCGCGGCCGGAGCCCGGCCCCGGCGAGATGCTGCTGCGCCTGCGCGCCGCGGGGCTCTGCGGCACCGACCTCTTCAAGCTGCGCTACGCCACCGAGCCGGCCGGCGCCGTCCTGGGGCACGAGGTGGGGGGGACGGTCGAGGCCCTGGGCGAGGGCGCGGCCGGGTGGATTCCGGGGGCCCGGGTCGTCGTCCCCCATCACGTCTCCTGTGGCGAGTGCGACCTCTGCCGGCGCGGGAGCGAGCCTCTCTGCCCCGCCTTCCGGGAGAATCTCCTCGCCCCCGGAGGCTTCTCCGAGTGGGTCCTCGTCCGGGAGCGCGCCGTGCGCCGGGCCGCCTTCGGCATTCCGCCTCACGTGCCGGACGAGATCGCCGTGTTCCTGGAGCCGGCCGCCTGCGTGCTGCGCGGCATCCGCCACGCCCGCCTCCCGGAGACCGCCCTCCCGGGCTCTTCGCCCGGCTGCGCCGCCATCCTGGGCGGCGGCAGCATGGGGCTCCTCCACCTGCTCGTCCTGAAAGCGGTCCACCCCACGCTCCGGGTGGCCGTCTCCGACCCTCTCCCGGAGCGCCTGGACCTCGCCCGCCGCCTGGGCGCCGACGTGGCCGCCTCCCCGGGCGAAGAGATCCGCCGGAAGGTGAGCGGAGCGACCCGGGGCCTCGGCGCGGACGTGGTCTTCGACACCGTGGGAGGCGAAGGCCCCCTGGAGGAGGCCGTAAGCCTCTCCCGGCCTGGAGGCACCGTCGTCCTCTTCGCCCACGCCGCGTCCGGCGAGCGCGCGGCCTTCGACCTGAACGCCTTCTTCAAGGCCGAGCGCAGGCTCCTCGCCACCTATTCGAGCGCGCTCGCCGACCAGCGGGAGGTCTACCGCCTGCTCGTCGGCCGCCGCCTGGACCCGTCGCCCCTCGTCACCCACCGCCTGCCGCTCTCGCGCTTCGAGGAGGCCGTCGCCCTCTCCCGCGAGCACAAGGCCCTGAAAGTGCTGCTCACTCCGGACGAGGAACGCCCCTGAGCCTCCCCGCCCGCCAGTGGACCGCCTACCTCCTCGGCCCCGAGAGGCTGGAGCTGCGGGAGGTCCCCGTGCCCGCGCCCGGCCCCGGGGAGCTTCTCGTCCGGATCGGCGCCGCCACGACCTGCGGCACGGACGTCAAGGTCTTCCGCCGCGGCGGCCATCCCCGGATGCTCAAGGCCCCCACCCCCTTCGGGCACGAAATGGCGGGCACCGTGGTTGCCGCCGGGGAGGACGCGGGCCGCTTCCGCGCCGGAGACCGCGTGGTGGTGGCCAACTCGGCCCCGTGCGGCGTCTGCGAGTGGTGCGCCCGCAGCCGGGAGAACCTCTGCTCGGGCCTCCGCTACCTGAACGGCGCCTTCGCGGAGTACCTCCTCGTCCCCCGGCGCTTCGCCGAGGTGAGCACCTACCCGCTCCCCGCGGACCTCCCCTTCGAGATCGCGGCGCTCGCCGAGCCCCTGGCCTGCGTGCTCCACGGCCTCGAAACGTCGGCCCTGGAGCGCACCTCCGAGATCGTCGTCTACGGCGGCGGCCCCATCGGCCTCCTCTTCGTGGACGTCCTCGCCAATTCGCCGGCCGACTTCCCCGGGTATGGAGACCACCACATCGTCCTCGCCGATCCCAACCTCTCGCGTCTCGAAGTGGGCCTGCGCATCGGTGCGGACGAGGCCGTCCAGGTGAGCCGGGACGGCGGCGAGGCCCCCCGCCTCTCGAAGCTCTCGCGCTCGGGAGACGGCTTCGACCTCGCGATCGAGGCCACCGGCTCCCCCGCCGCCTGGCAGGACGCCCTCGCCTCCGTCCGCCCCGGAGGCCTCGTCCAGCTCTTCGGAGGCTGCCCCCCGGGCACCACCGTCCCGCTCGACACCCACCGCCTCCACTACTCGGAGATCACGGTCAAAAGCGCCTACCACCACCGCCCCGCAACCTTCGAGCGCGCCCTCGCCCTCCTCGCGAGCGGAAGTCTCCAGCCCCGAGAGCTCCTCTCGGCGGAGCGGCCGCTCGCGGAGCTCGAGCAGGCTCTCCGGAGCATGCGGCGGCGGGAGGCGCTGAAAGTGGTGATCCGGCCGTAGCGGCGTCTGGTACGATGTTCCGTCAGGAGATGTCTTCAATCGTCTCATGGGAAGATCTATGAAAGTTACCATTCGAGACCGCGAGATCCTCGGCTCGGTTCCCCC
>DATHUD010000882.1:0-15156 GCA_035462575.1 Thermoanaerobaculia bacterium | reverse complement strand
CCATGCCACTAGGAGAGCTACGGAACCCTTCGAGCCGCGCGACGGTCCTATGCAGTAGATTGCGGTCCTCGTGCTGACGAGCTAACAGGCCTTGCTTCATGGATAACGAACACATTGCCAAGCGTGCTCAGGACGTGCAGGCCGGACTCAGGGATGTTCAAGACACGCTCGTTTCCGCGACCATCCCGATCACCCGGCAGATCGGCATGGCGGCGCTCCTCGCCGTCCACATCCGCGGCCTTGATGTCATTGAGAACATGGTCGGCTTCCACGGCTTCTGTGCGAGCCTGGGTATATCCTCCGACACCGTGCCGCTAGTCCTGGGTACACTCGAAGCCACGGGATGGCTGCGCGTCGCACCAAACGCGTTCAACCCGCGACGCATCGAGGAGTCAATTCCGTACTTCCAACAGGTCTACGACGCCCTAGGTGACCAGTGGAATCACAGGTCTCCGAGCGACGTTGAGCTGGCGACCATGGCTCTGCTGGAGCGCTTATCCGCTGGACCCGAGCCCGAAGGAACGGCGACGCGCAGCCTTGGGATAGGGCCACAGGACCTACAAACTGTAATCGATATTGGCGAGCTTGGAGGCTACCTTCGCCGATACACATCCCCACTCGAGAAAATTCCGATCCTGTATGCTCCTCAATTCGTCGACGAGAACCCCGAGTCTCTATTGAACCTCATCGCCAGGAAAGGCGACGACCACGAAGCGGTTCGTCGGGTGCTTCGCGCCGCACGAGCAAAGCCAGGGGCCCCAGTCAGCGACCTTCAACGCGCCGATCCGCTGGTTGCGGAACTCATGAACAGCAACGTCTTGACCGCGCCAGCTATTGCCTCGTCCACTGGCGAACATTCTTTTGCCTTCGCACCCTACCATACCAACAAGCCTCGCCCCCTTCTGGACAAGGCAAGGATCATTCTGGCCTGCGTGCGCTACGGAGAACATTTCTCGTCAATCACAAGGGTTCTCTCGCCGATGTGGATCCTTGAGAACCTCCGTGACCAGAAAATGATCGGCAAGACACCGCACAGCAATATCGGCACCCAATATGCGCCGGCGGCGAACATGGGCGTCGGATTCATAGAGAATGTGGGCGGGAGATACCGTTTTCGGCTCTACGATACGGAAGACAACCTATCTGCCGTTGATTTGGCAATCTCGATGTATTCAGGTGCAGCCGAGGATGACGTACACACTCTGATGCCTCCCGAAGAAGTCCGGCAGCGGATCTCTTCCCCTGGCCCCGTTGGCGGTTTGGTGCTTCCCGAATCTAATCGAGGTCGGGCACGCTCCGCGCTTAAGAGCCGTGCTCTTGACCCTCGAACCCAGACGGCTGCCCGACTCGGTCGGGAGTTGCTCGATGACCTGAGGGGGGTTCATCGTGTCCTCAAATGACCAAGACTTCGGTTACAAGTTGCTCGGGAAGCGATTGGCGTGGGCGCTTGGTTATGTGCCCTTGCTGAACGTCCCCATTTGGCTTCCGGAGTTCATCAGTAGCCGCGCAGGTTTGGAGCTCACGGATGCAGATGTCCTTGGATTTCGATTCGAACCCTCGGGCAAGGCATCAAAAATCCTGATTGACTGCAAGAGTACGACAAAAGGACGGGCTGTCGACAGGGTCCTTTGGGTGCGTGGCCTTGGCGAGTTCCTTGCGGTCGATGACCTCTACCTCTTCCAGGCCAGAATCCCGCAGAATGCCCGATGGTTGGCCGATCAACTCGCGGTTAGATGCCTTGATGAGGATGGCCTTTCTCGCATAGAACGTCACCTCGGGCTCGACATGCTAAAGGGGCCATATTTTGATGGCAGTGGATATGAACAACTTCGCGCTCTTCTGAATGGCTTCCCAAAGGGCAGCGAATACCGAGTGCTGTCCCGGTTCCTGCTTGGCGGCGTATGGACTCTCCCACCGACACGGCGAGTTCCGACCCTCCTTAGCCTAGGCGAGCAGAGTGAGCTGCGGCAGAAACTCCGTGCTGATGTACTTCCACACACAGTACTCGTGCTCCAAGGTGCCTTAGCGCTTGCCCTGAATCTTGGCCTGCTGGCTGCGAGACTCAACATAGTAGACGCGCTCGACGTGGAGCAACGCCTTCGGGAGGAACTTCACGGCGGGGCGGAAGCTCTGGAGCAGAAGAGGCACTACCTCGCGGTTGTTGCGCGACTCACTGCGGAGTCCGGGGGAGGGTCGAGCGATGTCGATGTCGACCTGCCGAACTTTCCGCGCCTCCTTGAACAGGTCAATCGGCTACTCATGAGACGCTACGTTTTGAACGACGCCATTCGCGCTATTGACCTTGCGCTCCATTACGTTGCGAGTGGGCACTCCACACTCCCGCGAAACATCGGCGGGGCGCGGCACTCGCTCTCGGGCAAGGTAGCCTCCGACATCCTTTCCTTGTTCGTAAGCAGCAACGGCCTCAATCCCGACTTCGGGTCGGTCATCATGACCCTTCTGCCGGAAGCTACGCCGCTCGAGAGCGCCGAAGTTGGAATGACTTCCCGCGGAATAGCCGGTCCAGAGCAGTTGCCCCTGATAGGCGAGCCTAACAAGTAAGTGTACGACGGCTCGACCTAAGGGTTACAGGGAAGCCTTGGCCGCGCCACTCGGCTCTTCTCCTAGGCCCACCCGCGCCAGGATCGATCTCCGGATCTGCGCAGAAGGCGCGGCCAGATCTCGGGGCGCGAGGGCGGTAGGTGTGTCCTTCTCTGGGACCGCTCCCCCACGGTCCCCTCCTCAGGTGTCTCAATACTTTTCATTGCGCTAGCGTAGTCCGCCTGAATTCCGGTGCCCTTCGGAGTTCTGCCCCGGACGGGGCAGCGGCATGTAGCCAGGGGCGCCCAGCCCCTGGAAAGCGATCCCCAAAAATCATAAGCCCCGGAGGGGCGCAGGCAGTCTTCTGGCACAGTCGCGGAGAACTGCCTATGCCCCTCCGGGGCTTATCCATTTGGGGTTGGGCCTCAGTTCCAGGGGCTTGCGCCCCTGGCTACATGCCTTGGCTCCTCCGGAGCCGGAAAGAAGGGATCTTCTTGGGTAAGGGAGCGGGCTCGTAAATTCTGGCGTTCTGCTTCTTCCTACACGCGTGCGCCTTCAGGCGGCAGAATCGATGTTCTCCAGGTTCCCACGGATGATCCGGGGATGCCGGGCGGCGATGCGTAACAGGGCGATTGCGGGACCTTCAGGATGCCGCCGACCTTGCTCCCAGTTTCGGAGGGTGTGAACGCTGATGCTCATGGCGAGAGCGAACTGCACCTGGGTGAGCCCGACAAAGCGCCGCAATGCCGCGATGTCTTCGCCGGAATCAAACTGTCCCAGCATGAGCCGCTTGCGAACGCTTGAGGGAATGGCCCTGGCGAGCTGTTCGTCGGTGAGCTCCGGAATTTCAGTCATAGGTGTTGGTCCATGTACCTTCACCCGTACAGTCTACCCCGCTCTCGTTAACGAGGCCGCCGCTCCGGTTGATGATGTCCCCGCTCTCGCTGCGGAGGTCCTCGTTCTCGGTCACGGGGAGGCCGCTCTCCATAACGGATCTCCCGTTCTACTTATGGAGGTCCCCGCTCTCGTTAACGAGATCGCCGCTCAGGTTGATGGTGTCCCCGCTCCCGCTGCGGAGGTCCCCGTTCTGGATCACGGGGGTGCCGCTCTCAATGACGGGGCTCCCGCTCTCCTTGTGGAGGTCCCCGCTCTCATTGATGAGGTCGCCGCTCCGGTCGATGGCATCCCCGCTCTCACTACGGAGGTCCCCGTTCTCGATAACGGGGATGCCGCTCTCCATGACGGGGGTGCCGCTCTCGTTGACGGAGCCCCCGCTCTCGTTGTGGAGGTCCCCGCTCTCCTTACGGAGATCCCCGTTCTCAATGACGGGGCTCCCGCTCTCCAGAACGGGGTCTTCGCTCTCGTTCGCGCGGTCCTCGGGAACGAGAGCGGCAGGCTCCACAACATCTGCGGGGAGCGTGGGAAGGAGACCGGGAGCCTCCGTCTGCGGATCTGCTGGCTCGATAAGCCGACGGAGTCAGAACTTCCCGAGAAGTTCTCAGGAGATAAGGTATCGGGCTCGCTCCGTCTCCAGACATTCTGACTTCGTCTGCAGATCTCGGCCGAGATAAGGCGACGGAGTCAGAACTTCGTGAGAAGCTCTCAGCAGATAAGGTGACGGGCTCGCTCCGTCTACGGACATTCTGACTCCGTCTGCAGATCTTGGCCGAGATAAGGCGACGGAGTCAGAACTTCCCGAGAAGTTCTCAGCAGATAAGGTGACGGGCTCGCTCCGTCTACAGACATTCTGACTCCGTCTGCAGATCTCGGCCGAAATAAGGTGACGGTGTCAGAACTTCCCGAGAAGTTCTCAGCAGATAAGGTGGCGGGCTCGCTCCGTCTAGTGTAGTGCGTCGCGATTAAGATGCCTTTGACCGTCCCTTCAGGGACAATCGTGGGTAGCCCCACGGTTTCAACCTGGGGCGGTGACGGTCCACGCCGGCATGGGTGACGGTCCACGCCGGCCGCGGTGACGGTCCACGCCGGCCGCGGTGGCGGTCCACGCCGGCCGCGGTGGCGGTCCATGCCGGCCGCGGTGACGGTCCACGCCGGCACGGGCGACGGTCCACGCCGGCACGGTTGACGATCCACGCCGGCCGGGTTGCCCTTCTCCGCCCCAGGTTAGAAACCTGGGGCTACCCACGGATGTGCCTGAAGGCACGGTTCGGAGGGGAGCGCGTCTCAATGAAGAGGCCTTTTAACCCAGGGTCTGCTATCGCCCCTTCAGGGCTTCTGGATCTTTGGGGCGTCTTTCCCTGGGGCTTACGCCCCAGGCTGTATGCTGCCGGCCCTTCGGGCCTCGCCGCGCCTCCCGCCGTCACCCCAACGGCGGGAGCGGACGCTCCACCGGTTTGAGCGGGGGCGCGGCGGCCGTCCCCTTCCGCTGCTCCCCCCTCGCCAGAGTCACCTTGAGCGTAGGGGGGGTGACGAGCGTCGTCACGATCACCATCACCACGACGGCGGCGAAGATGGGCGGGGAGATCACCGGCTCGCCGCGGAGCACGAGTTGGGCTCCGATGCCGGCGAAGATGAGGCCGACCTCTCCCCGGGGGACCATGCCTACGGCGACGGAGATGCGGTCGAGCCCCTTCTCCAGGACGCCCGCGGCGCAGATCATCTTGCCCACGATGGCGGCGAGCGAGAGCATGGCGGCGAATCCCAGGACTTCGACCTGGCCGAAGCTCGAGACGTCCACCCGGGCTCCCATGAGGACGAAGAAGACCGGCACGAGGAAGCCTGCGATCGGATGGATCAGCTCCTCGATGTGGTGCTTCGTCCTCTCGCCCAGGTCGCGGTAGGTCACGCCGTCCAGGATGAGCCCGGCGGCGAAGGCTCCCACGATGGTGGCGAGGCCGATCCAGTCCGCGAGGTAGGAGAGGAAGAAGCAGACCCCGAGCGAGAGGGCGAGGAGCACGCCCTTGACGTTCAGCAGGCTCGCGAGCCGGAAGACGCGGGGCGAGAGCCAGCCGCCGATCAGGATGGCGCCGACCAGGAAGCCGAACGCCTTGCCGATGATGGCGAGCGCCGCGAGGCTGTCCATCTCCTGGCCCGTGTTGGATGCCGAGATGACGCCCGAGACCACGGCGAGGATCACGAGGCCCAGCACGTCGTCGATCACCGCGGCGCCGAGGATGATCCTCGACTCCCGGGCCTGGAGCTTCCCCAGGTCCGCGAGCACCCGCGCGGTGATGCCCACGCTCGTGGCGCAGAGGGTGGCGCCGATGAACAGGTGGACGAGGAGGTCTTCGTCCGGCAGCATCCAGGCCGAGACACCCCAGCCCAGGAAGAACGGGGCGACGACGCCCAGGAGGGCGACGAGCAGGCTCGACCAGCCGACGGAGAGCATCTCCTTGACGTTCGATTCGAGCCCCACTTGGAAGAGCAGGAGGATGACGCCCAACTGCGCCAGGATCTCCAGCCCCGCGTTCGTCCGCAGGAACTCGAAGGCGTTGATCCCCACGAGGCCGAGGCTTCCCAGCGCCATGCCGATGATCAGCTCTCCGAGCACGGCCGGCTGGCCCAGGCGCTCGAAGAGCTCCCCGCCCAGCTTGGCCGCCGCGAGCACGATGACGAGCCCCAGCAGCACCGGCACGACCGGGCCGCCGTGGCCCTCGCCGGGCTCCGCCCCGAGAGCGATCCCCGGAACGAGGGTGAATGCCGCGAAAACAGCGAGACAAAGCAGGGCTTTGCGCATGGTCTTCCTCCTCCCCAAGCCAGTTCGGGCGGGATGTTAACCCGGAAGGGGGTTTCGATTCATCACTGCTGCTGCACTTGGGTGACCTCTTCAGAGGACGGTTTGGCAATCTAGGCAGGCGGGGTTGGCCGCAACGCCCTGGGGAGGACCCCTGGCATTGCTTTTGCCCTATAGGCTGGCGAGTCGTAAAACCCCTGGGCATCCAGGGACGCGGAAACGAAGGGAGACCCACATGACGAACAGACCGCGAACCTTGAAAGCCGCAAGCTCCACGGCCCTCCTGGCCGTTCTTCTTCTCTTCGCCTCGGTCTCCGCGAGCGAGGCGGGCTTGAACCTCGTGTCCCTGGATCAGGAGTGGGGGATGCGCGAGCAGCTCCACGCCGAGGTGGCGAGCAAGCACCGGGTCTACGAAGACCCGTACCTGACCGAGATCGGGCGGCGGATCGTGGCCCAGACCGGCCTCGCCAACCGTCCCTGGAACTTCTTTGTGGTGCAGGACAGCTCGGTGAACGCCTTCAACCTCCCCGGCGGCCTGGTGTACGTGAACACCGGCCTGCTCGCCGAGGCGGACAGCCTGGACCAGCTCGTGGGCGTGATGTCGCACGAGATCGCCCACGGCGCCAAGCGTCACGGCACGCAGCTCATGACCCGGGCCTACGGCTACAACATCCTGGCGGGCCTGCTGCTCGGCCGGGACGCGGGCCAGGGCAAGCAGCTCGTGGCCCAGCTCGTGGGGACCGGCATCCTGACCGACTACAGCCGCGACGCCGAGCACGAGGCGGACCGGGCGGGGGTCGGCTACATGTACCGGGCGGGCTTCAACCCGGAGGGCATGGCCGAGTTCTTCCGCACCATGGGGAGCCTTCGCTCCCGCAAGCCCTCCAAGGTGGAGCAGTTCTTCTCGAGCCACCCGCTGACCGAGTCGCGCATCGCGAACGTGGAAGCCGAGGTCTCCCGCCTGCCCAACCGGAGAGGCCTCACCAGCGACACCCGCGAGTACCAGCGGATGCGCTCGCGGTATCGGTAGGGGTAAGGGTAAGCGCCGGTTTCGACCACTTCTTCGCGGGGTCCGCCGTCCGGTCCAGCCAGGACCGGAGGCGGGCCTCGAGGTCTTTTCGGACCTCCTGCGCCGCGGGGTCGGCGATGAGGTTCTTCTCCTCGGCAGGGTCTGAGACCTGATCGTAGAGCTCGTCGGGCTTGGCGGGATCTTTCCAGACGATCAGCTTGTGCCGGGCGGTGCGCACCATCCGGAAGGGCGGGAAGCGGCCCCCCTCCGCGTCGTCCGCCCACTCGATGAAGGCGTCCTCGATCTTGGCGGTCAGAAGGTTCCGCCCGGGCCAGGAGGCCGGGGGCTCGACGCCCGCGAGCGAGAGGAGGGTGGGCGGCAGGTCGAGCGTCGAAGCCGGCAAGTCGGCGATCTTCGGCAGGCTCCCGAGCCCGGGGCCCACCATCAGGAACGGCACCCGGACCGAGCCCTCGTAGGGCACGGCCTTGCCGGCGGCGCCCTCGGCTCCGATCCCCCGCTGTCCCATCATGAAGCCGTTGTCCCCCAGGAAGACTACGACGGTCTTTTCCGCGAGCCCGGCCTTCCCGATCGCCTCGCGCACCCGGCCCACCTGCTCGTCGAGCGCGCTCACCGCCTGGTAATAGAGGCGCCAGTCCTGCATCTTCACGTCCTTCGGGAACCCGGCGGGCAGGAGGTCGGCGACCGGTTTGTCCTTGTAGTGCGCCTCCAGGTGGGGAGGATTGGGCTCGAAGGGAACGTGCGGGGCCGTGAACGCGAGCCAGAGGAAGAATGGCTTCGCCTTGGCTTCCGGGCTCTCCAGGAAGGCGATCGCGTCTTCAGAAAAGATCTCCTGGGTGTAACCCTTCACCTCGACCATCTCCCGCGACTCCCCCCGGGCGAGGAGAGGGTCCTTGTAGAGGGGGGCTCCCAAGGGGAACCAGCGCCCCACGCGGGAGAAGCCGGTCCGCCAGGGGTCGGCTTCGAGGTGCCACTTGCCGGTGAGGACGGTGGTGTAGCCCGCCTGCCGGAGCAGCCCCGGAAGCGTCGGCAGATCGCTCCACGCGTCGCGCCGCATTGCGTCGGGCCGCTGGCGTTGGTGGGAGAAGGCTCCGTGCTGGTGGGCGGTGAGCCCGGTCAGCAGCGTCGCCCGGCTGGGCAGGCACTGCGAGACGTGAACGGTGGCCTGGCGGAAGTAGATCCCGTCCGCGGCCAGCCGGTCGAGGGCCGGCGTGTGGACCGCCCGGTTTCCCGCCGCGCCCAGGGCGTCCCACCGGTGGTCGTCGGACGTGATGAAGACGATGTTCGGCCGCTCCGCGGCCCAGGCCCCTCCCGCGAGAAAGACGCCCAGAATCAACCCGGCGATCGCACTGCGTGGCATGGCAGTCCCCCCATTCCCAGGTCCGTGTTCGTCCCTTGGGTCCGTGTTCGTCCTTGTATACGAAACCAGGGCGGGGTTCCGTCGCGAGGAAGGCTCCGGAAACGACAACGCCCCGCCAGGGGGAAAGGGATCCCGGGGCGGGGCGCGCTATGTCGAATATGAAGTGGTCAGGAGATCTTGACGACGTTCTTCGCCTGCAGACCCTTCGGGCCTTCAACGACCTCGAAGCTGACGCGATCCCCCTCGGACAGGGTCCGGAAGCCCTCGGCGATGATCGAGGCATGGTGGACAAACACGTCCGCCCCCCGCTCCCGCACGATGAATCCATACCCCTTGGCGTCGTTGAACCACTTCACAACACCTTGTTCAGACATGCTCTTGCTCCTTGCAACAGAAAAACAGGTTGTTTTTGTTCGCCGCAGAGCGGCGCTCCTCCAACCCCACGAAGGGGGCTAAAACCAATCGATGAAATTCATCAACCTCTGAATCGACCTCCTGCCCGCACGGGTTCCGGAGTCTTCCTGCGCGCCCTGTTGAGTTGCAAGGAGCCGTGCGCGGGCTCGATCTCCGGGATTCCTAGGCGTTCTCGCTACTCATCCCTCGGGTGCCTCGGTATCCTCGGTTCGATCCAAATCTACAGGGGTATTGCGCTCTTGATCGGTTGCTGCGGGAGGTGTGTCGGCAGGGTGATTCTCTTGAAACCGCGTCCAACCTGTCCTGTGCGCCATCAAATTTCCGCCACTATGGCACCACTCCAAGTAGAAATCAAGAGGCGACCGTGGGTTCGCCCTCCGGCTCCGGGCGGCGGTAAGATCTCCCCGTCCGAAGGAGATCCCCGCCCGATGTCCACACGCATTCCCAGAAAGCTCGACCCCGCGGAAATCCGGGTCCTCGGCTCGCTCCTCGAGAAGGAGCAGACGAACCCGGAGACCGTCCCCATGACCGTCAACGCCCTGATCGCCGCCTGCAACCAGAAGACGAACCGCGAGCCGGTGATGAGCCTGACCGAGACCCAGGTGGTCGAGGCCCTGGACCGGATGCGCCAGGAGGTGCTCGTCTGGAGGAGCGACAGCGCCCGCACCGAGCGCTGGCAGCAGAGCGTCGTGCGGCGCTGGGGGCTCGACCGGGCGGCCAAGGCGCTCCTCACCCTGCTCCTCCTGCGCGGCCCCCAGACCCCGGGGGAGCTGCGCTCCCGGAGCGAGCGCCTCCACCCGTTCGCCTCCCTGGAGGAGCTGGAAGAGATCCTCCGCCGCCTGGCCGCGGATGACGAGCCCCTGGTGATGGAGCTTCCCCGCCGGCCCGGTCAGAAGGAGGTCCGCTGGGCCCACCTCGTAGGCGAGACGATCGACGAGCCGGAGGAGAGGCGGGTCTTCGAGCCTCCCGCCGACCCGTCCGCCCCCGCCCGCCCCGCCCTCGCCTCGCGCGTGGAGCGGCTGGAGGAGATGGTCGCGCAGATCGCGGCCGACCTCGAAGAGCTCAAGCGGCAGTTGGGGGTTTAGACGATTTCGACCCGCGCCGGTCCCGGCAGCACCTCGCCGATCTCGGCGGCGGTGTGGCCCGAGGTGCTAAGGGCTTCCAGAAGGGCGGCGGCGCTCTCGGGCGGAGTCGAGAGGAGGAGGCCGCCCGAGGTCTGGGGATCGAAGAGCACTTCGCGCTGGAGCCGGTCGAGCCTGGCCTTGATCTCCAGGGAGGCGCGGACGTTGTCCTCGTTCGCCACCGTGCAGCCGGTCGTGACCCCGGCCTTGACCAGCCGGTAGAACCCTTCGTGGACGGGCAGCCGCTCGAAGACGATGCGGATGGCGGCGTTCGACGCCTTGGCCATGCCGAGGGCGTGGCCGGTCAAGGCGAAGCCGGTCACGTCGGTCGCCGCGTGGACGCCGTGGGCGCGGGCGAGGCGCGAGGCCTCGGCGTTCAGCCGTTCCATCTCCCGGAGAGCGGGCTCGAGGCCGGCCTCGTCGATCTTGTCCACCTTGAAGGCGTTGACGAGAACGCCGGTGCCGAGCGGCTTGGTGAGGAGCAGGCGGTCCCCGGGTTGGGCCTTGGCGTTGGTGAGCAGGCGGTCCTTGTCCGCCTCGCCGATCACGGCCAGGCCGAACTTGAGCTCGTCGTCCCGCACCGAGTGGCCGCCCAGGAGGACCGCGCCCGACTCGGCGAGAGCGCCGGCCGCGCCCTGGAGGATGCCGGACAGGGCCTCCGCCCCCTCCCCTTCGAGCTCCGGGAAGCAGCAGAGGTTGAGCGCGAAGAGCGCCCGCCCGCCCATGGCGAAGACGTCCGAGAGCGAGTTGGCCGCCGCCACCCGGCCGAAGCGGCGCGGGTCGTCGCAGACCGGGGTGATGAAATCGACCGTGGCCACGAGGGCGTGGCTCCCCAGGAGATAGACCCCGGCGTCGTCGGCCGTTTCCGGACCGACGAGGATCCTCTCATCCCGTCCGGCGAGCCGGACGAGCGGGCCGATCATCGTTGAAAGGTCCCCCGGACCTATCTTGGCCGCTCAGCCGCCGGTCGTTGCGCAGGCGGTGAGACGGAACTTGCGCCGGAACAGTGCCATAGGGCGCGGATTGTATCCCAGGATCTCCGCCTCTTCTCCCGTCACCCGCCTGGAGTAGACTGGGCCGGCCGTTTTCGAAAATTACCGGGCCGTCACGGGGTGTGGCGTGCCCGAAGACCGGTCTGCCAGCTAAAGGAGGGCTTGATCATGTACGGCAAGCTATCGACATCGCTGCTCGCCGAATTCATCGGCACCTTCGCCCTGGTCTTCATCGGGGTGGGCGCCGGGGTCCTGGGCCTCGGCGGCCTGGTGGGTGTTGCCTTCGCCTACGGTCTTGTGGTGGTGGCCTTCGCCTACGCCTACGGCCACATCTCCGGCACCCACATCAACCCGGCGGTGACGCTGGGCGTGCTCGCGGCCGGCAAGATCGACGCGGCCCGGGCCTTCTCCTACATCGTCTTCCAGATCCTGGGCGGCATCGTGGGCGCCTTCGCCCTGCGCTGGGTCCTGGGCGGAGCCGAGACCGGCCTCGGCGTGACGACCCCCCAGACCCTCACTACGGCCGGCGGCATCTCGATCACGATCACTCCGGTCATCGCGCTGTTCGTCGAGGCGATCCTCACCTTCTTCCTGGTGAACACCGTGATGAATGCCGGCGTCTCCGGCAAGGCGACCCCGGTGGACGGCCTGGCCGTCGGCTTCACCCTCGTCTTCTGCATCCTGATGGGCGGCCCGCTGACCGGCGCGAGCCTGAACCCCGCCCGCACGATCGGCCCCGCGCTCGCCGCGGACAGCTACAGAGACCTCTGGGTCTACCTGATCGGCCCCCCGCTGGGAGCCATCGCCGCCGGGCTTCTCTACAAGATGGTCTACGAGGCCCGGCAGGAGCACGGGCGGAAGAAGTAGGGGGCTTCGAAAAGGACGGACACGGACCTTCAAGGACTGGCACGGACATCAGGGCGAGCGAGGTGTGCGTCCTTGCGGGTCCGTGCTCGTCCGCGTTGTCCGTGTTCCTCCCTCCCCCTCCGGCAACACGTCCGGCCACCACTTCCCCGGCTGGTTGAGCGGCCAGGGGCAGGTCTCCTGGATTCCCAACTCGTGGAACATCGGGTGGTCGGAGCGGAGAGGGAAGAAGAAGCTGTCGCGGCCTTGCGGGTCATGGCCCTTGCAGCGGTATTGCGGGCTTCCGAGCGCGATCACGACCAGCAGGGCGATCTCGGCGATCGCGTAGATCCGCATCCCCTTCTCCACCAGGGGCCGCCGGCGCGTGCGGCCGAGGGCTCCCGCCCAGAGGACCACGGGGAGGACGGCGGCGTGGAGGAGGAGGAGCGCCTGCCACATCATGATCGTGGTGGGCGAGAGCGAGAAGACGACTGCCGCCGCCAGGAAGCTCCAGACGGCATACCCCTCGAGCCAGGTGCGGCTCGAAGCCTCCGGCGCGAGCCGCTTGAACCAGCCCCGGCCCCTCCTCCGCCAGAGCCAGACGTTCGCCAGCAGGGGAAAGATCAACGTCAGGGAGAGGACGACGCGGAGCCCCGCGGTCACCGCCGGACCGAGCTGACGGTCCTCATGCCCCAACAGGTCTGAGAAGTCGAACAGGGCGATCTTCTCCGAAAGAGCCATGGAGGCGTAGCGCAGCCAGTAGAGAAGGCCGCGCAGGAGAGGGAAGACGTAGAGCAGCCCGCGCCCGAGGAACCCCTTGTCGGCCTCGGTCAAGATGGCGGGGTCCTTCGCCAGGTCGAACGCCCAGGGGACGAGGGGGACGGCGGCGAGGAGGCCGCCCACGATGCCGGCCGTCCAGTGGGGCTTCCAGTATCCCCGCAGCCAGAGCAGGCCGGAGGCCACGACGAGCAACAGGAACGAGGCGTGGATCTGGAACGCCAGCACCAGGCCCGCTCCGTGAAGGAAGGACGGCCAGAACCGGGCCCGCTCGCGCTGGACGAGGCACGACCATAGATGAAGGGCGCCGAAGAGGAAGAGGTAGTTGGGGTTCCAGAGGAACGCCGAGAAGTAGAGCCGCCACGGGTTCAGCCAGTAGAGCAGAGAGAAGAGGACGCGCTCCCGGGGAGCAATGATCCGCTTCAGTGTGCCGTCCAGGATCAGATACCCGGCCACGTGGAAGAGGAGGACGAGCAGGGTCGCCGCGCGGTGGTCCTTCCACAGGAAGAGCGGCAGCCCCACGAGCACGCTCGTGATCCCTCCAGGGGCCTTTCCTCCGGTGGACATGGGATTTCCATAGGAGATCCACGTCCCCTCCTCGGCGAGCAGCCATCCGCGGGCAAGGAGGTTCAACTGATCGCCCGCCACCTGGCTCCGCGCCACCATCCAGAGGGAGATGGCGAGGCCGATGGCGAAGAGGATCCAGACCTGTCGGGACGCGGAGACGGCGGCGGGCGAGCTCGGGCGGAGGGGGGGCATGGGGCGGGCGAAGAATACTACGCCCGCGCCGGCAGGCCGCCCGCGAGCTCCAGCACGCCGAAGCGGGCCGGCTTGTGGAAGTCGGCCGGGGTGGTGAGCGTGGGCGACCAGCCGCTGAATTCGGCCGCGCCGTCCCGCGGGCGCTCGATCCGGTAGAGGTTCGCCCGCCAGACCCGGGGGACCGGGACGGCCGGCGCGACGCCCGCCCAGGGGATGGAAAGGACCGCCCACCAGTCCTGCCGCTCCATCCCTCGCCCGCTCTCCCAGCGGAGCCCGGGGCAGTCCCAGGAGACATCCGCCGTCAGGTCCGCCCGAAGCCCGGTCGGGTTGTGGATGAGGGCGTCGAAGAGCACGCCCGCCGGGCTCACCTCGAATTCGGCATAGCGCACCGGATCTTCCTCCCCCGGTGCCAGGAACACCTCGACCGCCTCCTCCTGCCAGACCGGATCGTCCCGCCGCGTGAACGTTCCCCACGCGTCCCGGTCCTCGCACTCGAAGCGGACGTGGAGACCCTCGTCGTCCCAGCACATCCGCGCCACGGTCTGCTGAAGGGCCGGACCGCTGCCGTCGGCGAGAAGGAAGGGGGGGAGCGGGGGGATGTCGTCCCAGCGGTCCCAAGAAAGAGGAGCGCGGGGGACGAGGTGGCGGGGGAGGGTCATGGTCTCCAATTTTACCCAGGGTGGAAACCCTGGGCGAACGGGATGGGCGACGGCTTGCGATACACTCACGCCTCGAATCAGATCGAATCCGATCGTCACCACCATGGCCAAACCCTTCCTCACGGACGAGTCTCGCAAAGCGCTTGCGGAGGCCGTGCACGCCGTCGAGGCGTCGAGCAGCGCCGAGCTGGTCGTGGCGGTGCGCGCCCGGTCGGGTTCATATCTCGCGGCGGCTCTTCTCGCGGGGATCGTGGCGGGGTATGGAACCCTCGCGTTGCTTCTCTTTTCGCCCTGGGAGTTCGGGCTCGCCTGGTTCCTGGTGGACCCGGTGCTCGCCGGGGCCCTGGCCGTCCTCGCGGCGTTGCGGATTCCCGCCCTCACCCGCCTCCTCTCGCGCCGGGCCACTCTCCTGCGCCACGTGACGACGGCCGCCCAAGCCACCTTCGTCGAGAAGGGGATGGACCGGACGGCGGGACGGACCGGCATCCTCCTCTACATCTCGCTTCTCGAACGGGAGGCCGAGGTGGTCGTGGACGCGGGCGTCGAGGCCCTGGCCGCTACGGACGTGTGGCGCCAGGCGACCGGCGCCATTGCGGAGGCGGTCCGGCGCGGAGCGGACGGGATCGAGGTGGCGGGGAAGATCCTGGCGCTGGGCGGGATCCTGGCGTCCGCCCTCGAGCGGAGGGCCGACGACGTCAACGAGCTCCCCAACGAGGTGTGCGCACCGTGAGGGGACGCGTCCGGTCTTGCCGCTGGGCGCTCGTGGCCTTGGGGCTGGGCCTCCTCGCCCTGCTCCTCGTGCCGGCGGGCGCGATAGCCCGGCCGGGCGGGGGCGAGGGCTATTCCGGCGGGAGCGACGGCGGCGGCGGAGATGGCGACGGCGGTCTCGCCTACCTGCTCATCCGCATCTGGATCGAATTCGTCATCCGCTACCCGGCGATCGGAATCCCGGCGACGATCGCGATCGTCGCC
>DATHUD010000881.1:0-4945 GCA_035462575.1 Thermoanaerobaculia bacterium | reverse complement strand
GACACGCGCTTCGCGGCGGTGACGTTCAGCGGCTTCTTCCTGGGCGACTATCAAGGCCTGACCGCCGGCCGGCAGACGTTCCATCCGGTCTGGGTCGGGACCAACCGGATCTCCCAGCTCGACCCGGCGGACAACCAATCGGACGTCTTCACCCGGGCAATCAAGCCGTAGAACCCCTTCAAGGCAATTCGGTCTGTAGGGGCGTCGCTTGACGCCCCTCGCCAACTGTGTATACTCAGTATATGGATATGCACAGTGACATCGTCCTCTCCCGAGCGGATGCCCGGCCGATGTACTTGCAGATCATGGAGCAGATCAAGCAGCGCGTGGCTGTGGGCGACTGGTCCCCCGGCCAGGAGATCCCGTCGATCCGCCAGCTTGCCGTGGCCCTGCAGGTCAGCGTGATCACCGTCAAGCGCGCCTATCTGGAGCTCGAGCGCGAGGGCGTGATCCTGACTCAGCACGGCAAGGGCTCGTTCGTGGCGGACGGCTCGGGGCTCGGTCCGAGGCTGCTGGATCAGGAGTTGGAGACGCTCCTCGACGAGGCCGTCCGCCTGGCCGCCCGACTCGGGCTTTCGTTCGAACAGCTCGTGTCCCGGCTGCTCGATGCCGCCAACCGACAAACGGAGAAGGAAGAGGAATGACATGACAACCGCAGCGGTACGGTTCGAGGGGGTCTCGAAACGATATCCCCACTTCACCCTCGACGCGATCGACCTCGTGCTCCCGCACGGGCAGATCATGGGCTTCATCGGGCCCAACGGCGCCGGGAAATCGACGACGATCCGCATCCTGATGGGCCTGGTGCACCAGGATCGCGGTACGGTCCAGGTGCTGGGGCATGAAATGCCCGGCGATCAGGTGGCCGTGAAGGAGCAGGTGGGCTTCGCTTCCGAAGACCTGCGCCTCTACAAGACCGCCACGCTCGCCTGGCACATGGGCTTCGTCCGCTCGATGGTTCCGGCCTGGGATCAGGCGTACGCCGAGCAACTGCTCCGGCGCTTCGACTTGAAGGCGGAGCAGAAGATCAAGGGGCTGTCGCACGGACAGCGGGTCAAGGCGGCTCTGCTGCTGAACCTCGCGCGCCGCCCAAAGTTGCTGGTGCTCGACGAGCCGACCACGGGGCTCGACCCCGTCGCCCGGCACGAGGTGCTGGGCGCGTTGATGGAAGTGCTGGCCGACGAAGACCGGACCATCCTGTTCTCGTCGCACAACACGCTCGACGTCGAGCAGATCTCCGATCAGATCACCTTCATCGATCAGGGCCGGATCATCGATACGGGCGACAAGGAGAGCTTCCTCGAGCGTTGGCGGCGGATCCGGCTCGAGGTGCCCACCGGCGTCGCATTGCCCACGGTCCCCCGCACCGTTCAGACCAGTGGCAGCGGCCGGCTGGCGGTGATCACGACCGACCATTTCGAGCCCGCGATGGCCGCCGCGTACCAGCACGCCGGCGCGAGGGTCCACGCGGTCGAGCCCATGACGCTCGAAGAGATCTTCGTCACCAACGTCCAATGGAGACGGGAAGGAGTTGCGGCATGAACACCTCGCGGGTGAAACGCCTGATTCAAAAGGACTGGTATTTCAATCGCGGGGCGATCGCCGCGTACACCGCGGTCGGCCTGCTCTCCCTGCTCGCCATCGGACTCGGCGGCGAGGGAGCATTCTACGGCGGCAGCATCCTGCTCATCACGGTGGTGATCTCGATCGGGATCCACCTGGTCATGATGACGGTGATCCAGGAGCGGAGCGACCAGACCCTCGCCTTCGTGATGGCGCTGCCGGTCTCCGCGAAGGAGTACACGAGCGCGAAGATCCTCGCGAACATGCTGATCTTTTCTATGGCCTGGGCCACCCTGGTGATCGGCACCGTCGCGGTGATCGCCGGCCGCGGGGCGATCCCCGACGGACTCATCCCCTTTGCCCTGGTGATCCTAGGATACCTGTTCACGAGCTATTGCCTGACGCTCAGCGTAGCCATCGTGACCGAATCCCAGGGCTGGACCATCGGCGCGATGGTGCTCGGCAATCTCCTCCTGCAGGGCGTCATGTACGGCGTCTCGCACGCCCCCGGCGCCGCCCAGGACTTCGCCGCCAACGCCATCGTCTGGCGCCAGCCCATCGCCGGGCTGCTGTGGATCGAGATCGCGGCGATCCTGCTGATGCTGGGCCTGACTTTCTACCTGCAGTCGAGGAAGACGGACTTCCTCTAGACCCGCACCTTAAAACCGCAACCTTTTACGACACGGACCGCCAACGCTGCGACGGCAGCGTCCGGGACAGGTGCGTCCGAAAACAGGAGAATTTATGCCCAAGCTGTCCGGAATCCTTGGAAAAACCCTCGCCGGGCTGGCGGTGCTGACCGCCGCCGTCTTCACGGCGGCCTTTATAATGATCCTCTGGAGCGACCCGGAGCTCACCGCCCCACCCAACATCTCGCCGGAGGCGCTCGCAGAGATCCGCCTCAGCTTCGAGCAGCCGTATCCGGCGGCGAAGCGTCCTTTTCGCATGCGCGACGGGACGATGCTCCACTCGCAATACCTCGCCGCGGACTCGAAGACGACGATCGTGCTCGTGCACGGCGTCCTGAGCAGCAGCTTCCCGTTGAACCGTGCCTCCGGCCTGCTGCGCGAAGCCGCCGCGGCCGAGGTGGTCGCGATCGATCTGCGCGGCCACGGAGCCTCAGAGGGCCGCCCGGGAGATACCAACTACATCGGCCAATATGAAGACGATCTCGCCGACGTGATCCAGGAGATCCGCGCCACACGCCCCGGCGGGAAGGTGATCCTCGCCGGGCACTCGATGGGAGGCGGAATCGCGTTGCGTTACGCCCTTCGGTCCGGCATGCCGCCGGTCGACGGATACCTGCTGTTCGCGCCACATCTCGGGATCAAGTCTCCGACCACACCCACGGAAGCGAGCGAAGACGGAGCCCAATTCGCGCAGATCAATATCCCCCGCATCCTCGGTCTTGCCTTGATGAACAGCGTCGGAATCACGGCGTTCAACGGACTCCGCACGCTCTTCTTCAATCTCCCCCCCGAGATGCCGCTGCGCTCGTATTCGTTCCGCGCCATGGCAGGCAGCGCGCCGGACGACCACCGTCCCGCGCTGGCGGCCGTCCGCGTGCCGCTGCTGGTGATCGTCGGAAGCCGCGACGAGGCTTTCAAGGCGGACCAGTACGAGGCCGCGGTCCGCAGCCACAGCCGCGGCACCGTGACGATCGTTCCGGACGCGACCCACAACGGCGTACTCCACGATCCCCGGACCCTGGCGGCGGTCGCCGCCTGGGTGCGGGGTAAGTGACTGCCGGCGCTTGAGGCTACTGGAAGATGATCCCCTGGGGAACCAACACATTCCTGGTATGCGACAGTCCCCCCTTCGCTCCAGTGGCGTTGATGAAGCTCCCTCTCTTGATCACGATGTCGGCCGCAGATGGCGTTGCTCCTTTCTGGCATTTTGCGGAGTGAAGATCGATCCGGCTTCCGTCTATCGCAAAGCATCCGTTCACCCTCGCACCACAGAAATTACCCTCTCGCGCACTGATGCTGGATCCGCTGGCGGACAGCACTCCCGTCCCGCTGCCGTTAGCGGTCACCGACGAAGCGTTCACCTGAGACCCTTGGGTCGCCAGGACAGACGTACCGCCGGCCCCGCTGAGGTTTGATCTCTGAACATCGACGGTGGAGCCTTCGGCATAAACCGCGTCCTTCCCTGCGTTCATGATCGAGGCATAAGACGCATCAACCCGGGAGGCATAGCGGACGGACAGCGCGCGGGAGCCAGCGTTGCTCATTCTGGCTTTGTAAAAGTTGGCGGACGATGCATGGTTGACCGACGCGGCGATGCCGGTGCAGTTGTCCAGGGCCATCCCGTGACCTGCGACGTGCGAGCCGCCGTCAATGGCCAGACATGTCGGGGCGCCGCTCACATCGGAACCGCGCGCTCCAACCCAAGCGCCGTTTGCCACGCGCATTCCGATCTCGCCGGCATCGGTCCAGATCGTCTCTCGGGCCTGGACCACCGAGCCGTTGTGAACTTCGAGCCCCCTTCCTCCGGCGTGTTTGCAGCCTGATCCTACCTCGAAGTCAGCCCGGCTATCATGCGAGATGAAGAAGCAAGTCCGGTTGACGGCTGGACCGCTCGTATCCATGTCGAACAGTACGGCAATGACTGGAAGGACGGCATTTCTGAAAGCTGTGAACGCGGGATAAACCTCGCTATAGACTTGTGTCGTGAGCTCGCTGCGGACAATCCGAACCTCTCGGTCCGCGGAGGTGATCTTGACGAAGCCGAGATCAACCTGTTCGACGATCACCTGCTCCTCCATCCGGAAGCCAGAGAGCAGCCTGACCTCTACAGTCTCTCCTCCCTGCACATAGCGAGGGCGATGGCTGGACGCTTCAGCCAGTGCCTCGTTGATCGTGGCAAAGTCGCCGCCAAGGCCGACCGTAATCGTCTCCGCCTGCGCTGACCCCGTGAACAAAATTGCCAACGAAAGCCCTAAACGTGTCAACATCGATATGCTCCTTCCAAGTCAGGCTGCCAGTACGTATCGCATCGGCTCCATTCATCGCAGAGCTTCGGACGTGAAACCCGAGTCCTATCTGAGATTTCCTTGCAAGGTCCCGGTGAAGCCTATAGGCGTTGCTGGCTTTCATTTTGTTACTCAATCTCCAACTTGGGGCGGGTTCGAGGTGGCTCCAGAGGCCCAGGAAGGGTAAGCCGAACGCCCCCGGCGCCCGGGCGGCCTGCTCCTTTGCTACACTGTGCGCCGCGACGCCGCGCCGCGGCCATTTCGCCATCAGGAGAACGCACGACATGGAGTTCCAGGGCACCGAACGCTACTACTTGGACCCCGAGCTGGGGGCCATCGTCAACATGGCGATCGCCATGGAGAAACCGCTGCTCCTGACCGGCGAGGCCGGCACCGGCAAGACGCAGC
>DATHUD010000880.1:0-11620 GCA_035462575.1 Thermoanaerobaculia bacterium | reverse complement strand
GGAGGGCTTCCAGCCGATCTCGGTCGAGGATCTGCTGATCAACTCTCTCCCGGAGGTGCCGCCGCCCCAGCCGCCCGCGCCTCCGCCGGGGCCACGGCCGGTGCCGCCGGTCGCGGCCGTCCCCTCGCCGGCCGCGCCACCGGCCACCCGGATCGCGGCTCCCGTGCCGGAGGAGCACCCGGCCGCCGCGCGCCCGGGGCCTCGCCCGGTCCCGAGCTCTCCGGCCGCCGCCCCGGCGGTCCCCGCGCCGGCCGCACGGCCCGTCGTCGCCGTCCCCCGGCCCGCCGCCGTGGCCGTGGCGGTGCCCCCCGATCCGGACGCCACGGGCGGACCCTTCCGCCGGATGAAGGTCGAGGCGCCGGCCGCCGCGCCCGCGGCGCAGGGGTTGACGGGGAAGCTCCTGGGCGCGCTCCTCGCGGCCCTCCTGCTCGCCGTTCTCTGGGTCTCGCCGGTCTCCATGCTCCTCCCCTTCCCGTGGGAGGACGGCGACCGCGCCGCCCTCGTCCGGGATCAGAGGGAGGCGCTCTACCTGAAGATCGACCGCGCGGCCAAGACCTACTTCCTGCTCAAGGGGAGCTTCCCGGACCGGCTCGGCGAGCTGGTCGAGATGGGGCTCCTCGCCGAGGCGGACCTCGAAGACCCCCTCGGCCTCCCCCTCGAATACACGCCCGGCGAGGAGAGCTACGCGCTCGTGCCCGTGCGGAACGGCAAGCCCGTCCCGGAGGCCGAGGCGAACGAGGCCATCACCGGCAACTTCCTTCTCGATCCCGAGTTCGTCTCCGTCTCCCCCGAATCGGCCGCCGCGCCGCTCGTCCTCCTCGACTGACGGCTCCCCCCGGGTCCCTCTCCCCGGCGGGGGTGCGGGCCGGAATAAATCTGCGTCCTGGATTGTCAACAAGCATGGGACGGAAAATTGACTGGCCGTCACTAAAGATTTAGACTCTGAAGGGACAGGGCGGACGGCCCGTTGAGGCGTTTACCCCCGAGATCCCTGACGGAGGAGGAGAGCGCAGTGAGCAAAATCATCGGAATCGACCTGGGAACGACCAACAGCGTCGTTGCCGTCATGGAAGGCGGCGAGGCGAAGGTCATCCCCAATGCCGAAGGGAACCGTACCACCCCCTCGGTCGTAGCCTTTACCAAGAGCGGTGAGCGTCTGGTCGGGCAGGTTGCCAAGCGCCAGAGCGTCACCAACCCCAAGAACACCGTCTTCTCGATCAAGCGCTTCATGGGGCGCAAGCACAATGAAGTGAACGAAGAGATGAAGATGGTGCCCTACGAGATCGAGCGGGCGGAGAACGGCGACGTTCGCGTCCTCGTCGAGGGCAAGAAGTTCTCGCCCCCCGAGATCTCGGCCATGATCCTCGGCAAGTTGAAGCAGGCCGCCGAGGACTACCTGGGCGAGAAGGTGGACCGCGCGGTCATCACCGTTCCCGCCTACTTCAACGACGCCCAGCGGCAGGCGACCAAGGACGCCGGCCGGATCGCGGGCCTGACCGTCGAGCGGCTCGTCAACGAGCCGACTGCGGCGGCTCTGGCCTACGGTCTCGACAAGAAGAAGGACCAGACGATCGCGGTCTACGACTTCGGCGGCGGCACCTTCGACATCTCGATCCTCGAGGTGGGCGAGGGCGTGGTCGAGGTGAAGTCGACCAACGGCGACACCCATCTGGGCGGTGACAACATCGACCAGCGGATCATCGAGTGGCTGCTCGAGGAGTTCAAGAAGGACCAGGGCATCAACCTCGGCAACGATCCGATGGCGATTCAGCGCCTCAAGGAGGCCGCGGAGAAGGCCAAGATCGAGCTGTCCTCCGCGCAGGAGACCGAGATCAACCTGCCGTTCATCACGGCGGACGCCTCGGGCCCCAAGCACCTGAATCTCCGGCTGGCCCGGCCGAAGCTCGAGCAGCTCGTCGAGGACCTGGTCCAGCGCTCGATCGCGCCCTGCCGCCAGGCCCTGAAGGACGCCGGGCTCGAGCAGAAGGACATCGACGAGGTCGTGCTCGTGGGCGGCCAGACCCGCATGCCGGCCATCCAGAAGGTGGTCAAGGACTTCTTCGGCAAGGAGCCCCACAAGGGCGTCAACCCGGACGAGGTCGTGGCGGTCGGCGCGGCCATCCAGGGCGGCGTGCTCGGCGGGGAGGTCAAGGACGTTCTGCTGCTCGACGTGACGCCGCTCTCGCTCGGCATCGAGACTCTGGGAGGCGTGTTCACGAAGCTCATCGAGCGCAACACGACCATCCCGACGAGGAAGAGCGAGATCTTCTCGACCGCGTCGGACAACCAGACCTCCGTCGAGGTCCACGTCCTCCAGGGCGAGCGCGAGATGGCGCGGGACAACCGCACGCTCGGCAAGTTCCACCTGGTGGGCATCCCGCCGGCGCCCCGCGGCGTGCCGCAGGTCGAGGTGGCCTTCGACATCGACGCGAACGGCATCGCCCACGTCTCGGCCAAGGATCTCGGCACCGGCAAGGAGCAGAAGATCACGATCACCGCGTCGTCCGGCCTGGCCGACACCGACATCGAGCGGATGGTCCGGGACGCCGAGTCGCACCGGACCGAGGACCAGGAGCGCCGCCGGCAGGTGGAGGCGCGCAACAAGCTCGACAGCCTGGTCTACTCGACCGAGAAGACCTACGACGAGCACACGGAGAAGCTCTCCCCCGAGGCCAAGGGCGAGATCGACCGCGCGGTCGCTCAGGCCAAGCAGGCTTTAGAGGGCGACGACACGGCGGCGATGGAGCAGGCGGCGGAGCAGTTGAGCCGCGCGTCGCACAAGCTGGCCGAGGCCATGTACCAGCAGGCCGGCGCGGGCGCGGGTGGCGCGGCGGGTGCGGCCGGCGGGGCCGGGCCGCAAGGGCCGCAGGGCGCCGGCGCCTCGGACGAGGTGATCGACGCCGAGTACGTGGACGTGGACGAGAAGCGCTGAGCCGAGGTCCGAAGCCATGGCGCCGCTCAAGAAGATCTACCTCGAAGAGCTGGCTCGCATCCAGGACCGGATCAACGGCCTCTTCGAGCAGGCGCTTCTCCCCTCGGAGTACGACGAACGGGATGGGGGCCTGCCGGGCACCTGGGCCCCCTCGGTCGACGTGCTGGAGACCGAGGACTCCTATCTCCTCTTCGCCGAGCTGCCCGGAGTCCGGCGGGAGGACATCCAGCTCCAGGTCAAGGACCGGAGGCTCGAGCTCTCGGGCCTCCGGCACCCCCTGGGTGAGAACCGGAACTTCCTCCGCATGGAGAGGAGCTACGGGCCGTTCCGCCGCGTCTTCGACCTCGGGTCGCCGGTGGACACGGAAAACATCTCCGCCCGTTTCGATCAGGGAATCCTGAAGGTCGACATCCCGAAGCGGGTGGGGGCGACGGCGGTGCCGGTCCAGGAGGAGTCCTGATGCCGGGCAGACGGCGCAAGACCGAACAGACGTACGTGATGATCAGCGTGGTGGCCGAGCGTTACGGGATTCACCCCCAGACCCTCCGGCTCTACGAGCGCGAAGGGCTGATCAAGCCCGCCCGGAGCGCCGGCAACACGCGCCTCTATGACCAGGAAGCCATCCGCCGCCTGGAGATCATCCTGACGCTGACCCGCGAGCTGGGCGTGAACCTGGCGGGCGTCGAGGTGATCCTCAACATGAAGGAGCAGATGGACAAGATGCAGATCCAGGTCGAGCGGCTCCTCGATCACGTGAGGCGCGACGCCCAGGAGCGCCATGCCGATTCCGAGCGCAAGCACGCCCTGGTCAAGCTCCACGGCGGGCCTCTGAGCAAGGTCCGATAGAACCTCACCCTTCCTCGACTCGATCCGCGCCCGGAGCTTCTCCGGGCGCTTGTTTTTTGGCCTTCCGGGACCGGAATGCCGGGATGCGCGTGTTACGATTTCTGCGTGCCGGTCAACGAAGTGAACGAAGAGCCCTGTCCTCAGTGCGGCGGGCGCGGCTGGGTCATCGTGGCGGACGGGAGGAATGGAACGGCCCGGGCCTGCTCCTGCCGGGAGAAAGACGTCGTGCCCCGTCTCCTCGCCGCCGCCGGTGTGCCCGCGCGGTACCGGCACTGCCGGCTGTCCAACTTCCACGTGTCGAGCAGCTCCTCGCGCACCGATCCCCAACTCCTGCGGGCCCGGCAGACGGCCGAGCGCTACGTCGAGGAGTTCCTCCAGGAGAGCGGAGGCTTCCGCCAGTCGGGGCTGCTCTTCGTGGGCCCCCCGGGAGGAGGCAAGACCCACCTCGCCGTGGCCGTCCTCGTCGAGCTCGTCGAGCGCCACCGGGTCCACGGCCGGTTCGTCGAGTTCACCTCGCTCATCCACCAGATCCAGGCCACCTTCGACCCCGGCTCCGAGGAGTCGAAGCGGCAGATCCTGGACCCCCTCGCCCAGGCCGAGCTCCTGGTGCTGGACGAGCTGGGTGCGCAGCAGCCCACCCCCTGGGTGCGCGACATCCTCTACCTGATCATCAACACCCGCTACACCAGGCGGCTGCCCACGATCTTCACCACCAACTACCGCCTGGAGGCCGCGCAGAGCGCGCGCCCCCGGGCGGCCCAGCCCCGCGCCGCGAGCCTGGACCGCGGGCGCGATCCCGAGGCCTCGCCCGGCGTCGAGGAGACGGCTCTCCTCGGGACCCGGCTCACTCCCATGCTGGTGAGCCGGCTCTACGAGATGGCCCAGCCCGTGGTGCTCGACGCGGTCGAGGACTTCCGGCGCGAGCACGCGGTGCACGGGGCCCACCTGCGATGAGGCTCTCGGCCGTCGATTGCCTGCGCCGGGGCCTCAAAAACCTGTCGGCCAACTGGGAGCTGGTCCTGATGCAGTGGCTCCAGTCCCTGCTCGTCCCGGCGCTCCTCCTCCTGGGGCTCGCCGCGCCTGCCGCGATCCTCGCGGGCCCTGGGGCGCTCGTCGAAGGGAGGCCGGTCCTCGGGAGGGTCTTTTCGCGGATCGGAGAGGCTCCTCCGATCCTCCTGCTCTCGCTCGTCGCGATGCTCGCGCTGTGGACCCTCGCCTACGTCGTCTACTGCTACTTCCAGGCGGGGACGTACGGGGTGCTGTGGACGGCGGACCGCCAGGCCCTCCCCGGCCCTCCGAAGAGCTCGCTCCTCTTCCGCACCTTCAGCGTGCGCGACTTCTTCGGCTGGGGCGGCCGCTACGTCGGGCGCTACTTCCGGTTCTTCCTCTTCTTCTGCGTCGTGGCGGCGCTGGTCTGCGGGGTGATCGCGCTGTGGATCGCCTCGATCGCCCAGGGCGCGGAGGCGTGGGGCGCGGGCGCGGCGCTGGGGATCGGCTGCGGCGGGGTCTTCCCCCTGGGCTTCCTCGCCCTGATCTTCTCCTTCTGGTTCTCCGTGGCCCAGGCCGACCTCGCCCGCGAGGGCTCTTCCGTCCGGACCGCCTCGCGCCTGGGGCTCTCCGTCCTCGGACGGCGGCTCGGCGCCGTGATCCTCCTGTTCTTCCTGTTCCTGCTGGTCGCGGCCGCCCTGGCGTTCGCGTTCCTCCTGCTTTCGATCGTCGTCGACCTGCTGCTGTCCGACGCGCCGGCCGCGCGCGCCGCGACGCAGCTCCTCCTCCTCTTCGCGCAAGGAATTCCGAACGCGCTCCTGGCCGTGGCTCTGGGCGCCGCGCTGGTGGCCCTGGTCCGGAGCGAGGTCCAGATGCAGATGCGGAAACGTCTCGAGGTGCAGACCGCGTGAGAATGAAGCTTCTTCCCGCCGTGCTCGTCCTGTTGATGATCCCGGGCTGTGCCCGAAGGCTTCCTCCTCCCGCGACCCGGGTGCCGGTGCCCGCGCCGCAGCCGGCCCCGGCGCCGCCGCCTGAGCCCGCGCCGCAACCGGCTCCCCCCGTGCAGGAGACCCCCCGGGAGCCGGAGACGCCGGAGATCGGGCCGGCCGAGAACCTCATCCTCAAGGTGGGGCTCGCGAGCGACCTCGAATCCGTGACCCTCCCCTGCTGCGAAGAGCCGCTCTCGGCCGCGGTCGACGGCCAGCCTCTGCCCGTGTCCGGCTCCCTCACCGTGGCCCCGGCCGCGGCGAGCGCGCAGAAGGGCTTCTACCGCCTGCAGGTAGCCGCCCTGCGCGACGAGCGCCAGGCCCAGGACCTCGCCCGCCGCCTCTCCCGGGAGACCGGCCAGCCCGGCGAGGCCAACTTCGACGCCGACCTGGACCTCTACCGCGTGCGCCTGGGCCAATATCCTACGCGCGAAGCCGCCGAGCAGGAGATGCGCCGGCTGGCCACGATCGGGGTCACGGGCGCGTTCGTCGTCAACGAAGGCTCCGCCGTGTCCCAGCCGGCCTTCCGGATCACCCAGGGGCAGACCACGGCCGTCTACCCCGGGCGGTGGCTCTCCGTGTCGCCCACGGGCAGCTCCGTCCGGGTGCAGGGGAAGCGCTACCGCGGCCGGATCCTGGTCTTCCTGAACGACCGGGGGATGCTGAACCTCATCAACGAGCTCCCCGTCGAGGACTACCTCCGGGGCGTCGTGCCGAGCGAGATGGGGCCCGAGCAGTACAACCAGATCGAGGCCCTGAAGGCGCAGGCCGTGGCCGCCCGCACCTACACGCTCCGGAACCTGGGCGAGTTCTCCCGCGAGGGGTACGACATCTGCTCG
Source organism: Thermoanaerobaculia bacterium (assembly GCA_035462575.1). GTDB lineage: Bacteria > Acidobacteriota > Thermoanaerobaculia > Multivoradales > UBA5704 > DATARR01. The sequence goes on along the minus strand of DATHUD010000880.1, from coordinate 5,030 downwards.
ACGCCCCGCTGCCAGGTCTACAAAGGCATGGCCGTCGAGCACCACCTCTCCGACCGCGCGATCCGCGAGACCGCCGGGCAGGTGCTCCTCTACCGCGGCGACCTCGTGGACGCGCTCTACAGCTCGACCTGCGGCGGGCACACCGAGGACGTCCACGTGATCTTCCCCCTGAAAGAGGAGCCCTACCTGCGCGCCGTCCCCTGTATGGAGACGGGCATGGCCCGGATCGAGGGGGATCTGCCGGCCGGCATCGAGCTCGCCGCCGGTCTCGCGTGGAAGCTCCTGCCGCCCACGGCCGGAGTGTCGCCCGTGGAGGCCCTGTCCGCCCGGCTGGAGCACCTGGCGTTCCTCGCCGGGCTCCCCCCGGCCCCGCGCGAGCGGCTGGCCTCCCTCGACCGCCGCGAGGTCCAGCGCTTCGTGGCCTCCACCTTCGACCTGGCGCTCGACGCCCGCCTGCTCCTCGCGCCCGAGGATGTCCGGTACCTCCTGAGCAATCCGCCGCCGGACTGGAACGAGGACGACCGCCGCCGGGCGGCCTACCTCATCCGGAGCGGCCTCATCTCGGGTCCCCTCGACCAGCCGCTTTCCGAGCGGGAGAGCGACCGCATGCTCCTGGCTCTGGCCGAGCTGCTCCGCGTGGTCGAGCGCGAGGACGTCTCCTTCCTCTCCATGGCGAACGGCACGCTCACCATCCGCGACAGCAAGAGCAAGGAGGACAAGGCCCTCGCGCTTCCCCAGGGCGTCTCCACCTTCCGCCGCCAGGGCGAGGCGATGTTGAGCGCCGGCCTGGCGCTCCTGCCGGGCGACCGCCTGACCCTCTTCCGGCAGGGGGACCGCCTCCTCGCGGCGGCCCAGGAGGTGGATCTCGACGGCGTCGCCTTCGACCGCAGCAGCCCCTACAGCTCCTGGACCCGCTTCCGCACCGACGCGCAGCTCGGGTCCCAGGTGGGCACCCGCTTCCCGGGCGTCGGTTTCCGCGACCTCGAGATCCTGGAGCGCGGCGAGTCCGGACGGGTGGGGAAGATCCGCATCCAGGGCTCGAACGGGCAGACGGTCGAGGTCGGCGGCCTCGCGATCCGCTGGACCCTGGACGTGCCCGACACGCTCTTCACCGCCAAGCGCCTCGCCCCCGAGGGGCGGCCCGCCGGCTGGCTCTTCACCGGCAAGGGCTTCGGCCACGGCGTGGGCATGTGCCAGATCGGGGCCTACGGCATGGCGCAGCGCGGGCACAGCTACAAGGAGATCCTCACCCATTACTACACGGGCGTCGAGCTGGGCCGGGCCCGCCGCAAGGGGGCGACGGCGGTCACCGCCACCGGAAAGTGACGCCCATGGAGCGGCCTCTCGCCTCCTATATCGACCACACCCTGCTGAAGCCCGAGGCGACCGCCGCGGAGGTCGCCCGGTTGATCGCCGAGGCCCGCGAGCACGGCTTCGCCTCGGTCTGCATCCCGCCGGTGTACGTCCCCCTGGCCGCCGAGGGGCTCGCCGGAACCCCCGTCCACGCCGGCACCGTGATCGGCTTTCCCCTGGGCTACGTCCACCCGGCCGTCCGTCTCGCCGAATCGCTCCGGGCGATCGAGGACGGAGCCGAAGAGCTCGACACGGTCTTGAACATCTCCTGGCTGAAGAGCGGGGACGACGCCCGCGTCCTCGACGACCTCGCCTCCTGGGTCGCCGGGGTGCGCGCCGCGCGGGACGGGTTGATCCTCAAGGTGATCCTGGAGACCTGCCTCCTCACGGAGGAGGAGAAGGCGCGAGGAACCGGGCTCGTCGTCTCCGCCGGCGCCGACTTCGTCAAGACTTCCACCGGCTTCGCGAAAGGCGGGGCGACCGTCGAGGACATCGCCCTCCTCGCCCGCACCGCCGCCGGCCGGATCGGGGTGAAGGCCTCCGGCGGCATCCGCAACGTGGCGGCTGCCCGGGCGATGATTGCGGCTGGGGCCACCCGGCTGGGGACGTCGAGCGGGGTGGCGATCGTGGGTGAGGGTGGGCAGCTTTGACCTATATCAGTTTCCGATATAGGATGACCTCATGAAGCCGATTTCGGTTCATGTCGATGACAAGGATTACAGCGACCTGAAGCTGCTTGCTGTAAGGACAGGGCGGTCTGTGGCGGAGCTGATCCGAGAAGCCATGTCCGAGTACCTGGGACGCAGGAGGGGAGCCGGGCGATCGATCTTCGAGATGCGACCGCATCGGAGCGGCCAATTGCTCGAACCCTGGACCCGGGAGCAGCTCCTCGACGAGATGCGCGATCGGTGATCCTCGGGGTCGACACGGATGTATTGATCGCGTGGGCGATGGAGGGGACGCCTCGACACACCTTGGCGCGCCGCCTTTTCGAGGAGCAGATTCGGGACCGTGGCGGAGCCCTCGGCTTAACGCCACAGGTCGTTCACGAGTTTCTGCATATCGTGACAGACCCCAGGCGGTTCGAGCGTCCGCTCTCGATGGACGAGGCGATCCGAACGGCCTGGGAGCTCTGGGAGGCGCGTGAGGTCACGCGAATTCTTCCGTCTCCCGACGTTCTGCCGCGGACGCTGGATCTCATGGCGACTTTGGGTTTAGGCCGGAAAAGGATCCTCGATACCGCCCTTGCAGCGACCTTGGAGCTTGCCGGCGTGCAGCGCCTTGCCACGTTCAATCCTGGAGACTTTGCGATCTTTCCGTTCCTGGAGATTGTGAGCACACCGGTGAATTCCGGCCCCCGACTTGTCTGATCACAGCCGTCCCCAATCCTGAAGCAACGCCTCCGCCGCCCGCCGTCCGGAGGTGAGCGCCCCTTGCAGCGAGGGCGAATCCCGGTGGTCGCCGCAGAAGTAGAGGCCGGGGCGGCGGCGGACGGGGAGGCTCACGGGTTCGAGCGACCGCCGGGCGGGGAGCGCGCGGCGGATGCGGTAGATCCGGAGGAGACGCCAGCCGGTGACCTCGGGGCCGAACCAGGAGAGGAGCTGTTTCCTCACCTCCTGCTCGAGCTCCTTCTCGTTCGCCTCGGCCCCGCCCACGACCGTGGCCGACACGAGCGCCTTGCCCTCCGGGGCGTAGGACGAAGCCACGGCGCTCGGCACGCAGAGGTTGTCCACCGGGCCGTCCCCATCTCCGTTCAAAATCAGGATCGGTTTCGTCACCGGCGGCTTGTCCGCCGCGAAATAGAGGCAGGCCGTGCCGTGGAATCCAGGGGCGTGGAGGCCGGGCATCAGCCGCGCCGTCTCGGGCGCCTCGGTCGCCAGCACCACGGCCTTGGCGGGAATGCGCTCGCCTCCCGCAATCCGCACCTCCTGGTCCCCGACCGACTCGACCCGGGCCCCGTAGCGCACCGTTCCGGCGAAGAGCCGCGCGGCGAGCTGGTCGGAGAGGGCTCCCATCCCGGCGGCGGGGAGCGCGGCCTTTCCCAGGCTGAACATGCGGAAGACGAACTCCATCATGCGGCTGGACGTGGCGAGCTCCGTCTCCAGGAAGATCCCGCCGAAGAAGGGGCGGAAGAAGGAGCCGATCATCTTGTCGCTGAAGCCGAAGCCCCGGAGGGCGTCCTGAGTCGAGGTCTCCGGCCGCGTCCAGAGGTCGTCGAGCGATCCCTCCCGCACGTGGCGGCGCAGGCGGGCGATCAGGAGCTTGTCCTTGAGGCTCCCCACGGGCGCCGCGAGAGTGGCCGGCGCGGCCCAGGGGCGGCGGAAGGGGTCCGCCACCTGGTGAAACTTGCCGCCGATCCGCACCAGCGACCCGGCGAGGAAGGTGTGGAGCTTCAGAGCGTCGTAATCCAGGACCCGCCGGGCCTCCGGGTACGCCGTCAGGAGGACCTGGAAACCCCGGTCCAGAAGGAAGCCGTCCACCTTGTCCGTGCGGACCCGGCCCCCCGGCCCGTCCGACGCTTCGACCACGAGACAGGGGATGCCCTTGGCCTGCAGCTCCAGGGCACAGCAGAGCCCGGCCATCCCCGCCCCCACGACCACCACCCGCGCTTCGGACTGAGAGCTCTTCGCCATGGGACGACCCATCCTTTCGGCCGTACTCTATTCGAGTCCGCCGCGAGAGCCGAACCGTGCCTTCAGGCACATCCGTCGATAGCCCCAGGTTTCTAACCTGGGCTGTGAAGGTCCACGCTGTCCCGCCCTGGGTGAAGGTCCACGCCGTCTCGTGTGAGGTCCACGCCGATTGGGATTGCCCTTCTCCGCCCCAGGTTGAAACCCACCCTCTTATACACATCTTCGTCGTAGCGGGTGCGGGGAAATCCGGGCGAAATCTTCTCCAGCAGGTCCCCCCAATGTAGAGACGCCCCGTGGGGCGTCTCGGGGGCGGCGAAATCCCCCAGAAAACAAGAACGTGCCGCGGGATCTCTCGCCAGTCCGGACCGTCCTTCCCGATTCGGAGACGCCCCACGGGACGTCTCTACATTGGGGAGCGCTCCGAGCTGACGAGTGTCCGGGCCGCGGCCAAAAGCATTCAGGAGGGATGAATCCCGAGGTATAATCCTTCTAGGGGAAGATGGAGATGAACGGCAAGAAGGGCGACCACCCGCTTGCAGATATTGTTGAGCACGAGTTGGATGTCTACGGCCGAGAGGCTGATGATCTTATTCGCAAGATGAGTGCCCTTTGTAGCCGGCGCGAATTGAACGAATGGTGGGATCGCGAGATGGATGGGTCGAAGGATCGAGATTTGACACTTCGTAAAGCCCGAGCTCGTTGCGAGGAGTTATTGAAGAGAGCTCGAGAAAGTGGTTGGGAACCACAGCCATGAGACTGCTACGGATCGGAATGGCTGCACTCGTAGCCTTGACCGCGAACCCGCTGCTGGCCGACTCCGACGGCTCCTTCTGCGCTACGCCGTCCTACCTGGCCTATGAAGTCGGGTTCTCGGGCAGCGCCTCCCACGAGCTTCGCGTGGTTTCTCTCGCGCCACCTTTGAGTCAAGACTCGCAGCGGGCGCTTCCTCTACCTGACTTTCAGGTCCACGGCATGCTCTGCACGGATGCCGCGATCCTCCTGCTCGGCTGGGACACTCTCTACACGGCCTCCCTGCTACCCGAG
>DATHUD010000879.1:0-5178 GCA_035462575.1 Thermoanaerobaculia bacterium | reverse complement strand
CGATTCTGGTGGCCGGCGGCGTTCCCTCCGGTCGCGTCGAGACCCAGGGTTACGGCGAAACGAGGCCGATCGCCTCGAACAACTCGGCCACGGGCAAGGCCCAGAACCGCCGGGTCGAGATCGTCCTGCAGGGCTCGGCCGCGGCGCCGAATCGTTGACCTTTCGGCGCCAGCACGTAATTCCAAGCCCGGGTTCACCCGTTTCTCCCTTCCATGTGCTACGTGCTACATTGAAGGTGATGAGGAGGGTTCATGGAGCAGCGAGTGAGTTTGCGGGAAGTCAATCAACACTTGGCCCGCTATGTAAAAGCGGTGGAAGCGGGGGAGCGGATCGTCATCACGCGACGTGGGAAACCGATCGCGCTTCTCTCCCCGTTGCCTCGGCAGGAGCGGGCTCTGAGCGCCGCTCAGGAAGCGGCGCTGGAACGTCTCCTTACCCAGAGCCATCACCTCGGAGGCCGAGCCCCTTCGCGGGATGAGCTCTATGAGCGTTGAGCGGCTGAGTCTCGACTCCAACATCCTATTCTATACGATCGATGCGGATGCCGGAGAGCGGCAGGAGAAGGCGCGAGAGATTGTGCGTCAAGCGGCCCTGAGCGACTGTTTTCTCAGCCTGCAGACCCTCTGCGAGTTCTTCGCCTCAACCACACGCAAACGCAAGCTGACCGCCTCCCAGGCAGCAGCTCACATAGACGACTGGCAGACCTTGTTCCCAGTGGTTGCCGCCACGCCCGCCAGCCTCCATCTTGCCGTGCGAGCTGTCGAGAACCACAGCCTTTCTTTTTGGGATGCGATGCAGTGGGCTGTTGCGAAGCAGGCCGGGGCAACGCTGCTGCTGAGTGAAGATCTCCAACACGACCGCGAATTGGAGGGCGTCCGATTTCGGAATCCTTTCCTAGTCGAGGATCCCTTCGCGGACTGAAGTCCCCCGTGCCATGCCTTCATGGCCGCCGCAGATCCTCGTCGGACACGGCGACAGGCACGCCGTTCGGAAAGAACCCTCTGGCTGTATTCTTCCCAGCCATCCAGGGGCGCGCTCCGGTGAGCGTAGAGAGCGACGCGGTCCCCTGGACGAACGCCATCCGCGATCAGCCGGCCTCCGACTAACGGGGATGTAGCATAGAAAGTCAGGTCGCCGCTCGCCGCTGAATACCGAAGGCTGCGGAATCAGCATTGGGCAGTGAATTCCACCTGTCAACAATAGGTACCACTTGAGGATCTGAGCTTCATCGCCGGTCTGGCAGAGGCCAAAGCGGGAGCGTCTCTGGATTTGACACAGTTCCTGGATGACAAGACACGTTGAGTCAACCGGTTTGATCACTTCTGCTTGCAGGAACTGACAAGCAAGGCCTGCGCACTTGTCCTCGATTCTAACTTGGCATTCGGCGGTATACTTCTGGGTCTGGAGATCAAATTTAGCCGTTCGAAGCACTGAAGATTCGCGTTGGCAGGTACTTTCTGAACCCCCCTGCCACAGCCATGCCTGATATTGAGTCAGGAAGCTGCGCTTGGTGTAAGGGCGATAGAGCTGGTTCGCGTCTTCGATGTCGCGAACTTCTCCGCTCTTTATGTCAGGCACCGGTCGGAGTGTGAATTCATTGAAAAGGCTGAGAGCTTCCGGTAGATCTTGAGCCGGTATGCCCACCAAAGATGCTATCGGCAAGTCTTCGCAGGAGGGACACCAGAACTCGGGATCATCTGGACCCGAGAACCAGTAAAGATAGTCTGACCTGACCCTGAGAGACGTCCCACAGCGATCGCATTCATAGAAGGTGAGGTCAAGCTCATACTTGGAAATCATTGTATCGATTCCTTACTGAGAACTAGGATTGCTCCTTAGCGGCTGCGCCAGCAGTTCGTGCTAGACTGCCATACTGATGAGTCCCTTTCTAGCCTACCACTCCGGTAGGTTGTTGCCTAAGCCAGAGTCGTCAGCCCCTGGGAAGCGGTCCCGTAGGCAGTTTCCTGGCCTTGGTGCGCGGAACTGCCTACGCCTCCTCGGGGCTTTGATGGGGTAGGGTGGGCGTCTGTCCAGGGGCTTTCGCCCCTGGCTACATGCCGCCGCCCCCTCCGGGGCGGATGCCGACCGATGTAAAGAGAAGCGCCGGAAGGAGAACTTCCCGAGAAGTTTACGCAACCAAAGCGACGGAATGCGAGGGAGAGGCGCGTTGCCAAGCCTCGCGCTGAACCGGGCGAAGCCTTTATCCAAGATCGAGTCTCAGGACACCTCACGCTGGTCTCCCGCCGCCAGCCTGAAGGTTGAATCCTCCAAAACAAGCTTGCTCCGCCGCGTTCAAGCTTGAGACGAGCGAAATGAGCTTCCACCGTCGCGGGCAAAGCTTGCCGCGCGGCGCTCAAGCTTGACGCGGCTCCTTCCAAGCCTGGCCGCCCGTGCGCAAGCTTGCGATGAGGCGAGGCAAGCTCGGGTTGGTCCGTCACAAGCTTCTCTCCGGCGGTTTAAGCTCGAACCTCTGTGCTTGAGCTTCGATCTGGCGGGGCAAGCTTGCGCGGGACCGTTCAAACCTGGTTCGACGGAATCCACGCTTGATTCGGCTAATCGAAGCTTTGTCCGGGCGGAGCAAGCTTGAATTTCCCAGGACAAGCTCGAACGCAGACGCCCAGCCCCCACCCGGTTTCCTTCTGCGGTACCATCGGTGTCCAAGCTTCCGAGGGAATCTCACGAGGAGGGTTCATGGACCGTCGCGCCACCCTGCTGGTCGTGCTGTGCCTGACCGCTCTGCCTGCCGGGGCGGAGCGTCTTCCGAAGGACCGTGTTCCCGAGCCTCTGCGCCCTTGGACGGAGTGGGCGCTCGATGGCCGGGAGGACCGCCTGTGCCCGTTTCTGCTCGGGTCCGGGCAGGACGGGAGCGCGGCCGAGACGCGGTGCGCGTGGCCGGGACGGCTGGCGCTCGATCTCGGGGAGCGGGAGGGGCGGTTCCGGCAGGAGTGGACGCTCGAGCAGCCGGGGTTCGTTTGGCTGCCCGGCGAGGAGGGCCGCTGGCCGCTGGAGCTGCGTGTAGATGCCCAGCCTGCGGCCTCCCTGGAGTGGGACGGCGCGCCCGGGATCTGGCTGCCGGCCGGCCGCCATACAGTGGAGGGCTCCTTCCGGTGGGACGCCCTGCCCGAATCGCTCGCGGTGCCGCCCGAAACCGGGCTCGTGGCTCTCTCGGTGCGCGGCGCGGCCCTGCCGTTCCCGGAGCGGGATGCCGAAGGCCGCGTGTTCCTTCAGCGCTCCCGCTCGGCCGAGGCCGCGGAGGAGAGCCTGGAGGTGGTGGTCCACCGGCGGGTGATCGACGAGGTGCCGCTCCTCCTGGTGACGCGGATCGAGCTTTCGGTCGCCGGCAAGGCCCGCGAGGTGCTCCTCGGACGGGCGCTCCCGGATGGCTTCCTCCCGGTGTCGCTCGACGCGCCGCTGCCCGCCCGCATCGAGCCCGGCGGGCGCCTGCGCGTGCAGGTGCGGCCCGGCCCGGCACGTGGACGATCGAGCTGACGGCCCGCCACGAGGGACCGGCCGCGGCGCTCACGGCGCCGGACCCGGGCGGTCCCTGGGCCGCCGAGGAGGTCTGGGTGTTCGAAGCCCGGCCCAGCCTGCGCGTGGCCGACGTCGAAGGCGTGCCCGCCGTCGATCCCCAGCAGACCCGCCTTCCGGAGGACTGGAGGGCGCTCCCGGCCTACCGCGTGCGCCCCGGCGAGACGATGCGCCTGGCCGGGCGGCGGCGCGGCGATTCGGACCCGGCGCCGGACCGGCTGACGCTCGCGCGCGTGCTCTGGCTCGACTTCGACGGCGGCGGCTACACCTGGGCGGACCAGCTCACGGGCACGCTCACCCGGAGCTGGCGCCTGGAGATGGCCCCGCCCGTCCGTCTGGAGCGCGTGGCCGTGGCCGGGCGGGAGCAGGTGATCACCCGCCGTCCGGGCACGGACCGGGCCGGCATCGAGGTGCGCCAGGGCAAGGTGCTGCTGGGCGCGGAAGGACGGATCGAGGGGCGCGGCGCGCTGCCGGCCGTGGGCTGGGATCACGATTTCCAGCAGGTCTCGGGCGAGCTCCACCTGCCGCCCGGCTGGCGGATTCTGGGTGCCACGGGGGTCGATCAGGTGCCGGGCACTTGGATCTCCGAATGGACGCTCCTCGACCTGTTCCTCGTGCTGCTGATCGCTCTGGCCGTCCGCCACCTGTGGGGCACGCAGTGGGGGATCGTGGCGCTCGCGGCGATGGTCCTCACCTGGCAGGAGGCCGACGCACCGCGGTGGATCTGGGTCGTGGTGCTGTCGCTCGAGGCGCTCCGCCGCCTGCTGCCGGGGGACGGCCGGGCGCGGGCCCTGGTGCGCGCCGCCTCGATGCTCGCCCGGGCCGTGCTGGTCCTCTTGGCCATCGCGTTCGTGGCAGGGCAGGTGCGCAAGGCGCTCTACCCGGCGCTGGAGCAGCCCTGGGCGTCCGTCGGAGGCAGCGGGGAGGTGGACGACCGGACTCTCAAGGCCTCGTACGGCGAATCGCTCTCCCGGGAGAACGCCAGCAAGCTGGGTTCCTTTGACAATGACGAAAACGAGGTCCAGGGGGTCGTGGAAGAGGCCCCGGTTCCCCAGGACGATCCGCGGGTGGCGATGGAAGCTCCTCCGCCCCCTCCGCCGCCCCCACCGCCTCCGGACGACTCCCGAATCCGGTCTCTGCGGCAACCTCCGGAGATCGATCCCCGGGCGGTGGTGACGACCGGTCCCGGCCTGCCGGAGTGGGAGTGGACGAAGGTCGATCTGCGCTGGAACGGTCCGGTCGAAAGCTCGCAGCGGGTGCGCTTCTTCCTTCTCTCTCCCGCGGCCGGCTTCGTGCTCACCTTTGTCCGCGCGGCGCTTCTGGTGCTGCTGGTGCTCCTCACGCTGGAGTTGCCCGGCGTGCGTCTCCCGTGGCGGAAGCTGCCGGCCGCCGCGGCGCTCCTCCTGGCCGCCCTGCTGCTCGGCGTTCCGGCGGGCGCGCGGGCCGCGGAGGCGCCGGCCGCGGAGGCGCCGGCCACGGCCCAACCCGGGGCTCCTCCCCCGAACGTCTTGAGCGAGCTCGTCGCGCGGTTGACCTCGCCGCCCGCCTGCTTCCCCTACTGCGCGTCGAGCCCGCGGCTGTTCCTGGAGGTCTCGCCGGCCGGACTGCGGCTTCGCTTCGAGGTGGGGGCCGCGGCGGCGGTGGCGATTC
>DATHUD010000878.1:0-11448 GCA_035462575.1 Thermoanaerobaculia bacterium | reverse complement strand
TTCCGCATCGAGCTCGGCGAGATCGAGAGCCAGCTCTCCCGGGCTCCCGGCGTGCGCGAGGCCGTGGTCCTCGCCAGGACCGACCGCTCGGGACAGAAGTACCTCTGCGGCTACGTGGTGGCCTCGGAGGAGGTGTCCGTCGCCACGCTCCAGGAGCACCTGGCCGGGTCGCTTCCGGGCTACATGATCCCGGACACCTTCGTCTTCCTCTCCGAGCTGCCGCTGACGGCCAACGGCAAGATCGACCGCAAGGCCCTGTCCGAGCCCGAGGCGGCGTACGCGGCGGCGGAGCCGGCAGCCGGGCCGCAGAGCGAGACGGAGGCGGCCCTGCTCGAAATCTGGGAGGAGGTGCTGGACCTCCCCGGCCTCGGCACCACCCAGGATTTCTTCGCCCTGGGCGGGCACTCCCTCTCCGCCATCCAGGTGCTCACGCGGGTGCGCCGCCTCTTCGAGGTCGACCTCCCGCTGCCCGACCTGTTCGAGAACCCCACGGTGGCCGGCCTCGCCGCGGTCCTCGACCGGCTGCGGGGGACCGGCGCCATGGCCTCGCCGCTCCGGCGCTTCGAGCGCCCCAAGCGGCTGCCCCTCTCCTTTGCCCAGGAGCGGCTCTGGTTCCTGGACCGGCTCCAACCGGACAGCCCGTTCTACAACCTCCCCATGGCCCTGGAGATGCACGGCGCCCTCTCGGTGCCCGCCCTGGCCGCAAGCCTGGGCGAGGTCGTGAGGCGCCACGAGGGGCTGCGCACCCGCTTCCTCATGGTCGCGGGCCACCCGGTCCAGGAGATCGTGCCCACGCTCGACGTGGCGCCCCCATGGGTCGACCTCTCGGGCCTCTCCGCCGCCCTCCAGGAGGACGAGGCTGCCCGGCTGGCCCGGGTCCTGGCCGTCCAGCCTTTCGATCTCTCCACCGGGCCGCTCCTGCGCAGCACCCTGCTGCGCCTCGATCCCGAGCGCCACGTGGGACTGTTCAGCCTGCACCACATCGTCACCGACGGCTGGTCCATGGCCCTGCTGATGCAGGAGGTTGCCGAGCTCTACCGCGCCGCCACCGCGGGCGAGCCCTCGCCGCTCCCCGAGCTGCCCGTGCAGTACGCCGACTTCACCCTCTGGCAGCGCGCGTCGCTCTCCGGAGCGGCCCTGGAAGAACAGATCGGCTGGTGGCGCCAGAGCCTCGCCGGGGCGCCCCACGTGCTCGACCTGCCCACCGACCGGCCGCGGCCGGCCGTGCAGAGCCTGCGCGGCGCCCATGCCTTCGCCTTCCTGTCCGCGGACCTCCGGAAGCTCTCCCTGGAGCAGGGCGTCACCCCCTTCATGACCCTGCTCGCCCTCTTCGGCGCTCTCCTCCACCGCTACACGGGCGTCGAAGACCTGCTCGTCGGCTCGCCCATCGCCGGCCGCAACCACGCCGAGTTCGAGCGCCTGATCGGCCTCTTCGTCAACACCCTCGTCCTGCGGGTCGAGATGCAGGGCGATCCAACCCTGGCCGAAGCGCTCGGGCGGGTGCGCGAGCGGACCGTGGGCGCCTACGCCCACCAGGACCTCCCCTTCGAGAAGCTCGTCGAGGAGTTGCATCCTGAAAGGAGCCTCGCGCATACGCCGCTCTTCCAGGTCATGCTGGTGCAGCAGAACGCGCCGGTGGAAGCCGTGGAGATCCCCGGCCTCACCTTCCTGCCACGGCCCGCCGAGAGCGGCACCGCCCGCTTCGACCTCCACCTGGCGCTCACCGACACCCCCTCGGGCCTGTTCGCCGACCTGGAGTACAACCGGGACCTCTTCGACCCGGCCACCATGGCCCGCCTGCTCGGTCACCTGCGCCTCCTGGCCGAGGGGGCGGTGCGCGACCCGCGGGCGCGGCTCTCCGAGCTGCCGCTGCTGTCCGACGGCGAGAGCCACCAGATCCGGCTCGGCTGGAACGACACCGCGGTGGAGCGCCGGCCCGGGCTGACCCTGCCCGCCCTCTTCGCCGAGCAGGTGAGGCAAACTCCTGAGGCCCCGGCCGTCACCTTCGAGGGCAGGACGCTCTCCTACCGCGAGTTGGACCTCCTCTCCGGCCGCCTGGCCACCCGCCTGCTCGCTCTGGGAGTCGAGCCCGACGCGGCCGTGGGCGTGCTGATGGAGCGCTCGGCCGAGATGGTCGTGGCCCTCCTGGGCATACTGAAGGCCGGCGCGGCCTACCTTCCCCTCGATCCCGAGTACCCGGCCGAGCGCCTCGGCTGGATCCTGGGAGACGCCCGCGTGCCCGTGGTGCTCGCCCAGGAGCGGCTGCTGGGGAGTCTGGAGCTCGCGGAGACGCGGGTGCTCTGCCTGGAGGAGGGCTGGGAGGACCAGGGCGCGCCCGCGGTCCGGTCCGGCCTGTCCGACCAGAGCCTGGCCTACGTGCTCTACACCTCCGGCTCCACCGGCCGTCCCAAGGGGGTGATGATCCCCCACCGCGGCATCGTCAACCGCCTGCTCTGGATGCAGGAGACCTACGGCCTCACGCCCGAGGACACGGTTCTCCAGAAGACCCCCTACAGCTTCGACGTCTCGGTCTGGGAGCTCTTCTGGCCCCTGATCACCGGCGCCCGCCTCGTCATGGCAAGGCCCGGAGGGCACCGCGACGGCGCCTATCTCACGGAGCTGATCGAGCGCGAGCGAGCCACGGTGATGCACTTCGTCCCCTCGATGCTCCAGGCCTTCCTGGAGGAGCCGGACCTCTCCGGCTGCGCCTCCCTGCGCCTGGTGGTGGCAAGCGGCGAGGCCTTGACTCCCGAGCTGCGGCGCCGCTTCCGCGAGCGGCTCGGCGCCCGGCTGGAAAACCTCTACGGCCCCACCGAGGCCGCGGTGGACGTCACCTCCTGGAATTGCGCCACGGAAGCCCGCGGCGGCATCGTTCCCATCGGCCGGCCGGTCGCCAACACGCGCATCCACCTGCTCGACCGCGCGCTTGCGCCGGTGCCCATCGGCATCCCCGGCGAGCTGTGCATCGGCGGCGTCCAGCTCGCCCGCGGCTACTGGCGGCGCCCCGACCTCACGGCCGAGCGCTTCGTGCCCGGGGAGGCCGGAGAACGCCTCTACCGCACCGGAGACCTCGCCCGCTACCTGCCGGACGGCGCGGTCGAGTACCTCGGCCGCCTCGACTTCCAGGTCAAGGTGCGCGGCTTCCGCATCGAGCTGGGGGAGATCGAGTCCGTGCTCGCCTCGCACCCCGGGGTCCGGGAGACCGTGGTGGTCGCCAAGGACGGACGCCTCGTGGCCTACGCCGCGCTCCATGCCGCAGTCGAGATCTCCGAGCTGCGGTCGTTCCTGGCCGCCCGTCTGCCGGAGCACATGGTGCCGCCGGCCTGGGTGGTGCTGGACGGGCTGCCGCTCACCCCCAGCGGCAAGGTCGACCGCGGCGCCCTGCCCGCTCCCGAGGCCACCGCGGTCCGCGACTACATCGCCCCGCAGAGCCCCCTGGAGCAGGTCGTGGCCGGAATCTGGGCCGAGCTGCTCAAAGTGGAGCGGGTCGGCCTCGCGGACAACTTCTTCGACCTGGGCGGCGACTCGATCAAGGCCGTCCGTCTGGTCAGCCGGGTCAACGAGCGCCTGGGCGCCGACCTGCGCGTGCAGGACGTCTTCAAGCACCAGACCGTGGGGTCGCTCGCCGGGAGGATCGCCACCCGGTCCGAGCGTTCCCAGGCTGACGATCTCGCCGCGGGCCGCGCCGAGATCGAGCGCCTCCAGCGCGCCGTGCTCGCCGACCCGCGCCAGCGCGCGAAGCTCCCCGAGGGATATGAGGACTTCTTCCCCCTCTCCGGCGTCGAGAAGGGGATGATCTACTACACCCTTCTTCTCCCCGAGCAGCCGGTCTACCACGACCAGCACGCCTACGTGCTCTCCATCCCCAGCCTCGACGGCTTCTACCGGGCGCTCGAGCTGGTCATGGGCCGCCACCAGGTCCTGCGCAGCACCTTCCACCTCGACGAGCTCGAGGAGCCGATGAAGGTGGTGCACCGCAGCGTGCCGGTGGTCCGGGACGTCGAGGACCTCTCCGGCCTGCCGGCCGCGGAGCAGCGGCGGCGCATCGAGAGCTACCGGGCCGAAGACCTGCGCCGCAAGTTCACCTTCCGCGGCGAGATCCTCTGGCGCCTGAAGCTCTTCCGCCTGGAGGGAGACTCCTTCGTCACGGTCTGGACCTGGCACCACGCGATCCTCGACGGCTGGAGCAACCTGACCTTCTGGATCGACTTGAACGAGCTCCTGGCCCGCGAGGACCTCGACCGGATCGAGGCCGTGGCGCCGCTCGCGAGCAGCTACAAGGACTATCTCGCTATCTCGCTCGGCCGCCTCCGCGCCCCTGAGACGGAGTCCTTCTGGCTCGCCACGCTCGCCGGCGCCAGCCGCAACAAGCTGCCGTTCCACCGGGCCACCACCCGGGAGCGATCGGCCTTCGGCATGCGCTCACTCTACCGGCCGCTCTCGCGCGAGGCCCTGCTCGGCCTGCGCGAGCGGGCCGCGGAGCTCTCCGTGCCGCTCCAGGCGCTTTTCCTGGCCGCCCACATCCACCTGCTGCGCGTCACCTCCGGCGAGGAGGACGTGGTGACCGGCGTCGTCTCCCACGACCGGCCGGGGATTCCGGACGGCGACAAGATCGTCGGCTGCTTCCTGAACACCTTCCCGATCCGCCTGCGCCTGGAGCCGGGCGAATCCGGCGCCACCCTGGCACGGCGGGTGGCGCGCTTCCTGGCCGTGGAGAAGGAGCACGAGATCCCGCTCGTCGACATCGCGGGGATCGTCGGCGCCCGCGAGTCGGCGCAGAACCCGGTCTTCGACACGCTCCTGAACTTCATGGACTTCCACCTCATCGAGGAAGTCCGGGAGAACGTGCTCTTCCGCCCCAGGATGGGACAGGCTTCCCGCGAGCTGCCGGACTTCCAGAGCGACGAGATGACGAACACGCTGTTCGATCTCGAGGTCTCGGCCGCGCTCGCCAACCCGTTCCTGCGGCTCAAGTACCTGCCGCGGCACTTCGAGGCGGCGGACGTCGAGCGGGCGCTGGCCCTCTACGACCGCATCCTGGAGGCCCTGCGCCGCGATCCCGAAGCGCCGCTCGGCACCGAGGCCCTGCTCACCGGCGAGGAGCGCGGCCAGCTCGTCCACGTCTACAACGACACGGCCCGCGTCTATCCCCGTGAGCGCCCCCTCCACAGCTTCTTCGAGGAGCAGGCGGCCCGCGCTCCCGAGCGTCTCGCCGTGCTGGTTGGAGACCGCTCCCTGACGTACGGAGAGATCGAGAGCGAGGCCAACCGACTCGCCCGCCATCTCCTCGCCCAGGGGGTCCGGCCAGGCGACAACGTGGGCGTCTGCTTCGAGCGTGCCCCGGAGCTGGTGGTGGCCCTCCTGGGCGTGCTCAAGGCGGGTGCGGCCTACGTGCCCATGGAGCCCACCTACCCCGCGGCCAGGAAGGAACACATCGTCCGGCAGTCCGCGGTCTCGCTCCTGCTCGAGGAGCTGCCCGCGAACCTGGACGGCTTCTCCGGCGCGCCCGTGCCGGTGCGCCCCTGGCCGGACAGCCTCGCCTACACGATCTACACCTCCGGCTCGACCGGCACCCCCAAGGGGGTCATGATCGAGCACCACAGCGCCGCCAACCTGATCGCGTGGGTCAACCGCGAATTCGAGGTGGGACCCGAAACCCGGGTGCTGATGCTCTCCTCGATCTGCTTCGACCTCTCGGTCTACGACGTCTTCGGTGCCCTGGGCGCTGGAGCCTCCCTGGTCATTGCCCGCCAGGCGGAGATCCAGGACCCGGCGGCGCTGCTGCGGCTGGCCGTCGAACGGAAGATCACGTTCTGGAACTCGGTGCCTTCGACCCTGGGCCTCCTCGTGCAGTACCTGGAGGAGACCGACCCGGGCTTCCGCGGCGAGGACCTCCGGATCGCCTTCCTGAGCGGCGACTGGATCCCGCTCTCCCTGCCTGAGCGCGCCAAGCGGTTCTTCCCCAACCTGCGCGTGATCAGCCTGGGCGGCGCGACCGAGGGCACGGTCTGGTCCATTTTCCACCCTGTCGAGAAGATCGACGAGGCCTGGGCGAGCATCCCCTACGGCAAGCCGCTCGACAACAACACCTTCTACATCCTGGACGGCAACCAGGAGCTGGTGCCTCCGGGTGTGGTGGGGGACCTCTACATCGGCGGCGTGGGCGTGGCGCGCGGCTATGCCGGAGATCCGGAGAAGACCGCGGCCTCCTACCGGCCCGATCCGTTCTCGGGTCCGGGACAGCGGCTGTATCGCACCGGCGACCTCGGGCGGATGCTGCCCGAAGGCGAGATCGAGTTCCTCGGCCGGAGCGACCACCAGGTCAAGGTCCGCGGCTTCCGCATCGAGCTCGGCGAGATCGAGAGCCAGCTCTCCCGGGCTCCCGGCGTGCGCGAGGCCGTGGTGCTCGCCCGCACCGACCGCTCGGGACAGAAGTACCTGTGCGGCTACGTGGTGGCGTCGGACGAGGTCTCCGTCCCTTCGCTCCAGGAGCACCTGGCCGGGTCGCTGCCGGGCTACATGATTCCGGACACCTTCGTCTTTCTCTCCGAGCTGCCGCTGACCCCCAACGGCAAGATCGACAGAAAGGCCCTGCCCGAGCCCGAGGCGGCGTACGCCACGGCGGAGCCGGCGGTGGGGCCGCAGAGCGAGACGGAGTCGGCCCTGCTGGAGATCTGGGAAGAGGTGCTGGGCCTCTCCGGCCTCGGCACCACCCTCGACTTCTTCGCCCTGGGCGGGCACTCCCTGTCCGCCATCCAGATCCTGACCCGCGTGCGCCGGCGCTTCGAGGTCGACCTCCCCCTCCCCGACTTCTTCGAGAGCCCGACGGTGGCCGGCCTCGCCGCTGTCATCGAACGGCTCCAGGGGGCGGAGTTGGCGGTCCCGCAGCTAGTCCGCTCCGAACGGCCGGAGCGGCTGCCGCTCTCCTTTGCCCAGGAGCGGCTCTGGTTCCTCGACCGCCTCCAGCCGGACAGCCCGTTCTACAACCTGCCCCTGGCGATCGAGATGCGCGGCGCCCTCTCCGTGCCCACCCTGGCCGCGAGCTTGAGTGAGGTCGTCCGCCGCCACGAGGGGCTGCGCACCTCCTTCCCCCGGGTGAACGACAGCCCGGTCCAGCGCATCGCACCCACCCTCGATGTGGCGCCCCCGCGGGTGGACCTGGACGGCCTGCCCGCGGACGCCGTCGAGCCCGAGGTCGCCCGGCTGACCCGGGACCTGGCCGTCCAGCCCTTCGATCTCGCAGAAGGTCCCCTGCTGCGCAGCGCCCTGCTGCGCCTAGGCCCCGAGCGCCACGTGGTGCTGTTCAGCATCCACCACATCGTCACCGACGGCTGGTCCATGGCCCTGCTGATGCAGGAGGTGGCCGAGCTCTACCGGGCCGCCACCGAAGGCGTGCCCTCGCCGCTGCCCGAGCTCCCCGTCCAGTACGCCGACTTCGCCCTCTGGCAGCGCGGCTGGCTCTCCGGAGCCACCCTGGAGAAGGAGACCGGCTGGTGGCGCCAGAGCCTCACCGGGGCGCCTTTCGTGCTCGACCTGCCCACCGACCGGCCCCGGCCAGCCGTGCAGAGTCTGCGCGGCGCCCACGCCTTCTCGCTCCTGCCCGCGGACCTCGCCCGCGAGATCCAGGAGCTCTCCCTCGGGCAGGGCGTCACCCCCTTCATGACGCTCCTTGCGCTCTTCGGCGCGCTCCTCCACCGCTACACCGGTGTCGAGGATCTGCTCGTCGGCTCGCCGATCGCGGGCCGCAACCACCCCGAGGTCGAGCGCCTGATCGGGCTCTTCGTCAACACCCTCGTCCTGCGGGTCGAGATGCACGGGGACCCGGCGCTGGCCCAAGTGCTCGGGCGCGTGCGCGACCGGACCGTGGGCGCCTACGCCCACCAGGACCTCCCCTTCGAGAAGCTGGTCGAGGAGCTGCAGCCCGAAAGGAGCCTCGCCCACACGCCGCTGTTCCAGGTGATGCTGGTCCAGCAGAACGCTCCGGGGGGCGCGGTCGAGATCCCGGGGCTCACGTTCCTGCCGCGGCCCGCCGAGAGCGGCACCGCCCGCTTCGACCTCCACCTGGCCCTGACCGACACCCCTTCGGGCCTGCTCGCCAACCTGGAGTACAACCGGGACCTCTTCGACCCGGCCACCATGACCCGCCTGCTCGGCCACCTGCGCCTCCTGGCCGAGGGTGCGGTGCGCGACCCGCAGGCGCGGCTTTCCGAGCTGCCGCTGCTTTCCGGCCCGGAGAGCCACCAGCTCCGGCTCGGCTGGAACGACACCGCGGTCGAGCGCCGGCCCGGGCTGACGCTCCCCGCCCTCTTCGCCGAGCAGGTGGCCCGGGCACCCGAGGCTCCGGCCGTCACCTTCGAGGGCAGGACGCTCTCCTGCCGCGAGCTGGACCTCCTCTCCGGCCGCCTGGCCGCCCATCTCCTCGATCTGGGTGTCGCGCCCGACACGGCCGTGGGCGTGCTGATGGAGCGCTCGGCCGAGATGGTCGTGGCGCTCCTCGGCGTGCAGAAGGCCGGAGCCGCCTACCTGCCTCTAGATCCCGAGTACCCGGCCGAGCGCCTCGGCTGGATCCTCAAAGACGCCCGCGTGCCCGTCCTGCTCGCCCAGGAGCGCCTCCTGCCGGCTCTCCCGCCCACCGAGGCCCGGGTGCTCTTCCTGGAAGACGGATGGGAAGGCGACGGCGAGCCGGCGAGCCGCGCCGATCTGCCCGACCCGAGCCTCGCCTATGTCCTCTATACCTCCGGCTCTACGGGTAAGCCCAAGGGCGTGACGATCCCCCACCGCGGCATCGTCAACCGCCTGCTCTGGATGCAGGAGGCCTACGGGCTCACCCCGGAGGACACGGTCCTCCAGAAGACCCCCTACAGCTTCGACGTCTCGGTCTGGGAATTCTTCTGGCCCCTCTCGACCGGCGCCCACCTCGTCGTGGCAAGGCCCGGAGGGCACCGCGACAGCGCCTACCTCGCCGGGCTGATCGAGCGCGAGCGCATCACGGTGATCCACTTCGTGCCCTCGATGCTCCAGGCCTTCCTCGAGGAGCCGGACCTCTCCGGCTGCGCCAGCCTGCGCCTGGTGGTCGCGAGCGGCGAGGCCCTCACCCCCGAGCTGCGCCGCCGCTTCCGCGAGCGCATCGCCGCCCGGCTGGAGAACCTCTACGGCCCCACCGAGGCCTCGGTCGACGTCACCGCCTGGAATTGCGAGGTCGAGGCCCGCGGCGGCATCGTCCCCATCGGCCGGCCGGTCGCCAACACCCGCGTCCATCTGCTCGACCGCGCCCTCAAGCCCGTGCCCGCCGGCATCCCCGGCGAGCTCTCGATCGGCGGCGTCCAACTCGCCCGCGGCTATCTCAACCGCCCCGACCTCACGGCCGAGCGCTTCGTGCCCGACCCCTGCGGCGGGGCGGCCGGCGACCGCCTCTACCGCACCGGCGACCTCGCCCGCCATCTGCCCGACGGCGCCGTCGAGTACCTCGGCCGCCTCGACTTCCAGGTCAAGGTGCGCGGCTTCCGCATCGAGCTGGGCGAGATCGAAGCCGTCCTCGCCTCGCATCCCGGGGTGCGGGAAACCGTGGTGGTGGCTCGCGATGGGGGAGCCGGAGACCGCCGCCTCGTGGCCTACGTCGCGCCCCGGGCCGGGGCCGCTCCCGACCTTTCCGAGCTGCGCGCCTTCCTGGCCGCCCGGGTGCCGGAGCACATGGTGCCGCCGGCCTGGGTCGTGCTCGACGAGCTGCCGCTCACCCCCAGCGGCAAGGTGGACCGCAAGGCCCTGCCCGAGCCCGGAACCGCCGCGGCCGGCGAGTACGTCGCCCCCCGCAACCCGGCCGAGGAGGTGCTCGCCGGGATCTGGGGCGAGGTGCTCGGCCGGGAGCGGATCGGCGTAGAGGACAACTTCTTCCGTCTCGGGGGCCACTCTCTCCTCGCGACGCGGATCGTCTCCCGCGTGCGGAGTGTTTTCGGAGTAGAGCTGCCCGTGCGGGCCCTGTTCGAGCTTCCGACCGTGGCGGAGCTCTCGGCCGCCGTCGAGGCGGAGCGCCGGGCCGGATCGGGCACGGCGGCTCCGCCCCTGGTGCCGGTGCCGCGGGACCGCGACCTGCCCCTCTCGTTCTCCCAGGAGCGCCTCTGGTTCTTCGCCCAGCTCGAGCCGGAGAGCCCCGCCTACAACATGCCCGCCGCGGTGCGCCTCGAAGGGTTGCTGGACGCGGCGGTGCTCGACGCGAGCTTCGGCGAGATCGCGGCGCGCCACGAGTCGCTGCGCACGACCTTCCACCTGGCCGGCGAGCAGCCGGTCCAGCGGATCGTCCCGCCCGGGCCCTTCGGTCTCCCGCGGGTCGACCTTCACGGCCTGCCCGCCGGCCGCCGCGAGGCCGAGGCCGCGCGCCTGGCCGGCGAGGAGGCCGGCCGGCCCTTCGATCTCGCGCGAGGGCCGCTCCTGCGCGGCACCCTGCTCCGCCTGGGCGGCGAGGACCACGTCCTGCTGTTCAACATGCACCACATCGTCTCGGACGGCTGGTCGATCGGCGTGATGCTGCGCGAGCTGGCGGCGCTCTATCCCGCGCGGAGCGAGGGGCGGCCCTCGCCGCTCCCGCCGCTGCCGGTCCAGTACGCCGATTTCGCGGCCTGGCAGCGCGGGTGGATGCAGGGCGACCGGCTCTCCGCGCTCCTCGCCCACCAGCGGGAGCGCCTGGAGGGAGCTCCGCTGGTGCTCGAGCTGCCGTCCGACCGGCCCCACCGGCCGGTTCCGAGCGGCCGCGCGGAAGGCCGCATCGCCACGGTTCCGGCCCACCGGCTCGACGCGGTGGCGGCGCTCGCCCGGCGGGAAGGGGTCACCCTGTACATGGCCCTCCTCGCCGTGTTCGACACCCTGCTCCACCGCTACACGGGACGCGAGGACTTCCTCGTGGGCACGCACGTGGCCGGCCGCAACCGGGCGGAGACCGAGGGCCTGATCGGGTTCTTCATCAACGAGCTCGTGCTGCGCGCGGACCTCTCCGGCGATCCGCCGTTCCTGAGCCTCCTGCCCCGGGTCCGCGAGACCGCGCTCGACGCCTACGCCTACGAGGACCTGCCGTTCGACCGCCTGGTCGAGGAGCTGCAGCCGGCGCGCGACCTGGCGCGGCCTCCCGTCATCCAGGTGCTCTTCGTCCTCCAGAACCTCGAGGAGGCCTCCCTGGAGTCGCTCGAGCTGCCGGGGCTGACGCTGACGCCGTTCCAGGCCGCCGTCAGCCCGACGACGCTCGACCTCACGCTCGAAGCGACGGAGACGGACTCCGGTCTGCTCCTGAGCTCGCGGTACAACACCGACCTGTTCGATGCCACCACGATCGACCGCCTGCTCGGGCATTTCGAAGCCCTGCTCGAATCGGCCTCCGCTTCTCCCGAGACCCGGCTCTCGCTCCTCCCGCTCCTCACCGGGGCGGAACGGCAGCAACTGGTCCGGGAGTGGAACGACAGC
>DATHUD010000877.1:0-15131 GCA_035462575.1 Thermoanaerobaculia bacterium | reverse complement strand
CCATGGCCACGAGTCGATTAACTCAAGAAGGAGGAAGAGAATGAGCGACAATCCCGATAACAAACAGGCTGAAGAGGCGGGCAACGCCGAAATGACCGAACTCGAAGAGGGCGATCTTCAAGACGTTTCTGGCGGCAATGCAATTTTGGATCTCCAGAAGTTGGAAGTGCCGCCGACGGCAGAGGGTGAGATGATCGCAGGTAGCTGCACCAGCAGTGTGAGCACTTGCTGCGCTACCCAACAACGTAGTGACAGCTGAGTCTGACCATGCATACTGCGAAAACCGAGCTGAGGACACTCGTTGAGTTTTGGGGAAAACGCAGGTCGGCGAATCGCGGTTGTAGACAAGCAGGCGGCACAAGCGACTTGAGCTCCTGGTCTTTCTCGCAACGGCATGGCCACGAGTCGATTAACTCAAGAAGGAGGAAGAGAATGAGCGACAATCCCGATAACAAGCAGGCTGAAGAGGTGGGCAACGCCGAAGCGACCGAACTCGAAGAGGGCGACCTTCAAGACGTTTCTGGCGGCAGTACAATTTTGGATCTCCAGAAGTTGGAAGTGCCGGCGGCGGCAGAGGGCGAGATGCTCGCAGGTAGCTGCACCAGCAGTGTGAGCACTTGCTGCGCTACCCAGGAACATTGAATTCGCAAGCTGAGTTCCTCGAGGGAGCAGGACCGAAAGGCCAACTCGCCTCAGTGCCTGAGGCCTGTTCCCTCGAAGCGAGCGCCGCGCGCTGTAGATGGCTGACCGTGAGAAGGATATCTCTGGTCATAGAGGAGATTCGAATCAGCGACACGGACCAGAGCCCATCGGTGGGCTGTAGCCGTTTACACGCGAGCCCTCAAGGAGGCCGTAGGGCTCAGGTAGCTGAGAGCTTCGGCAAGAATTCCCGATCTTGAAGACTCGGAGGACGACGTGATTAGAGGTGCCAAGTACCTGAGAGATACGCGCCACCTGAACAAATTTATGTATACTCTCTATGACAAACTCTTCTACGAGCCGTTCGAAGCTCATTATGAAGGCTCCGATGAATATAAAGACATAGTCACCGAGCTCTCAGAGGAGCCTTCCATCCCCTGGATGATCGCGCGTGATGGGTTCTGGGTTCATGCCAGTCCGGGCAGCCTCTCACAATCAATCAACAAGACTCCCAGTCCGCGCACACTGCCAGCTCAGGGGTGGAAAATACACGTATCTGCGACACCTTCGAATGACTTGCTCATACTGAGAAGAGCTGCCAAAACAGCTATCGCGCACAACGTACCCTTCAAGTTCGCTCTTGACAGGAACGTTCTGTCCATAATGGGTTCCAAGGCGTGGCCTCGGAGCGGTTCTGGTAAATTCATCACAATGTATCCGTTCGACCTCTCGTCCTTCCGGATCCTGCTGGAAGCTCTATATACAGAGCTCCGGCCCTATGAAGGACCATATATTCTTTCAGATAAACGTTACAAAGACTGCAGAGTCCTATATTACCGATTCGGTGGAATTCTAGAAAAAACACAGCTAGAAATTACGGGCGAGAAAATCCCAATCCTGATCTCACCAGATGGTGCCGCTATACCTGACGTTCGCACTCCCTATTTCGCTCCCCCTCCCTGGGTTGCCGACCCCTTCTCCAACCACCAGGTACAGGCAGAACCCGAGATCACTCTTGATGCCGGCAGGTATCTTGTCAAGAGCGCTTTGGCTTTCTCCAATTCCGGTGGAGTGTATCTGGCAGAGGATCGCGATAAAGGTACCACCGTGGTTGTAAAGGAAGCTAGGGCGCATACGCTTGTTGACGACCGAGGCAATGACGCCATAATACTGCTCAAGAGAGAGCAGGCAATCCTTGAACTGCTTCGAGACAGTGGTATTGCAGCTGAGCCAGTAGGGTCGTTCCACGCCTGGGAAAACCTGTTTCTGGCTGAAGAATTCGTGGACGGTATCGACATTCGGCAAATCATGCTTGCGAGGAGCCCTCTTGGGCGGGCGCAGCCTACATTGCGCGACAGTGAAGATTATTATGATGTATATCGGAGAATTCTCCTGAGCTTGACGAGTAAATTGGATATATTGCACCAGCACGGCATCGTATTTGGGGATCTTTCTCCTAATAATTTCAAGGTAGACCCATCAACTTGGGAGGTTCGGTTTTTTGATTTTGAAGGGGCGTTTAGATCAGACGTAGACAAGCCTACGTACCTTTATACACCTGGATTCAAAAGTGAAGGGAGCATACGCAGGGATAGGCAGGGATTCGAAGAGGATCTCTACAGCCTGGCCGCGATTATGCTCTACATGATCTTTCCCATCAGCGCTCTTGGTTCACTACGAAGTGATTTGTTTGACACCGTCCTTAGGGCTATACTTGCCGATGTCGGGTGGTCGCAGACGGAGCTTTTCACTATCATTAGCCGCCTCTCGCGGAGTGAGATTACCTGCGCACGTGCCTGTGAGTTGCTCGAGAATCCAGCGCGCATACTGCCGCCGGCTTATGACGACCACATCGAGCCTCATTCCTGCAGCAGGATTTCACAGGATCTTGGCTGCTTTATTCTTGCAAGCTTGCGCACTGGCGCTAAGGATTGCCTGTTCCCTGCGGACCCATTCGTGCATAGGACAAATTCTCTCAGCCTAGGCTTTGGTGCTTGCGGCGTTCTCTATGTTCTCAAGAAGTGCGGTTTCGATATTCCAAAGAGCGCTTATGATTGGTTGGAGAGAAATCTGGATAACACAAAGCCTGATGACTTGGCTCCAGGGCTTCTTACGGGTGCCTCAGGCATTGGTTGGTGCCTGTGGGAGCTCGGCTTCGAGGACCGCGCTACTGAGATGATGAAGATTGCAAACGAAAGCGGCCTCCTGGAACGTCATCACTCGTATTTGTACGGAATGGCGGGCTTGGGAATGGCGAACTTACAGTTTTACGTGCAGACCAAGAGAGAAGAATATCTAGCGATGGCACGTGGTCTGGCTGAGACACTCCTTGGAGTGGCGCAAGAAAATGATCAAGGCCTCTATTGGAAATACTCCGAGGTAGTTCAGTTGGGGTTCGGCTATGGCCAAAGCGGTGTCGCATTGTTCTTCCTTCGCTTGTTTGAGCTGACAGGTGACGAGGAATTCCTGGAAAAGGGTCGGCGTGCACTAGAGTTTGATCTAGCTCACGGCGTGGAGAATGAGGACGGAGTGTCTTTCCCTTGTGCCCCCTCGGACCCCACTCTTCTAACGTACCTGGAGGAGGGCAGCGCAGGCATAGCCAAAGTTGCTATTAGATACGGTATGTGGAAGCGCATCGAGGGACTCTTCTCCAGCGTGCACCGTAAATATGCTGTCTTTGCTGGTTTACTCTATGGGCTAGGAAGCTACGTCGACGTCCTTACGGACGCCTTCTTGCTATCCGGTAACAGGAAGTTCCTGGAGATGGCGAACCGACCTGTCTCTGGAATACGAGATCTCTATCTGGTCAAGACGCCACGTGGATTAGCTACGCCTGGTGACGGCCTGTTCAGAGTCTCGTGTGATTATGCTACGGGTGTCGCCGGAGTGTTGCGAGCGCTGCATCGATTCAGTCATCTTGAGAGAGCCGACTTTATGCTCGACGACATGGACGCTGGCGCCGACGTCATGGAAACGTCTAAACGCGCAGCCGTGAGCGGATGAGTAAGGTCTGGCACTCGCTGACCGCGCAACGTTGACGGCGGCGGGCGCCCCGGACGCCCGCCCGACTTCGAGCGCATCGGCCAGATCTGCGGCGAGCACGGCATCCAGAGCCAGCGAAGTGACAGACGTTTAGGAAAGAAGGACCTCTCCAGAGGCGGTACCTCGGCGGTACTCCCGCCAACTAACTCTACTTTGTAGAAGCCGTGCAGAGCGAAAAATAGCATTATTGCCCGGTATCTTGCAGCGAGCTAGACGTATCGAGCAGTGGACCTCCCCATGCTGACCGCTTTTCCGCACCTGTAGATTTTCAGACACCCCACTCGTCCTCCCTCGCTGCGCGGCCCTCGCGCAGAAACATCGTCGCCTCAGTGCTTTAGCAGCGATCCTCGCGCTTTCTGCGGTCTTGGCACGCCCCGTGAGATAGAGGGCTGGCGTAGGAGGAACGAGGACCATGTCACAGCGCAACGTAGAGCAGGTGATCGGCAAGCTGGCGACCGATGAGGGGTTCCGCCGCCAGTTCGAGGGGAACCGGGAGGCGGCGCTCACGGAGGTGATTGCCCATGGGCTGCAGCTTACGCCGGTCGAGCAACGCGCGCTTCTCGATCTCGACGTCAACGCGTGCGAGCGCTTCGCCGGTTGCCTCGATCCACGTATCCAGAAAATCAGTCTGCGGAGGAACGAACCGTGAAATCAATCTTCATCAGAATGTCTGTCCTGGGCCTCGTGGCCCTCGCCTTCGCCGGCTGCCGCCAGGAGGCGCCGCCCACGTTTGAACGGCCGCCGGCTCCCGTCGCCGTTGCCGCCGTGGTGACGCGGGACGTGCCCGTTTACCTCGACGAGGTCGGCAAGGTGGCCGCGCGCGAGGTGGTCTCCGTAGAGCCTCAGCTCTCAGGACGCATCACGCGGATTCATTTCAGCGATGGCGCCCATCTGCGCAAGGGCGATCTGCTCTTCACGATCGACCCGCGGCCGTTCCAGGCGCAGCTCGACGCGGCCGAGGCCACCCTCGCCCAGACGAAGGCGGCGCTCGACCTCGCCAGGATTCAGTTCACTCGCGCTTCGACCCTGATCGAGACGAAGGCCGTTTCGCAGGAGGAGTACGATCTCAAGAAGAACGCCATCGACGTGGCCGCGGCCCAGGTGGAGCAGAGCCGGGCCGCGGTCGAGACCGCGAAGCTCAACCTCGAATATTGCTTCATCCGCTCGCCGATCGACGGCCGCGCCGGACAGCGGCTGGTGGATACCGGCAACGTCGTCACCGCGAACAGCGGCTCGCTCTTGACCATCCAGCGCCTGGACCCCGTCTACGCCGATTTCACCGTTCCCGAGAACGACCTGACGGCGGTGCAACGGAACATGGCGCGGGGATCGCTCCAGGTGGAGGTTCGCCTCCCCGATGAGCCCGGCGAGCCAAGTGATCCGCGGGTGGGCGCGCTCACCTTCCTCGACAACGCCGTGCAGGACGGCACCGGGACGGTGAAGCTCCGCGCCACCATCCCCAACGGCGATCACCGCTTCTGGCCGGGTCGTTTCGTGAAGATCCGCCTCGTCCTCGACACGCTGCAGGAAGCCGTGCTCGTGCCCGCGGCAGCGCCGCAGACTTCGGCCCAGGGTCCCTTCGTCTACGTTGTGAAAGAGGACTCGACCGCCGAGCAGCGAACCGTCACGCCGGGCCAGCGGCAGGGAGACCTGATGGTGATCAGCCAAGGGCTCAAACCCGGTGAGCGCATCGTCGTCAACGGCCAGCTCGGCGTGACGCCCGGCGGCAAGGTGCGCATCGAAGGCAGTGCCCCCGGAAATAATCCGGGCGCGACGGCGATCTCGTCCAATATCGCGCCGAAGAAGGAGGGCAAGTCGTGAATCTTTCAGAACCTTTTATCCGCCGGCCGGTCATGACCGTGGTCCTGACCATCGCCGTGGTCCTGTTCGGCGCGCTGAGCTACCTGCAACTGCCGGTGAACGACCTGCCGGCGGTGGACTATCCCGTCATCGAAGTGCAGGCGGTCTATCCGGGCGCGAGCCCGGAGACGATGGCGAACAACATCGCGACGCCGCTCGAGCGGCAGTTCATGCAGATCAACGGCCTGGAGCTCGTGACCTCGAAGAGCACCCAGGGGTTCACGACCATGACGCTGCAGTTCGCCCTTTCGAAGAGCATCGACGCCGCGGCTACGGACGTGCAGACGGCGATCACGCAGGCTTCGGGCGGCCTGCCCGTGGACATGCCCTCGCCGCCGACGTTTTCGAAGACCAATCCGAACGATCAGCCGATCATGTACATCGCGCTGACCAGCGACTCGGTGACGCGGGGGCAGCTCTACGACTACGGCAGCACCCAGGTGGGGCAGCGGATCAGCATCCTGCCGGGTGTGTCGCGCGTCAACGTGTTCGGCACCAAGTCGGCCATCCGCATCAAGGCCGATCCGTCCGCGATGTGGGCGCGCGGCATCACGGTCGACGATCTGTCTCGCGCGGTCCGCAACGGCACGAGCTACACGGGCGCCGGCCAGTTCGACGGCTCGGCCGGCACGGCGCTGCTGCGTCCCCAGGGCCAGCTCGAAAGCGCCGAGGACTACGGCAATCTCATCGTCGCCACCAAGAACGACTCGCCGGTGTACCTGCGCGACGTGGCCCAGGTGCGCGATTCCGTGCAGGACGAGCGGATCAACATGCGGTTCTGGGTGCGCGGCTATCCCGTGCCGTCGGCCACGGTGGTGGTGGCGGTCAACCGCCAGGCCGGCGCCAACGCCGTGGAGGTGGCCAAGAGCATCCGCGAGGCGCTGCCGCTGATCGGCGCGGAGCTTCCGGGGTCGGTGCGCATCACCCCTATCTATGACCGCTCGCAGACCATCGTCCACTCGGTTGCAGACGTGCAGGTGACGCTCCTGATCGCCTTCGTCCTGGTGGTGATCGTGATCTTCGTCTTCCTGGGGCGGGTCACCGACACGCTGATCCCGGCGGTGGCGCTGCCGCTGTCGCTCCTCATCACGTTCGTGGCCATGCGGTTGCTTGGCTACAGCCTGGACAACCTGTCGCTCATGGCGCTCACCCTGGCGATCGGCTTCCTGGTGGACGACGCCATCGTGTTCCTGGAGAACACGGTGCGCCGCATGGAGCGCGGCGAGCGGCCGCTCGAGGCGAGCTTGAACAGCGCGAAAGAGATCAGCTTTTCCATCGTCTCGATGACGATCTCGCTCGCGGCGGTGTTCCTGCCGCTGGTGTTCATGACCGGCCTCGTGGGCCGCATCTTCCGCGAATTCGCGGTCACCATCGTGATCGCGATCCTCGCCTCAGGGCTGGTGTCGCTGACCGTCACACCGCTGATGACCGCGCGGCTGCTCAAGGAGCGGGGCCACGGCTTCAAGCAGACATGGATGGAACGGCTGATGGGTGGGGCGGAGAAGCGGGTGCTCGCCGTCTACGGCCGCTCGCTCTCGTGGTTCCTCGAGCGCCGGTGGGTTTCGGTCGCGATCTGGGCCGTCTGTCTCGCCGGCACGATCGGGTTGTTCATGATCGTTCCCAAAGCCTTCCTGCCGCCGGGAGACAGCAGCGTCGTCTTCGGCCTCTTCATGGGCCGCGAGGGCTCGTCGCCGGAGCAGATGCGCGCCATCCAGAACCGCGTCGACGAGACGCTGCACGAGGACCCGAACGTCCTGATGGACTTCACGATGACGGGCAACGGCCAGTTCCTGCCGTCCAACCAGGGCATCACGTTCACCTTCCTGAAGCCGGCCGGCGAACGCCAGCCGATCGATCAGGCGGCGGCCGAGCTCATGGGCAAGATCAGCAGCATTCCCGGCGCGTTCGCGTTCCTGCGGCCGTTCCCGGTCCTCGAGATCAGCACCGGAGCGGTGAACACGAACCAAGGGCAGTACGCCTATTCGATCTCCGGTGTGAATTCAGATCAGGTTTACGAGGTCGCCGGCAAGCTGATGGGGAAGCTCCAGGAGTACCCGGGATTCCTCACCCTCTCGTCGGACTACTTCAACAACACGCCCAACCTCGACATCGAGCTGCGGCGCGACCAGGCCAAGATGTACGGCGTGTCGGAGGCGCGCATCCTGGAGCTGCTGCGGAGCGCCTATTCGCAGAACTACCTCTATCTGATCAAGAAGCCCGAGGACCAGTACCAGGTCATCCTGGAGGTGGCGGACGGCGCCCGCTCGAAACCCGAAGACCTCTCGCTGCTGCACATCAAGTCCGACAACGGCGAGAACCTCGTGCCGCTGCGCGAGCTGGTCACCTGGAAGACCTCGCTCGGTCCCCAGGCGGTGAACCACACCAACCAGTTCACCAGCGTCACCCTGTTCTTCAACCTGAAGCCCGGTGTGGCGATCGGCGACGCCACGGATTTCATCACCAAAACGGCGGAGGAGATCGTGCCGCCGACCGTGCGCGCGAGCCTCCAGGGCGAGGCCCTGACCTTCCGCAACACGGTCCGCGACCTGACGCTCCTGATGCTCCTGGCCGTGTTCGTGATGTACGTGATCCTGGCCATCCTCTACGAGAGCTACGTGCACCCTCTGACGGTGCTCTCGACACTGCCCACGGCTCTCGTGGGCGGCCTCCTGACGCTCGTCCTGTTCGGCGAGCAGGCATCGCTCTACGCCTTCGTCGGTATGTTCATGCTGATGGGGATCGTGAAAAAGAACGGCATCTTGATCGTCGACTTCGCCCGCCAGCGGGTGGAGGCTGGCGAGCCGCCGGAGAAGGCGATCCACGACGCGAGCCTCGACCGCTTCCGTCCGATCCTGATGACGACGCTGGCTGCGGTGGTCGGCGCGCTGCCCATCGCGTTGGGGTATGGCGCGGACGGCGCCTCCCGCCGGCCTTTGGGCCTCGTCATTGTCGGCGGCCTGCTGGTGTCCCAGCTCATCACTCTGTATGTCACTCCGGTGATCTATCTGCTCTTCGAGCGGTTCCAGGAGAAGGTGCTCAACCGCACCTCCTTCTTTCGCTCGGGGAAATCGCGGCTGCCCGCCTTTGAAGGCGGCGCGATGCCGGAGCCGATCGCCATGGATGGAGGGCACTGACCGTGAAGAAACTATCCTTGCTCGTTTTGACAATGGCGCTCCTGGCCGGCTGCACCGTCGGGCCCAACTACCAACGGCCGCCGGTCACGGCTCCCGAGCAGATCCGCGGGCAGGTGGGACCGGCCGAGGCCGCCTCGCTCGCCGACCGGGCGTGGTGGGAGATCTTTGAAGACGAATCCCTGAAGGCGCTGATCGACGAGGCGCTCCGCAACAGTTACGACGTCCGGCTCGCGGGCTGGCGCGTCGAAGAGGCGCGGGCGGCCGCGGGTATCAGCCGCTCGCAGCGCTGGCCGCAGGTCCAGGCCGGCGGCGGCTGGTCGCGCGGCCAGGCGTCGGAGCTTCTCGCGCCCGGCGCACGGTCGGAGAGCTTCTATGACGTCAATCTAGGGATCTCCTGGGAGATCGACCTCTGGGGACGCATCCGGCGCCTCGATGAAGCGGCGAGGGCGGAATACCTGGCCACCGAGGAGGCGAGGCGAGGTGTGTTGCTCTCCCTCGTCTCCGATGTTGCCACGAGCTACTTCGAGCTTCGCGAGCTCGACCTGGAGCTCGAGATCGCCAGGCGCTCGGCCGCGGCGTTTCAGGAGACCTACGACCTGTTCAACCGGCGCCTGGAAGCCGGCGCCGCTTCCGGCCTCGAAACCGCGAGCGCCGGCGCCACCCTGGCCTCGACGGCGGCCGAGATCCCGGATCTCGAACGCCAGATCCTGGCGCAGGAAAACCGGCTGGCGTTCCTCCTGGGGAGAAATCCCGGGCCGATCCCACGCGGCAACGCCCTTGAAGATCAGCTCCTGCCGCCGGAGATCCCGGCCGGGCTGCCTTCGGACCTTCTGGAGCGGCGGCCCGATCTGCGCGCCGCCGAGCAGCAGCTCGTCGCGGCCAACGCCGAAGTCGGCGTCGCCGTCGCCAACTTCTTTCCCCGCCTGAGCCTCACCGGCGCCTTCGGCGGCGTGGCGCACCAGGTCGGAGATCTCTTCGGAGATGGCAAAGCCTGGTCGGTCGGCGGCGGCCTGCTGACCCCCGTGTTTCAGGGCCGGCGCTTGAGCGAGGAGCGCCGCGCGGCCGTAGCCCGCTGGGAACAGGCGAAGGTGCGATACGAAGCCAGCGTGACGAACGCCTTCGCCGAGGTCTCGACGACTCTCGCGGCTTATCAGAAGCTCGCCGAGATCGAGCATGAGCAGGCGCGGGCCGCGGCTTCCTACCGGCAGGCGGTGCAGCTCTCGAACGATCGTTACCTCTCCGGCCTCGCGGACTATTTAGAGGTGCTGGAGGCTCAACAGCAGCAATTTGCCACGGAGAGCTCGCTGGCGCGGACGCGGTTTGACCGCTTGGCGAGCCTTGCGCAGCTCTACAGGGCTCTGGGCGGGGGGTGGCAGGTTGGTGTAGAGCAGAGCGAGCGGTAGGACCGCGGCCCCGAAAACCTCACCCCGACCCTCTCCCATCGCCCTCCCTTCCCCCGGGAGAGGGCGCCCCCTCCCTTCTCGGCCCGAGTTTTTGTTGTCTCCCTCCTCTCCCGGAGGAGGGGAGGGAGATGGGAGAGGAGGGTTGGGGAGGTGAGGTCTTGGGCGGGGCTCCGCACTGACTGATCACTTTCCAACACCCTCCTGACCTCAGCCGGCGAAGCGCCGGAGGACGAGGCAGGCGTTGGGACCGCCGAAACCGAAGCTGTTCGAGAGGATGTGCTCCAGGGGGCGATCGGTGGGACGGGTCACGACCGGCAGGTCGGCGAACGCGGGGTCGAGATGGTCGACGTTGAGGGAGGGGGCGATGAAACCGCCTTCGAGCATGGCGATGCAGAAGGCGAGCTCGAGAGCCCCGGAAGCTCCCAGGGCATGGCCCGTGGCCGATTTGGTGGCGGAGACCGCGGGCAGCCGCGAACCGAAGACGCGGCGCAGGGCGGCGACCTCGGCGGCGTCGCCGTGGCGGGTGCCGGTTGCGTGCGCGTTGACGTAGTCCACGTCCGCCGGCGCCAGGCGGGCGTCCTCCAGAGCCGCGTCCATGCAGGCGGCGGCCGGGCGGCCGTCGGGATCCGGCAGGACGAGGTCGGTGGGATCGGTGTTGGCGCCGAAGCCCACGATCTCTGCCCGTACCCGGGCGCCCCGGGCGAGGGCGGCCTCCATCTCCTCCAGGACGAGGATCGCCCCTCCCTCGGCGAGGACGAAGCCGTCGCGGTCCGCGTCGAAGGGCCGGGAGGCGCGCCCGGGCTCGTCCTGGAAGCGGCTGGCGAGGGCCAGGCGGAGGGCCGCGAAGGAGACCGCCACCAGCTCGTTGATCTCTTCGCCGCCGCCGGCTACCGCCACGTCGGCCGCTCCTTCCCGGATGAGCTCGAAAGCGTGGCCCACGGTGTGCGCCGAGGTGGCGCAGGCAGAGGAGAGGGAGTAGCTTCGCCCGGCGATCCCGAGCAGTTGGACGACGGCCGCCGAGGCGCTGCTCGCCATGGCGCGGAGGACGGTGGCGGGTGGCAGGCGGCGCGCCTGGCCCAGGGCGACAGCTTCCGTGGCCTGGCGCAGGACGCCCGTGCTCCCGATGCCGCTGCCCACGAGACAGGCGGTCCGGGGGCTCGCGAGGAGCTCCTGGGGCAGCCGGGCGTCCGCTACGGCGTCGAGGGCCGCCAGGGAGCAGTAGACCGCCGCCTCGGACATCGCGGAGTAGAGGCGCTTGGGGATTTCCGCCGGGCGCTCTCCGGCGGTGACGCCCTCCACCCGCCCGGCCACCCGCGCCTCCAGCCCGAGCTCGATCCACTCCGGCATGCTCCGGATTCCGCTCTCCCCCCGCCGCAGGCGGCCGACGACCGCCGGGAGCGACCGGCCCAGGCAGCAGACGAGGCCCAGGCCGGTCACGGCCACTCTTCGTCTCACGTGGCTGCCGTTTCCCCCGCCCCGGCACCGGTCTTGACGGCCATGAGGCGGACGACATCCCCCACGGTCTCCAGGGTGGCGAGCTCCTGGTCGGCAATGGTGATGTGGTACTCGTCTTCGAGGCACATGATCGCTTCGATGGCCTGGAGGGAGGTCAGGGCAAGCTCGTCGCGGAGGGAGGTCTCCGGCCGCAGGGCAGTGGGCTGGATCTCCGCGTCGGATTGTTCGAGGAGGAAGCGGACCACGTTCTCCCAGACCTCCTTGGGAAGGTCGTGCTCCTGCGGCACGGGGGCCTTTGTCGTCAGCGCGTCCATTGCTCGACCTCAGAACTGAAGGACGATGGTGACGTCGTCGAAGGTTGTGCCGGTGAGCGCGCCGGTGGGGGCGCGCGAGGTCTGCCGGCCCGGCAGGTAATACAGATCGGTGAAGGTGAAGGACAGGGCATCCAGTTGGTTGGCGAGCTCCTCGTTCAGGGTGTCCATTCCGGCGATGACCTTCGGCTCGAGCTCGTCCGCGATGCCGCCGCTCTTGATGCCGCCCTCCACCCAGTATGCCCAGCGGGCGACGTTGCCCCGCAGGCGGCCTGCCCCATCGATGAACAGGAAGATGTGGTACGTGATGCTGGCGTTGTAGTCCGGCCACCAGTCGAGCACGATGTCCAGAGGCTGGTGGATCTTGAGGTAGCGCAGGGAGGAGTCGAGGTGGCTGATGCCGACGGGGAACATCTCCCAGGTGAGGGTGGGATCGCCGTCGCGCTGGGCCTCGGAGCCGGCGAGCTGGCCGTCGAGGAGCGTCCTCCACTGGTTGAGGAAGAGGTCCCGGAAGCTCAGACGGATCTCCGTGTCCTTGTTGGCCGCGACGAAGAGGATGTTTTCGGCAAGGTTGTCGAAGCTCTGGCCGGTGAAGTTGTTTACGTCGAGCTCGGAGCCCGCGTCGCGACGGTTGGTGAGCTGGAGGAAGAAACCGTTGTAATCCCCCATTGAAAGGAAGGGGACCAGGGGCCGGAACAGGAGCACGGTGGCATCGGCGCGGCTGCTGCTGAAGACGGTGGCCGAGCTCAGGTTGCGGAAGATGGAGTTGGAGACCATTTCACTGGTGGGAACGGCGGTGTAGCGCTGGGAGCTCGACACCCCGAAGAGGCGGCTGGTGCCGCTCTGGTTGGTGCCGGTGAAGACGCTGCTGAGCATCGCGGAAGACATGGCCTAGCCTCCCTTCTCGATGATTTCGTTGACCAGTTCCTGGGTGAGGATCTTGCGCAGACGCTCGCCGCTGCCCCTCTTCTTGGCCAGGTCGTGGGCGAGGGCCTGGGCGACGAGGAGGTTCTCCCGGGTGGGCGCGCGCCGCACGCGCTTCTCGACGGCGTCGATCACCTCGTCGTCGGAAGCCTTCTTCTCCACCAGAGCCCGCAGCCACGAGGGCTCTTTGAGGGGGAAGGGTTTTTCGCCTTCGCGAACCACTTGGAGTCTCTCGCGCCGCAGGACCTCTTCGTCAGGAGCCTTTGTCCCGCCGCCCGACCGGGTCTCTCCGGTGGCCAGGGTGCGCACCTGGGCCTCGGTCGGAGGCGAAGCGGGGTCGGTGCGGCTGAGCTTGAGGCGGCGTAGCACCTCCTCGGCGCTGGGTCGTTCACGATCGCCCATAGAGGTCTCCTTTCTCCCCGGGTTCCGGGGCTGACAAGGATGAAGGGGGGGCAGTAGGAGGAGTCCGAAGCCGCCCAGGAGCCGGGCCGCCGCCGGAGTCATGCCCCCCGG
The DNA here is from genome assembly GCA_035462575.1 of Thermoanaerobaculia bacterium. GTDB lineage: Bacteria > Acidobacteriota > Thermoanaerobaculia > Multivoradales > UBA5704 > DATARR01. Next base: position 1,850 of record DATHUD010000877.1, on the reverse strand, counting down.
CTGGACTTCTCGATAATACAGCAACTTCAGGGAGTTTGAGAGCGAAGACGCGGCGGCGCGGCCGCTAGGGCAGCCGGCCGAGCAACCCCGCGACCCGCCCCTGGAGCCCGTCCGAGTCGACCTTCGTCGCCACGGCCCGCTCGGCGAGCTTCCGGGCTCGGGCGGGGTCCTGCGCTGCCAGGTGCTCCGCCACGAGGTAGGCGCTCCAGCCTTCCATCCAGTCGGGGATCGGCGTGTTGAGAGAAAGGATACGCTCGAACAGGGCCGCGGCGTCACCCGCTTGTGGACCCTGAATTCTGAATTCCCTCCGCACGAGCCCGTAGGAGATCCCGAGGTTGAACATCACGTCGGCGTTGTTGGGAAAGGCGGCGAGCAGGCGCCGGCCCGCGTCCTGTCCGGTGGCCCGCACCCGCGGGTCCGCGCTTTCGCCGAGAAGCCGGAGGAGGTCGTCGTCGCTGATCGCCTGCACGGCGGCCTGGCAGCAGTCGAGCGCCTGCCGCGCCAGGGCATCGCTTGCCTCCGCGTCTCCACGCCAACGGTCCACAGCCGCCCGGCCCAGCAGGTCGGCGCCGCGGAGCAGTGGGTCCTCTTCACTCTTGAAAGCGAAGGAGCGGAGAAAGGCGTTGGCGATGGGGAAGAGCAGAGCGTTCGAAGCCCCGAGCTGCGGCGCGCTCAACGCGTCGCTGTTCGCGAGCACGGCGAGGGTCAGCCTTTTTTCCGGCACCTTGAGCAGCATCCCCGAGAAAGCCCGCGGCCACCACGCCCCGTGCCACACCACACGCTCGCCCGCCACCTGCTGCGTAAACCATCCCAATCCATAGGGCAGGGCCCCGCCCTGGGTCGAAACGGTGGGGGAGAAGGCGCGCTCGCGGGTCTCCGCGCGGAGGAGGCGCCCGTCGTCCAGCGCCGCGCTGTACGCAACGAGGTCGAGCACGGTCGAATGGAGGCCGGACGAGGAGTGAAGCCCCATGGGCGGAAACTCCGACCGCACCTGCCGCCCGTCTTCCCAGACATACGGAGTCGCGAGGCCGGGGTGGGCGGCGGCATCCGCGGCGCCGTCGCCCGTGCCGCCGAAGGTGTTCGTGAGCCCGGCCGGCTGGAGCACGCCCTCTTTCAAAAGGAGGGGGAACGAGCCCTTCGTCGCCGACTCGACGACGTTGTCGAGCCAGTTGAACCGCTCGCTGTAGATGAACCGCTCCCCCGGCTCGCCCTCCGACGTGTGGGAGAGGACGTGGCGCACGTGCACGTCCGCCGGGACCTGCCACGTTACGTGCCGGGACACGGGGGCCTCCAGGTCGAGCCGTCCCTGTTCCACGAGCTGAAGCATCAGGGTCGAGGTGAACGTCTTCGTGATCGAGCCGATCGGATAGAGGGTCTCGGGCGAGGCCGCCACCTGCCGCTCCACGTCGCTCCATCCGAAGCCTCGGGACAGGAGAATGCGGCCGTCGCGGGCCACGGCCACCGAGAGCCCGGGGATGCGCATCTCGCCTCGCAACTCGTCGACCGTCCGGGCGAACGCCTCGACGTCCGATTCGGAAGACGCCGGCTTTTCAGTCGGGGCGCCTGGGTCCCGGCTGGAGGCGCAGGCGTTCAGGGTGAGGGCGAGGAGGATGGGGAGGAGGATCGCCTTGTTCACGTCGGGTACGACTCCTTTTGGAATCAGAGTCCAAGACAGCAAAACTGGGGACCAGTCTTCATCTATAGCACACTGCCCACACGAGCGCCGTGCCCTTCGAAACCTCACCCTCTATCTCCCTCTCCCATCTCCCACCCTTCCGCCCCCGGGAGAGGGAGGACCCCTATCAGCCGTTTTGCTTGTGATGGGCAAGGCTGCTCGCAGGCGTCCCCCC
>DATHUD010000876.1:0-13624 GCA_035462575.1 Thermoanaerobaculia bacterium | reverse complement strand
CCCGGGAGCTCCGGGGCTCGCGCCGCCGGGCGAGGCGGTCGGGGTAGGCGGCGAGGAGCGCGCGGAGGAGGGCGTCTTCGCGGTCGGCCCCCGCGCCCGATCCCCCCAACTCCCGGCGGGCGATCTCGGCGAGCTGGTCCCGGGCGCGCAGCACGAACCGGGCGGCTCCCGGATTCAGGCGGGTCTCGTCCGCGAAGTCCCGGCGCTCGAAGGACTTCAGGGCGTCCAGCCGGTCCAGGAGGTCCGAGCGGGAGGAGCGGAGGGGGCCTTCGCGGCGGGGGGCGCGGGGGAAGGGGTCGCGCTCGGCGAGGAGGGCGGCCAGGAGCGCGGCCTCCCGGCCGTGGCCGAGGCGGTGCCCCTCTGCGAGAAGACGGCCGATCCGGGGGTGGACGGGCAGGCGGGCGAGCGTCCGCCCCAGGGCGGTCACGCCGTGGCTGTCCGTTGCGCCGAGCTGGGCGAGCAGCCGGGCCGCCGACTCGAGGGCCGCCGGGTCGGGCGCCTCGAACCAGCCGAAGGCCGCGAGGTCCCTCTCCCCCCAGGAGAGGAGCTGGAGGGCGGGGCCGGTGAGGTCCACCCGGGCGATCTCTGGCGTCTCCCGCTCGGGGAGGGCCGCGTGCTCCCAGGCGGGCCAGAGGCGGAGGCACACGCCCGGGGCCTGCCGCCCGGCCCGGCCGGCCCGCTGGTCCGCCGAGGCGCGGCTCACCCTCCCCAGCTCCAGGCGGTCGAGCCCGGTCGCCGGGTCGAAGCGCAGCCGCCGCACGAGCCCGGAATCGACAACGGCGGTGACGCCGTCGATCGTGATCGAGGTCTCGGCCACGTTCGTGGCAAGCACCACCTTACGGCGGGAGAGCGGGCGCAGCACCTCGTCCTGGCGCTCGGCGGGCAGGTCGCCGTAGAGGGGGAGGACGGCCAGGTCCTGCTCGGCGGCCAGCCCCGAGAGCGCCTCGGCGCTCCGCTGGATCTCCCCCACCCCCGGCAGGAACGCGAGCACGTCCCCCGGCGTGGCCGCGAGCACCCGGCGCACCCCGGCCGCGATCTGCCCGGGGAGAGGGCGGTCGTCCGGCCTCTCCAGATAGAGGACGTCGACCGGATGGAGCCGCCCCCGGCTCTCGATCGTGGGGCAGTCCCCCAGAAAGGCCGCGACCGGCCCCGGGTCCAGGGTGGCGGACATGGCGAGGAGCTTCAAGTCGGGGCGGACCTCCCGCTGCACCCGGCGGGCCATGGCGAGGGAGAGGTCGGTCTGGAGGTTGCGCTCGTGAAGCTCGTCGAAGACGACCACGCCCACGTCTTCAAGGAATGGGTCGGCCTGGAGCAGGGTGACGAGGATGCCCTCGGTGACCACGAGGATCTTGGTGTCCGGCCCCGCCTTGCGCTCGAAGCGGACCTGGTAGCCCACCTCCCGGCCGAGGGCCCAGCCCCCCTCCTCGGCCATCCGGCGGGCCGCGGCCCGGGCGGCGATCCGCCGGGGCTCGAGCATCACGATCCTCTTTCCGTCTCCGACCCCGGCCGCGAGCAGGGCCGGCGGCACCCGGGTGGTCTTGCCGGCCCCCGTGGGCGCGATCAGCACGGCCGCGGGATGAGCCGAGAGGGCGGCCAGGAGGGCGGGGAGGACGTCGTCGATGGGGAGAGGGGAGGCGCTCACTCCGCGAGATGGTACCGCGCGCTCGCCCGGTCGCCGGTCCGGCGCACGTGGCCGGACTCCTCCAGGGCCTTCAAGACCTTGCGGAGGCGGACGGCCGGACGGTCCAGGGCCCGCGCGAGCTCCCCCATGGCGGCGGAGCCGCCCCGCTTCCGGAGTGCCGCGATGAGCTGCGCCTCGATGCCCGCGAGCGGCGCCGGGCCGGCCCCCTTCCCGCCGGGGCCCGGCGCCTCCCGCCCGGCCGAGAGGAGCGCGGGGATCACCGTGCCACGGAGGAAGTCGACCATCCGCTCCCCGTCCACGCTCACCTCCAGGGCGGGCCCCTCCAGGAGAACCTCGCCCCGCCGGGAGACGAGGTTCAACTGGCGGAGCTTGGCCGTGAGGCTCCGGAGGTGGGTGCGCCCTCCCAGGATCGGGCGCAGCTCCCGGTGGAGGAGCTCCAGAGGAAGCTCCGGCGGGGGATGCCGCGGGCCGGGGCGGAAGAAGAGGAGCTTCCCCTCCGGGGGCTCGGTCCCCCGGGTCCGCTTCGGGAAGGCCAGGCGGGTCCAGCAGACGACCAGCAGGGCGCAGTGGTCGTCCCCCAGCCCGACGTTCGAGGGCGCGTCGAAGGACGGGTCTCCGGCAACCTCCGAGGAGAGCCGGATTCCCACGTACTCGGAGTAGACGGTGAAGACGAGCACCAGCCCCACCCCCCGGAGCCTCTGCTCGACCTCCTGGCGGACCTCCAGGAGGTCCAGGTCGGGCAGGGCCGCGCGGCGGATGCTCCCCTCCCGGATCAGACGGGCGCAGATCACGGCGGCCTGACTCATCGCACCTCCGAATTAGGCGGCGTGAGCGCGGCGAGCGGCAGGCGCGACGTGGCGGCGCGGATCAGGGCCTCGGTCTGCACCAGGGGCGGCGGCACGAACACGGGGAGGAGCGCCGCCCGCCCCGCGGCCGCGAGCTCCTCCCGGCTCCGCCGCGCCACCTCCTGGAAGACGCTGTCGAGCGTCAGCCCGGCTGAGAGGGGGAGCGATTGGCGCCGCACCTCTTCGATCGCCCCCGGCAGCCAGGAGGCGGCGCCGTGGACCCGCGCGAGCAGCCGGCCGATCTCCCCGGCGACCTCGGAGACGGCGGCCTGGTCCCCGACCGCGTCGAGGAGCGCCCGGATCTCCTCCGTCTGCCGGAGGTGGCCGTCGATCCTCTCGGCCGTCGCCCGGAGCACCGCCTCGGAGCAGGTCGCGAGCGCGGCCTCGATCTCCCGCCGCAGGGCGAAGAGCCGCAGGCGCAGAGAGAGGAGCGGGCCCAGGGGATCGAGACCCTCCTCGAGCGCACTGCGGACCGCCCGGACCGTCGGCGCGAGAGAGTCGCCTTCGGAAAGCCACCGGCGGAAGAACGACAGCATCTCGTAGACGCAGCGGCCGGCTTCCGTCACCGAATGTCCGGCGTCCGGGTCCGAGTCCAGCCAGCCGCTCGCGAGGAGCTCCTGGACGACCGCCTTGCGCACGGGGACGGCCAGCCAGTGAAGCGTCTTTTCGAGAGCGTCCGCGGAGAAGGTGGACGAGAGGCTCCGGACGATCGCTTCGAGGGCCGCCACCCGCACCAGGAAGCCTCGGGCGGATCGGCCGGCGAGGCTCCCGAGGAGCGGTTGGAAGAGCTCCAGATCGCGGGCCGCCGCCAGGGCGTCCACCTCGTCCGGAGAAGATTTTGCGAGCCAGTCCGCGAGATCCTGGAAACCGCGAGGATCCCGGCCCGGGAGTGGCGAATCGAACGGGTGCGTCCTGCGTGGAGAGCTTTTTTCCTTCATGGCCATTACGGGCCATGACTATAGCGGAGAACGACGTGGGCTTGCAGCGGGAAAGAGGATGTTGCGAGGGAACGGGAGAGGTCAGGGTCCCGGCTCGTGGACCTCGTCCGCGTAGGGCATCACCCGGAAGCCTTCGAGCGCCGCGGCCAGCCGCAGGGATTCGTCCAGCGAGACGAAGCCCACGCCCTGGGTGCGCTCCCGGCACCACACCAGGGCGGCGGCGAGCTGGAAGGCGGCGGCCGTGCGCAGGGGGTGGACGGAGAGGATGCGCCCGGTGCGGGCCCGCACCTCCTCCGTGGGCTGGATCTCGAAGGAGCGGGCCCGCAGGTGCTCGACGATCGCCTGGGCCTTCATCACGTCGAGCGACGTCAGGTCTCCCTGCCGGCCCAGATGGATGAGCGCGCTCGCGCACTCCGGGGCCGTGCCCCACCAGAGCACCACCTCCGGATCGCGCCTCAAGAGCGGCTCGACCCGCTCGGTCGCGGGCCCGCGCAGAGCGAGGGAGAGGAGAGCGGAGCCGTCCCAGAACCTCAGAACGCCTCCAGGCGCTCCGCGGCCAGGGCCGGCCGCACGGCCGCCCGGGAGTCCAGGGGGCGGGGAAGGGCCCAGAAGGTCTCGTCCAGCTTCCGCTCCGGCACGCGGAGGAGGCCCGAGCGCACGAGGTCGTCCGTGGCCGCGGCGGGGGTGGAGGCCCACAGCGGCAGGATCTTGGCGATGGGCCGGCTGTGCTCGGTGACGACGATCTCTTCCCCCGCCTTGACCCGCGCGAGGGTTTCCGAAAGGGATGCCTTGAGCTCTGCGATTCCGATGGCGCGCATGACGTAAAATCCTAGACAGGCGAATCTGACCTGTCAAGTCATAACGCGCCGTCCTCTCGGGACCTCCTGCCGTCGCCTTCGGGGGAGACTCAGCCGGGCTCGTTCGTCTTGGGCTTGCCCGCGATCGAGAGGAACAGCTCCTGGACGATCTCCTTGAGCTCGACCGTATACGTGGCCAGGTCTCTGAGGCTCTGCTCCATCTGCTCCTGCGTGGGCCGGGAGAGCGAGCCGCCCGACCGCGGGCGGACCTTGTGGGTGAGCCTCTCGTCCAGGCCCTGGAGTCTCTGGTAGGCGTCTTTCAGGCGTTGCGGATCCATGTCAGTCTCCCGCTTTCTTTTTGGGAAGGGCCAGAGTGAAGTCGACGAGGCTCTCGATCTCCTGAGGGGAGAGCCTCCGGGAGAAGCCCGGCATGGGGCCGTCTCCCTTGGCGATGCGGTCGCGGACGAGCGCCCGGTCCCCCCGCCGAACCATGGGGGAGGCCAGGAGGTCGAGGTGCGGGTAGAGCTTCAGCGAGCGCGCGTCCCCCTTCCCCTCCCCTTCGTCGCCATGGCAGCGGGCGCAGTAGGCCGCGTAGATCTCGGGCGGGGTCTCCGGCTTCTTCGCGCAGCCCGCGAGGAGCGGCAGGGCCGCGAGCAGGAGGAGGGCGCTCCGGGGTCTCAAGGCTGCCTGCGGTGCACCAGGGTGGCGGTCGCCTGGTCCCGGGGGCGCACGACGATCTCGTCGATGTTGACGTGAGAGGGGCGGGTGGCCGCCCACGCGATGCAGTCGGCGATGTCGTCGGCCACCAGGGGGTCGAGGCCGCGGTAGACCGCCCTGGCCCGCTCGGCGTCCCCGGCGAAGCGCACCACCGAAAACTCGGTCTCGACGAGGCCGGGGTCGATCTCGGTGATCCGCACGGGCCTGCCCAGGAGCTCCAGGCGCAGAGTGCGGGTGAAGGCGCGCAGGGCATGCTTGGTGCCGGTGTAGCCGCCGCCTCCCACGTAGGTCTCGAATCCGGCGATCGAGCCCAGGTTGATGACGTGGCCGTCGCCCGACGCCTCGAGCTTGGGGAGGAAGGCCCGGGTCATCCGCAGGACGCCCAGGACGTTCGTCTCCCACATCGAGGTCCAGTCCGCGTCCGTCGCGTCCGCGATCCGGTCCACCCCGTGGGCCATCCCGGCGTTGTTGACCAGCAGGTGGGCCTCGGGCACCCGGGCGGCGAAGGCTTCGACGCTCTCGGCGCTCGTCACGTCGAGGGGAAGGGCCGTGGCGCCCAGGGGCTCGGCCACCTCGCGCAGGCGGTCCACCCGGCGCGCGCCCAGCACGAGGCGGAACCCGGCCCCGGCGAGCGCCCGGGCTGCCGCCGCCCCGATGCCGGCCGAGGCGCCGGTCACGACCGCGATCTTTCCGTTCGGCTCCATGTCTCTCCTCTCAAACCTCGGCGGACGGACAACGGTCCGCCACCACGCAGGACCCGCAGAGGGGCTTCCTCGCCTTGCAGATCGTCCGCCCGTGGAAGATGAGGACGTTCGCGAAGACCGTCCACTCCTCCCGGGGGGCGAGCGGCAGGAGGTCCCGCTCGATCTTTTCGGGATCGGTCTCGTCCGTGAGCCCCAGCCGCCGGGAGAGGCGCTGGACATGGGTGTCGACCACGATCCCTTCATTCAAGGAGAAGGAGTTGCCCAGGATCACGTTGGCCGTCTTGCGGCCCACCCCGGGAAGCGCCGTGAGCTCCTCCATCGTCCGCGGCACCTCGCCCCCGTGCACCGCCATCAGAGCCGTGCCGAGGTTCTTGAGCGCCTTGGCCTTGTTGCGGAAGAAGCCCGTCGTCTTGACCAGGACTTCGAGCTCCGCGAGGTCCGCCCCGGCGTAGTCCCGGGCCGCGGGGTAGCGGGCGAAGAGCGCGGGGGTCACCTGGTTCACCCGCTCGTCCGTGCACTGAGCGGCGAGGATGGTCGCGACCAGGAGCTCCAGGGGGGAGCGGAAGTCCAGGGCCACGCGGGCGTGCGGGTACTCCTGCCGGAGCCGGGCGAGGATCTCCGCGGCCCGCGCCCTCTTCGCCTTGCCCGACTCCCGGCGCGCCTGGGCCGGGGTGATGCCGCCCGCCGGCCGGATCATCTCGACTCCGAGGTGAAGGCCCGCACGGCCCAGTTGAAGACCGCGATCACCAGCCCCCCGAGGATCGCCGGCAGGCATCCTTCGACCCGGAGGTCCGCGAGGAAGTACGCGGCGAGCCAGAGCATCAGCCCGTTGATTACCAGGTAGAAGAGGCCCAGGGTGAGGACGATCAAGGGGAAGGAGAAGAACGAGACGATCGGCTTGACGATCAGGTTGATCACGCCGATCACCAGCCCCACGAGGAGCAGGGAGACGAGATCGCCGGTATAGACGATCCCCTCGATGAACTTTGCGGCGAGGAGGACGGCGACGCCGTTCAACACGATCTGAAGCAGAGCGCGGAACATGGGTGGATCTTACCCCGTCTTGGCGGACGGCTCGGAGAGCTCCCGCGCCTTCCGGACGACCCGGCGCTCGTTTTCGAAGGAGAGCCGCGAGAGCCCCTCGTCCCAGGTGAACCAGCCCGTGCCCGAGACCTCGCGGGCGTCGAAGTTCGCGGCGTCGCCGCTCACATAGGCGAGAAGGTAGTAGTCGACCCGCTTGTGGACGCGGCGGCGCCCCTTCTCCACGAACCAGTACTCGATGTCCGAGAGGGGGGCCACCACGCGGCTGGTCACCCCGGTCTCCTCGCACACCTCGCGCACCGCGGCCTCCTCCGCGGTCTCCCCCTCCTCGATGTGCCCCTTGGGGAGCTGCCAGCGGCGCCCCTCCTGGGTCGAAATCAGGAGGATGCGGTCGTCGTGGACGACCAGGCCGCCGGCCGACCGGTGGTGCTCGGTCTTCATCGGGGCGGGGCGGGGGCTCGGGGGATCAGTTCGTGCTCTCCCCGCCCCCGGCCTGCGGGGTCCAGGAGGGGAGGATCGCCGGGTCGACGCCCACCGAGCGCAGGGCCTCGTCCCAGACCTTTTCAGGGTCCGGAGCGAAGATCAGGTCGCTCGACACGGGCGCGGTCAGCCAGTCGTTGCGGAGGATCTCCTCGATGAGCTGCCCCTCGCCCCAGCCGGCGTAGCCGAGGAACAGTCGGAAGTGGTCCGGAGGGGCCTCGGCCAGGCGGGAGAGGTCTCCGATGTGCTGGGTGAGCGCGACCCCGGGGATCACCTCGCTCGCGGTCTCGTCGTCCTCGTCCTCCTCCCCGTTGGCCAGGGGGGCGTCCGGAGTGAAGAGGACGGTCCCGAGCTGCGGCTGGACCGGGCCGCCGAAGAACGCCACGTCCTCCGTCGAGCCGTGCCAGCCCACCTCCATCCCTTTCAGGATCTCGCTGATCTTGATCCCCGTGGGACGGTTGACGATGAAGCCGAAGCTCCCCTCGTCTTCGTGGTGGAGGAGGAGGACCACGCTCTTGTGGAAGAACGGATCGAGGACCTGGGGCATGGCCATCAGCAGCAGAGGGGTCGTCAGCTCGGAGTCGCTCACCGCCATGGCCTCATCTTACCCCGGCCGGGGCACCCCTGGGAGAAGGGAGGGCGATCCTGTTATCTTTGGGGAGATCATCGGGTCACCCCCACCGGGGGGTTGATCCCCGCACAGGCCCCGCCAGGCCCCTGCACGGAAAATCGAGGAGAAGATCCATGAACGACAGCTTCGGAAGCCGCGCCACCCTCTCCGTGGGCGGCCGCACGGTCCACATCGCCCGGCTCGACGCCCTGGAGAAGCGGGGATGGAACATCGCGCGGCTGCCGTACGCCCTGCGCATCCTGCTCGAAAACCTCCTGCGCCGCGAGGACGGCTCGGTCGTCACGGCCGGAGAGATTGAGGCGCTGGCCCGGTGGGACCCCAAGGCCCTCCCCTCCCGGGAGATCGCCTTCATGCCCGCCCGCGTCCTTCTTCAGGACTTCACCGGCGTGCCCGCCGTGGTGGATCTCGCCGCCATGCGCGACGCCATGGTGGCCATGGGCGGCGACCCGAAGCGCATCAACCCCCTCCAGCCGGTCGAGCTCGTCATCGACCACTCCGTGCAGGTGGACGAGTACGGCTCCGCCGCCGCCTTCCTGATCAACGCCGAAAAGGAGTTCGAGAGGAACCGCGAGCGCTACGCCTTCCTGCGCTGGGGGCAGACCGCCTTCGACAACTTCAAGGTCGTGCCGCCGGACACCGGCATCGTCCACCAGGTGAACCTCGAATACCTCGCCCGGGTGGTCATGGAAGGGGACGTGAACGGAGAGCGCTACGCCTACCCGGACACCCTGGTCGGCACCGACTCCCACACCACCATGGTCAACGGCCTGGGCGTCCTCGGCTGGGGCGTGGGCGGCATCGAGGCCGAGGCGGCCATGCTCGGCCAGCCGGTCTCCATGCTGATCCCCCAGGTCGTGGGCTTCCGCCTCGCGGGCGCCCTCCCCGAGGGGGCGACCGCCACCGACCTCGTGCTCACGGTCACCCAGAGGCTCCGGAAGAAGGGCGTCGTGGGCATGTTCGTCGAGTTCTTCGGCCCTGGCCTCAAGACGCTGCCGCTCGCCGACCGTGCCACGATCGGCAACATGGCGCCCGAGTACGGGGCCACCTGCGGCATCTTCCCCGTGGACCAGGTCGCGCTCGACTACCTGACTTTCACCGGCCGCTCCCCCGAGCAGGTGGCGCTGGTCGAGGCCTACATGAAGGAGCAGGGGCTCTTCCACACGGCCGACAGCCCCGAGCCGGTCTTTACGGACGTCCTGGAGCTCGACCTCGGAACCGTCGAGCCGAGCCTCGCCGGCCCCCGCCGTCCCCAGGACCGGGTGCGCCTGTCGGACGTCAAGCCCTCGTTCCTGAAAGAGCTCGAGGCGATGACCGCCGCCGGCAAGACGGGCAAGTCGCGCGGGTTGGGCGCCGGCTTCGTGGCCGCGGGCGGCACCGCCCAGGGCGTGGCCGTGGCCGAGCCCGAGGTCATGGCGGACGCCGCAGCCGGCGAGCTCCGGGACGGCTCGGTCGTCATCGCCGCCATCACGAGTTGCACCAACACCTCGAACCCGTCGGTCATGATGGCCTCCGGCCTCGTCGCCAAAAAGGCGGTCGAGCGGGGCCTCGCGACGAAGCCCTGGGTCAAGACCAGCCTCGCCCCGGGCTCCAAGGTGGTCACCGAGTACCTGCGGGAGGCGGGGCTCACGCCCTATCTCGACCAGCTCGGGTTCAACCTCGTGGGCTACGGCTGTACCACCTGCATCGGCAACAGCGGCCCGCTGCCTCCGGCGATCTCGAAGACCATCGAGGAGAAGGACCTGGTCGCCGTCGCCGTCCTCTCCGGCAACCGCAACTTCGAGGGGCGCATCAACTCGGACGTGCGCGCCAACTATCTGGCCTCGCCGCCGCTCGTCGTCGCCTACGCGCTCGCCGGGCGGATCGACATCGACCTCGTGAACGAGCCCCTGGGCCATGGCAAGGACGGCCAGCCGGTCTACCTGAAGGACATCTGGCCGACCCGCCAGGAGGTGGAGGAGACGATCCTGAGGGCCCTCCACTCCGAGATGTTCCGCGAGCAGTACAAGGATGTCTTCGCCGGAGACGAGCGCTGGAACAGCCTGGACACCCCCGCGGGGGACACCTACGCCTGGGCCCCCGACTCCACCTACGTCCGCCTGCCCCCCTACTTCGAGAACATGCCGGCCGAGCCTGCGCCGGTTGAGGACATCCACGGCGCCCGCGTCCTGGGCGTCTTCGGGGACAGCATCACGACCGACCACATCTCTCCGGCCGGCTCGATCAAGGCCGCGAGCCCGGCGGGCAAGTACCTCGTCGAGCACGGCGTCCCGCCCAAGGACTTCAACTCCTACGGCGCCCGCCGCGGCAACCACGAGGTCATGATGAGGGGAACCTTCGCCAACATCCGCATCCGCAACAAGATGGTCCCGGAGATCGAGGGCGGCTTCACCCTCCATCTGCCGGACGGCGAGCCGCTGTCGATCTACGACGCCGCCATGAAGTACCAGGCCGCGGGGATTCCCACGGTCGTCTTCGCCGGCAAGGAGTACGGCACCGGCTCCTCCCGCGACTGGGCCGCCAAGGGCCCCCGCCTCCAGGGCGTCCGCGCCGTCGTCGCCGAGACCTTCGAGCGCATCCACCGGAGCAACCTCGTGGGCATGGGCATCGCCCCCCTGGAATTCACCGGGGGAGATACCGCCGAGAGCCTGGGGCTCACCGGCCACGAGATCGTCGACATCGTGGGGCTCGCCGCCGGAGTCGAAAACGGCTTCGCGAACGGCCGCGACGTGACCGTCCGCGCGAAGAAGGAAAACGGCACCGTCAAGGAGTTCAAGGCCCGCGTCCGCCTCGACACCCCCCAGGAGGTGCAGTACTACCGCCACGGCGGCATCCTGCACTACGTGCTGCGGCAGTTGCTGCGGGGGTAGGACATGCCCGAAGAGAGGAGAGGACTGACCGCAGAGGAGCGGTGGAACGCTCTCCAGCAGGATAAGGAGCGGCTGCGCCGGGAGCGTCTCCAGCGGAAACTCGCCGGTCCCATCTGGCACCGCATGGTTCGGATCATCCCGGTGTTGTTCCGGATGGAGGGGACCTTCGAGGCCCGCCTTCTCCGCGCCGAGGCCCGGGAGGTGATCGAGGCTCTCCGCCAGGATGGGGTCTTCGCCCTCGACACGGCGATGCGTCTCGCCCACGGCTTCGGGTTCCTGGCGGGAGGAGACGTCCAGGTCTACCTGACCAGCCCGGAGCCCTTGAGCCGCCTCGCGAAGGCGGGGCTGATCGAGGCACAGCCGTACACCGATTCGGTCCTGGTCCGCCCCTGGGCGGGGCCGCCCCGGCTGCTCGCCTGTGTCGTCGCGGAGATGCCCCCTTCGCGGCTCTCCGGAAGTGGATACCGGGTCGTGACCGCGGAGCGGCTCGGCCGGGAGATGATTGGAGCGGTCGGGGCCCGGGCGGATCTGTTCGCGGCCTTCGAGAAAGCGGAAGAGCGAGCCTCTCGCGCATAAAAAAGCCCCGCGCTGTGGAGGGAGCCAGCGCGGGGGGAGGAGAGGGAGCTGAAGGTTTGGGTCGGAGTGTTTTGAACTCCCGGACGAGCCCAACTCCCGCGACCCGTCCGCACTCTCTAGAACAGCTTTCGGTAAGGTTGGATTCCCGGCTTTTCAAGAATCGTACCCGCCCCGGAACCCCCCTCGTGAGGTAAGTCCTTCCGGCCCTCCGGAGGGTTCTCCGCAGTCGTTCTCCTCTACAATCCCATGTCGTGCGCATCTACCTGACCGGCGGCACCGGATACATCGGGCGGGCGTTGGCGCGGCGGCTCGTCGAGGCGGGGCACGAGGTGCGGGCCCTGGTGCGGGCCACGAGCAACGCGGAGCCCTTGAAGCAGCTCGGGATCGCGACCTTCGTGGGCGACGTCTCCGACCGCTACTCCCTGCGCGAGGGGATGTCCGGAGCCGACTGGGTGATCCACGCCGCCGCCGACCTGGACCTGACCGGTCCGCCCGAGCGGATGCGGCAGGCCAACCTCGAAGGGAGCGAGAACGTCGCCTCCCTCGCCGCCAAGCTCGGAGTCGGCCGCTTCCTCTCCGTCTCCTCCATGGCCTACTTCGGCGGCAGCCCCTCGGACGGCTCCGTGGTCGACGAGGACGCCCCCGTCCAGCAGCCGTTCCCCACCCTCTACAGCGCCACCAAGCACTCGGGCGAGCGCGCCATCCAGGAGTGGGCGAAGAAGGGGCTCAAGGTCACGACCGTCTACCCGAGCCTCGTCTACGGCCCGCCGGGGAAGAAGGAGGGGGCGAACGCCATCCTCCGCGCCCTGCTCAAGGGGCGCTACCCCGCGCTCGTGGGGGCCGACCGCAAGACCGCCTGGATCTACCTGGACGATCTGGTCGACGGCATGCTCAAGATGATCGACAAGGCCCCCCCGGGCCGGGGCTACCTCATGACCGGCGAGGTCGCCACCCTGCGGAGCCTCGTCGACCGGGTCTGCGCCCTGGGCGGGGTCAAGCCGCCGCGGCTGAACCTCCCCGTGGGGCTTGCCCGGACGGCGCTCGCCCTGTCCTCCCCCTTCTTCCGGATGCGTGGCCGCCGCCCCCCGTTCTCGGCCGAGCAACTGGGGAGCCTCGAACGGCACTGGGCCTTCGACGACTCCCGCGCCCGCCGCGAGCTCGACTGGCACCCCCGGGGGCTGGACGAGGGGCTTCCGCCCACCGTCGAATTCCTCAAGGCGAGCTGACGGTCCTCCTCCGTTCCGTCTTCCCGCGACCAGGCTCTGGCGCCGGTGCGGCTTTTCGCAATAAACTTCGCTCCATGGCGCGAAGGAAGGAACAGGACCAGCTCTCGCTGTTCGCCCTGGACGAGCCGGCCGGGCCGGAGCGCTCGGGCGTGGGGGCCGCGCCTCAGCCCGAGGAGGTCGAGGCCCTCGGCCGGGAGCTGCCGGAAGGGATTCACCTCGGGGGCTCCACGTGGTCGTTCCCGGGCTGGGCGGGGCTCGTCTACGACCGCCTCTACGCCCAGTCCCGCCTCGCGCGTGAAGGGCTCGCGGCCTACGCCCGGCACCCCCTCCTCCGCGGCGTTGGAGTGGACCGCACCCATTACCAGCCGGTGGCTTCCGAGGATCTGGAGGACTACAAAGAGGCCGTGCCCGCGGGGTTCCAGTTCCTCGTCAAAGCGCACGAGGCCTGCACCCTGACGCGCTTCCCGGAGCACGCCCGCTACGGGCCGCAGCGGGGCCAGGAGAACCCGCTCTTCCTGGACCCGGCCTATACCGCGGAGCAGGTCGTCGCCCCGTTCGTCCAGGGGATGGGCGCGCGCTCGGGCGCCCTCCTCTTCCAGTTCGCCCCCCAGAGCCTGGGGACGCCCGCGGCCTTCGCCGAGAAGCTCCACGCCTTCCTGGCCGCCCTCCCGCGGGGTCCGGTCTACGCCGTCGAGCTCCGGAACCGCGAGCTGCTGACGGCCGAATACGGCGACGCCCTGGCCGCCTTGGGCGCCTGCCACTGCCACAACGTCCACCCTCGCATGCCGGACATCCGCGCCCAGGCCCACCTCGTGGGCTCCGTCCGAGGGCCCATGACCGTGATCCGCTGGCTTTTGGGCTCCGGCATGACCTACGAGGAGGCCGGCCGGCGCTACGCCCCCTTCAACCGCATGGCCGCGCCGGACCCGGTCTCCAGGAAGGCCGTGGCCGACCTCGCCCGCGAAGCGCTCGCCGCGGGGCGCCTCTTCCTCTGCACGATCAACAACAACGCCGAGGGGTGCGCGCCGCTGTCGGCGGTGGAGCTGGCGCGGGAGATCGTGGCGCCCGGCTGAAGGCTGGCACCCTTCCTGCTCGGTGAATCGGGTAGGAGGAGGCGCGCCATGAGATATGTCCTCAAAGAGAAGCTGTTCGACCTGGGG
>DATHUD010000875.1:0-13399 GCA_035462575.1 Thermoanaerobaculia bacterium | reverse complement strand
AAGGTGGCCCAGCTCAAGGACCGCATCCGCGGCCGGGAGGCGGCGCGGACCTACCGGCGGGCCGACCGGCAGTGGCTCTTCGGGCAGGGGCGCTACATCTACAACTACATCCACTTCGACGAGAAGCGGCAGAGCCTTCAGCGCCTCCAGGTCTTCGACTTCGACGAGCGGCACCGGCTGAGCCGCCGCCTCATCGCCGAGGAGGCGCGCTTCATCGGTGACGGGGCCTGGATCTTCAACAACGGGTGGGCCCGGTCGTTCGATGAGGTGGAGCTCGCCAAGTACACGCGATTCAAGGATCCCAAGGTTGTTTACTATCCGGAGACCCCGGACTACTTCGACTCCGAGATCCGGCTTCCGGAGCAGATGCGCTATGGAGAGCTCAGGGATTACATTCAGGAGGTCCAGGAGAGCGGCCAGGACGTGCCCGAGCTCAAGGTGGAGCTGTACAACAAGATCGCGTTTCCCGTGGTCTCGCTCGTCATGGCTCTGGTGGCGCTCCCCTTCGCCTTCCGGATCGGGAAGCAGGGGGCGCTCTATGGAATCGGGTTGTCGGTCGTCCTGGGGATGGTCTTCTTCGCCGTCTACATCTTCTTCACCACCCTGGGCGAGGCCGGGGCGCTCCCGCCCGCCGTGGCCGTGTGGAGCCCCGGGGCGGTATTCGCCATCCTCTCCGTCTACCTCTTCCTCGGGGTGAAGACGTAGCTAGAAGCGGCTCAGGTCCCGGCCGAACAGGCGGGCCTTCCACCAGTCGAAGAGCACCTTGACCTTGTTGGCGGGGCTCACCAGCTTGGTCAGGTAGACCGAGCGCCAGAACAGCCAAGCTCCCCGCCCGCTCCACTTGACCTGAGGGAGGTCCGCCAGGGCCTCCCCGGCGCCGATGTAGGCGAGCATTCCGGAGGCCTTGAACCGGAAGGGCTCGACGGGCTTGCCTTCCCTCCCCCGCTCCAGGGCCTCGGCCAGGTACTTCCCCTGCTGCTGAGCCACCTGGGCGGTGGCCGGCAGAGAGGGATCCCCCACGGCCGCGCAGTCGCCCAGGGCGTACGCCCCCTCCCGACCGGGGATACGGAGGAACTCGTCCACGATCACCCGGCGCCCACGGGGGGAGAGCGGCGCTCCGAGCGACTCGATAAACGGGACGGGCGCGTTGCCCGCCGCCCACAGGATCAACCCGCAGGGGAGCGACTGCCCGTCCGCGAAGTGCACGAGCCCGGGCTCGATGGACTTGACCTTGAACGAGGTTCGCACCTCGATTCCTTCGCGGCTGAAGTGGGCCAGGGTGTACTCGGAGAGCGCCTCGTCGAAGCTGGTCAGAAGCCGGTCGAGCGCCTCGACCAGGACGACCCGGGCGGCCGGGGCGAGCTCCGGATAGCTCTCCTCGATCTCTTGGTGGATGAGGTCGTGGATCTCGGCCGCGACCTCGACCCCGGTGGGGCCGCCGCCGCAGATGACGAAGGTGAGCCGCTGCCGGATCTGCTCGGGAGTCAGACCCGGGATCTCGGCGCGGGCGAACTGCTCGAGGATGCCCCGGCGGACGGCGCGAGCGTCCTCGACGCTCGCGAGCTTCAGGGTGTGCTCCTTGACGCCGGGCACCCCGTAGTCTGCCACCGCCGCTCCCACCGCGACGACCAGGAGATCGAAGGGGATGGTGAACCTCTCTCCCGAGACCGCGCCCACACAGGAGACCTGGCGCGTTTCCCAATCGACCGAATCGGCGGAACCCTCGATCACCCGCACGCCCTGGAGCCGGCGCCGGGCGGGTTCCAGGATGCTCCGGAACTCGACACTCCCGGCCGTCGCCGAGGGCAGGAGAGGGGTGAACAGGAAGTAGTTCCGGGGGGTGAGCAGGGTCGCGTTCCAGCGATTGCGGCGAAGGCGGAAGAGAAGCGAGTACCCGCCGAAGCCGCAGCCCAGGACGACCAGCCGGGGAAGATCGGTTGATGTTGAAGGTGTGGTCATCGACGCCGGCGCTCCGGCCGGCGTCTTCAGAGCATGCAATCCCTCAGCCATCGAGGGAGGATTCGAACCGGAGCTTGTAGTCCTTGCGGGCCCGTTTCAGATAGGAGCGGATCTCCTCGAGCAGGCCGGCGGAGAGCTTCTCCATCCGCACGGCCTGCTGGAAGACGAGGAGCGCCGCGATGGCCTCGCGGTGGAGATCCCGCGATTGAAAGATCGGGAGCATCTCCTCGGCCAGGCTCCGCATCTCCGCGGGGCGCCGCTGGTCGGCGTAGAGACCCGCGAGGTCGAGCGACACCGAGGCCGCGCTCCAGCCGATCCCCTGCGCGATGAAGCCGGCGCGGGCTTCGGCCAGGGCCTTTTCGGCCTCGCCCAGGTCTCCCAGGGCATGCAGGAGCTTGCCCTCGAGCCAGCGCAGCCGCAGGTTCAGGAGCTCCCCTCCGTGCTCCCGGAATTCGGGCCGGGAGGCTTTAAGGAGGAACCAGGCCTCCTGGAGATGTCCGCTCTCGTGGAGGTAGAGCATCAGGCTGTGGCGGGCGGCGAGCTCCAGGTGGCGCTCGCGCGCAGGGTCCAGGAGCCCGAGCCCCTTGCGGAGCCAGCGGACCGCCGCCTCCAGGTCGTTGCCGGCGGCGCAGACCCTCCCCTTCTGGACGAAACCGCGGCCGACCAGATGGAAGTCGCGGTACTGGCGGTAGATCGCGATCACCTCGTCCAGGAGCCGGTGGGCTTCGCGCAGGCGCTGCTGGTCGCGCCGCAGCGCCGCCTTGAGCTCCAGGAGGCGCGCCTCCTCCAGGGCGTCTCCCGTCCCCTCCCCGATGAAGCTCTCCGCGACCTCGAAAGCCTCGTCCGAGCTCCGGAGATCGGAAAGGACCCTAAGGACCTCCCCCACGGCGCACCAGGACCGCGCCTTCAGATCGTTGATCAGGGGCTCCCCGTGCTCCCGGAGGTCCAGCCCCTCGGCCACGGCCACGGCGAAGTCCGCCAGATCCTCCGCCCGGGTCGCGTCGCTGTCCGTGAGAGCATGGCACTCTTCGATCAGCCATTCGCAGAAGGCCCAGCTCCGGAACGCGGGATCGGAGCGCAGAACGCTCCTGCGCCTCTCCCGGGACACGGCGTCGAGCCGGCCGCGGAGCTCCGGCACTCTCTCCCGGTCGCGGGCGAGTTGGCGGGCGCGCTCCAGGAGACCGGCGAGCCCTGGAGCGAGCTCCGATCCGGCCGGAGCGGGGACCTCCCCGGCGACCGGCCCCCCTCCCCCACTGCAGACCGGCTCGATCTCGCTGCGGCCGGCGCGCCAGGTCGCGAGCAGGTCGCGCACGATCCGGCGGTTTTCGGGGGAAGCGAGGTTGCCGCGGGCGAACCTCGCCAGCTCGGCTGGATCCGGGTGGCTGACGGTCATGGGACTGCTCCTCTCTGGCCCTCTAAAAAAAACCACCAAGCAGCTCCTTCGCAGCCATGGAGGCTGCACGTCCGGAAAGCCCGGAAGGGAAAGGAGCTTGAAGCTCAGACGATTTTAGCTGAAAACCAGCATGTTTTGACGCATGCTGGACATTTGCTAAGAAGGCGCAGAGAAGCTAAGAGACCGCGAAGCGCAATTCGGGGTTGTTTCTCGACTGTCTCAGGAAATGCGAGATCCGCCGCACCGTATCGAGGCCAGCCTGCTCCTGCCGGGCCGCGCTCGAGAACACCATGAGGGCCAGGATCGCCTCGCGATGCATGTTGCCCGCCTGGAAGATCCCGAGCGTCTCCTCCGCAATGCGACACACCTCGTCGCGCCTTCCCTGCTGGATGTAGATACCGGCGAGGTCCATGGCGGCCAGGGCGGCGTCGTATTGCAGGCCGAGGTCGAGGAACGCGTCGCGCACCTCGCGGAACGCGGCCTCCGCCTGCTCGTTGCGTTGCAGTCCCTGAGCCACCGCCCCCTCGAGCCAGCGGAGGCGAAGGAGGTTCATGCGGTCGCCCATCTTGAGGTAGAGCGGCCGGGTGTGGAAGAGGAGAGCAAAGGCCTCCCGGGAGCGTCCGCTTTCGTTCAGGGCGACAATCAGATTGTGGCGGGCAGCAAGGAAGATCCGCGGGTCCTCCTGAGGATCGAGGAGATCGAGCGAGCGCCGGAGGAGATTGATCTCGGTCTCGCTATCGCCCGCCTCGCCCACGACCACCGCCTTCTGGTGCAGGATGCGGCCGAGCAGATGCCACTGCCCGAGCCGGCGGTAGATCGAGCCGACCCGGTCGAGAAGCTGGGTGGCCTCGGCGAACCTTCGCTGCTCCTTTCGGAGCGAGGCCAGGAGGTCGAGAACCCGGGCCTTGTCGATCAGGCCGATGCGCCTCGAGGAGGAGAGATAGGGCTCCGTGTGGGCGAACGCTTCTTCCGCGCTCGGGTTGTCTTGATTGACGCGGTAGGCATTACCGAGTTGCGCCCACGCTCGCGCCTTCAGACTGTCGAGGATCTCGGCACTGCCGCAGCTTTCCTCGGCCAGGAAGCCCACCAGGGCGACGGCCAGGCGCGCGAGCTCAAGGGACCGGGGCACGTCCCGGAACCCGGCCTCGAAGCTCTCCTGGAGGAGGATTTCGCATAACGTCCGGCTGCGGAAACGGAGGCTGTTGCCCACCAGGAGATGCTGGCGGGCCGCGGGGTGTTGCATCAGCTCCTCAAAGAGCTCACGGCCGAGCGCGCGCTCCCGGGCCGCCAACGCTTCTTTCGCGGCCACCCGGTTGAACACCCGATCGAAGACCTGATCGTATTCGTCCCGGGGCTCTCCCATCGAGTCGCCCTCCAGGTCTATGAAAGGCAGGAGGCTTTCCAGATCGTCTTCCGGGGTCCAGAGTCCGCCGGTGGCCTCCTGGCAGAGGGAACAGCCGGTGAGGAGATGCCTCAACACGTTCCTCCTCTCGACGGTGGGCAGCCGGCCGAGGATGAACCGCTCCAAAGCGTCCTGCGTCGGGTGGTCTTCAACCATGGTCTGTCTTTTTCTTGCAGAGGCCCGTCGCCACCAGTTGCCGGGTCAGGGCGGCGAGGCACCGGGTCGTGATTTTGCTGATGCTCGATCTGCTATAGCCGAGCTGCTCCGCAAGCTCCGGTGGTTCGTAGCCTTGCCGGTACCGCAGCGACAACAGAGAACGGCAGCGCTCCGGAAGCGTTTCGAGCACACTGGCGAGATCGCGCTGCAGGTCGTTCCCCTCCTGGGCCGGGGCGATCGGCTCGGCCATGCACTCCAGGACGGCGGCATCGACCGCGTCGTAAAGCTTGCGCCGGTGGTCCCGCCAGTACAGCAGGCACTTGTTGCGCAACGTCCCCATGAGCCACGCCTCGGGGTCCCGAATGATCTGGCGATGGTAGACCAAGGCCAGCAGCGCCTGCTGCAGGATGTCCTCAGTGTCCTGAGGGGGAATCCGATAGCGCGCAAAGAGCACCCTGAGACGAGGACGAACCTTGTTCAGGAACTCTTCGAGAGAGGCTTCGACTTGAGGGTGGTCCAGTGCACTCATCTTCCCTGGGCAACTCTCTTCTAAACTTGCTGACACACTACCACCATACCCCCTTCATGTCCAGGGGATCGGCCCAGGCGCACCTCTCCCCTTCTCTATCCCAGGGAAGACGGGGGGGCCGTCTCCGGCCCGCGCGGAAAGATCGGGATCAGCCGTTGCCGTCGATGCGGATGCCGGCCTTCTCCTCGTGGGTCTCATCGACGGGGGCGGCAAACATCAGGCCGTTGCCGTCGATGCGGATGCCGGCCTTCTCGAAGAATCGCTGCAGGAGCTTCCACACCGGGAGCCTCTCGCGCCGTTCAGACCGGGTCTCGGCCCCGCTCTCCGAACGTCCCTGCCGGCCCGGCGCGGCGTGGAGGTCGGCCAAGGGCGACAGCGTGGCGAGCGTGGCGAAGGCGAAGACGGCGAGGGAGCGGCGAAGGTTCTGCTGGGACATGGATCGGTCTCCTTCCTGAATGAGCCCCCCGCGGCCGAGGCCAGGGGGGAGGATTTGAAATCTCCTAAGAAGAGTTACCGCAGGATCTCTCCGGAAGACATAGAAGGACACAAAGTCGTCTCTTCCTTCCTTGGAAGGCGGAGAGGACCGTTCGGTTCCCCGGTCCGGGGGGCGGGAGCGCCGCTCCCGCGGGACTGGCTTCTAGTCTTTCAGAGCTTCCGGCTGGAAGCCGGACCCCAGGAGCTGCTCGGTCAGGGCCGCGAGACACCGGCGGGTCACCTTGCGGATGCTGGACTGGCAGTATCCCATCCGCTCGGCGGCCTCGGCCGTGCTGCACCCGAGACCGTAGCGGAGGCGGAGGACGGACCGGCAACGGTCCGGAAGATGAGAGAGGAGGGTGTCCAGGTCGAAGCGGAGGTCCCAACGCTCCTGGGTGGGTGCCTCCGCGTCGGCCAGCATCTCGAGGATGGTGGTGTCCACCAGGTCCCAGAGGCGGCTCCGGTACTTGCGCCAATAGAGGATGCAACGGTTGGCGAGGGTCCCCAGCAGCCAGGCTTCCGGATTGCGGATGGTCTCCACCTTGGAGACCATGATCAGGAAAGTCTCCTGCAGAAGATCCTCCGCATCCTGGGCGGGAATCCTGTAGCGGGTGAGAATCCTCCGGAGTCTCGGTTCCACCCGGATCAGGGTTTCCTCGAGGGAGGTCTCGGCCCAGTTGGAAGGGACCGAAGAGTCCATTGCAGTGGCTAAATCTTTCTAAGAATTCAGCTTACCAAGACTCCTGATTTTTGTCCAGAGACACGCCGGCTCCAAAACTCTCGTGACGTGGGGACCGACGGACTCCGTCCCACTCGTGGCGAAGGGGCTCAGGCGGACTCGCGGAAACGGAAGCCGGAGGGAACCCGGCACTCCTTGAGGTACTCGGAGAGCTCCTGGACCAGGCCGAGGGTGACCCTCTCCATTTCCGCTGCCTTCTGGAACACGAGCAGGGCGGCGATCGCCTCGCGGTGGACGTCTCTGGACTGGAAGATGGGGAGCATCTCCTCCGCCAGCTTGCGCATCTCGGCTCCCCGGCGCTGCCGGGCGTAGATGCGCGCGAGATCCAGCGAGAGGAGCGCGGAGTCGAGCCCGATCTCCCGCTCGATCAGCTCCCGCCGCACCTCCTGGAGCAGGATCTCGGCCTCGTCCAGGTGGCCCAGGGCCGTGGCGATCTTCCCCTCGAGCCACTGCAGGCGCAGCAGGTTCATGCGGTCGCCGAGCTCCTGGTAGATCGGGCGGGTCCGCTCCAGGAGCCGCATCGCCTCCTCGTACCGGCCGCTCTCGGCCAGGTACAGGGTGAGGTTGTGATGGGCGGCCACGAGGAGGCGGGGGTTGGTCTCCCGGTCGATCAGGCCGATACCTTCCGAGAGGAGGCGGATCGCCGCTTCGAGGTCGTTCGCCAATCCCAGGAGGAAGCCCCGCGTGATCAGCGCCTTGCCGCAGAGCTCCCGGTCGCCGCTCCGGCGGGCGATGGCCACCGTGCGGTCGAGGAGGCGGAAGGCCTCGCGGAACCGCTGCTGGTTGCCCCGCAGCGAAGCCTTGAGCAGGAGGAACTGGGCGAGCTCGATCGGATCGTCCGTGCCCGCCTTGAGCAGCCGCTCGGCGCGCGCGAAGCTCTTCTCCGCCGACCGGAAGTCGGAGCGGATCCGCTCGGCGTTGGCGAGGACGACCCACGCCCGGGCCGAGAGGTCGTTGATCCTCTCCTCGCCGTAGAAGGCGCGGTCGAGCCGGTCCGCCATCTCGACGCCGAGCCGCGCAAGATCGAGAGCGCGAGCCGGGTCCTGGAACCCGTGCTCGCGGGCCGCGTCCAGGAGCCGCTCACAGAGTGCCCAGGTGCGGTACCGCGAGTCCTCGGCCACAAGCCTCACCTGGCGCTCCCACGGGAGCTCCAGGAGAACGGGCAGAAGGACCGCGGCCTCGTTCCGCTCGAGGACGGCCGAGGACAGTCGTTCCGCGAGCCGAAGGCCCGCCTGGCCGAACGCCTCGCCGTAGTCGAAGGACCGGGCGCGCGCGGTGCCGGAGAGCCCCGCGGGCAGGAACCCGGAGGTCGCCGCCCCGCAGGTCTCGCAGCCCGCCAGGAGATGGTGGACGACGTCACGGTTCTCCCAGCGGGAGAGCCGTCCTTGGCCGAAGCTCAGGAGCTTCGCTCCTTCCGGGTGGTTATCCATCCTGGGGCTCGCCTTCGGGCGCTTGCTGGAATCCCACCGCCAGGAGCTGGCGCGTCAGCGCCGCCAGGCAGCGGTTCGTGACTTTGCGGATGCTCGAGGTGCGGTAGCCCATCTGCTCCGCCACCTCGGTCGGACCGTATCCCAGCCCATAACGCAGCTTGAGGAGAGACCGGCAGCGGGTGGACAGACGGGCGAGGACCCGGTTCAGGTCGGTCGACAGCTCCGCCTTCTCCTGGTCGGGCGCCTGCGGGACCGCGATCAGGTCCAGGATGGCCGTGTCCACGGCCTCGCACAGGCTCCCCCGCCGCTTGCGCCAGTACATGATGCACTTCTTCTTGACAGTCCCGATCAGCCAGTTCTCGGGGCTGCGGATCTTGTCCCACTTGTAGAGCAGGGTGAGCTGTGCGTCCTGCAGGATGTCCTCTGCGTCTTCCGGAGGCACTTCGAAGTTCCGAAGCACCCGCTCCAGCCGAGGCCGGGCGTTCTTCAGGAGACTGTTGAGCGATTCCCGCAGTTCAGGATGATCGAGCGTTGCCATAGCAAGATGTCTACCGTCGACAGCCGCTAGGCTAACACCCCGTTCGCGCCCTGTCCAGATGAAAGACTCGGACCCGCCCGGAAGGGCCGGCCCGTTCAGTTTCGAAGCATTCGCTTGGGGCGGGAGATCCGGCGGGCGAGGCTGCCGCGGACCGCCGGGGCGTGGCACCCGGGAAGCACGGACACCCGCCCGCTGCGGGACACCCGCTGGTAAGATGCCGGCCTCATGGGTGTCTTCCTTCTCTTTCTCCTCGCGGCGACCCTCGGGTGTCTTTCGACGCTCTACTTCATCCCGGAAGAGGACATGGGGCGCGGCTATTTCCAGATGAACGCCCTCGTGGTGCTGGGCCTCCTGGGCCTTGCGGCTGCGGTCTTCGTGCTTCATCCGATCCGTCCTTTCGGCAGCTGGTCCGTCCTGGGCGCAACGGCCCTGGGCCTTGCCCTCCTGGGCTCGTTCCTCTACTACGCCGCGATCTGGCGCGAGAGGTGGGACCTGTGCCGCATCCCCCTGACCCTCGCCGTCCTCGGCACGCTCGCCGCCCTCCTCCTCGCCGGACCGAATCTGGTCGCACCGTTCACCCCGCTCCCCCACCGGCAGCCTCTGCTCGCGGCCGGCCTCCTCTCCTCCGCCCTGCTCCTCGGCTGGTCGCTCATCGCCATGCTCCTCGGTCACTGGTACCTCGTGGCCCCGAAGCTGACTTTCCGCCATCTGACCGTCTTCTGCTGGGTCCTCCTGGTGACGGTGCTGTTACGGGTCGCGACCGTCGGGGCGAGCCTCGCGGTGGCCGCGTCCGTCGACGAGCTGATCGAGCCCCATCCGCTGCGTGTCCTGGTCAGCTTCGGCGGGCAGGGGATCTTCTTCTGGTTCCGCGCCCTGTGGGGGCTCGCGATCCCGCTCGTGCTCGCCTTGATGGCCCTCCACTGCGCTCGGCAGCGGTCGAACCAGTCCGCCACCGGGATCCTCTACGTCCTGGTGGTCGGCACCTTCATCGGAGAGATCACGGGCTACTATCTCTCCGTGACGACCGGCGTTCCGGTCTAGGGATTCCGGATGCGGATCCGCACCCAGTGCCGCGCCTGCGGCTATCCCTTCCGCGCCACCCTCACCCCCGAGTCCGGGGAGCTCCCCTGCCCGAACTGCGGCGTGGCCCGCCCCGTGGACGCGGAGGGCTGGACCGACGGGCCCGACGCCAGGATCGAGGTCTGCCCCCTCTGCGCCTGCCGTCACTTCTACGGCCAGAAGGACGTCAACCGGGCCCTCGGCTGCGCCCTGGTCGCGATCGGCGCCGCCTTCGTCCCCTGGACCTTCGGCCTCTCCCTCATCGCCTTCGGCCTCGTCGACCTCTGGCTCTACCGCCGCCTGAAGGAGGCCGTCGTCTGCTACAAGTGCGACACCGTCTACCGGGACGCCCGCCCCGGCCCCCGCCAGGGGGAGTTCGACCTCCTCAAGCACGACGTCCTCAAGTACGGAAAGGCGTGGGAGCCGAACGAGTAGGACGCCGTACAGGAGATGAACGGGCGGAACGAGGGAGGCCCCTCACTCTTGCGCGAAGACGGCGGTGCCCGAAACGAGGGCCAAGGCCTCCTCGGTCTGTCGGACCCGTGGGGTGTCGGCACCCAATCTTGGGACCAGGAGGGCCAGCGCGCGCTGAAGGACGCCTCGGGCCTTGTCCATGCGTCCGAGAGCCCATTGAGTGAGGCCGAGGTTGTGAAGATCCATCCCCACGAAGATGTGCCCTCTTTTATGGCTTCTCTCCCCGATCTCGACTGCCTGCCGGAAGTGGTTCAGTGCGTCCGGGAAACGGCCCTGCCGAAAGGCGATCCGCCCAAGGGTGGAGTGAGCCGCGGCCGCGGCCCTGGGCCCCGAGTCCTCAGCGAGGAGGCGCTCCAGGAGGTCCCTGGCCCGCCGGGGCTCGGCCTCCAGAGCGTCTCCCAAATGGAGACAGGTGATGAGGAGGTCAGGGGTCCAGGGTTCGGAGGCCATTTCCAGAGTCACGAGCGCACGCTCCAGCATTGCCCGGGCCTTCTCATCTTTCCCTAGATCCAGAAGAACCCCTCCGAAGTGAGCGAGGCGCCGTGCTACGACCGGATGGTCTGGGCCAAGGATCTCTTCCGAGATTTCCCAGGCCTGCTCCAGATCCTGACGCGCTCCTTCGAGATCGCCCAGATCCTGACGGACGAGACCTCGGTTGGATAAAAGGGCCGCAAAGTCTTCGGTCCGCTGGTTCCGATGAATTCCGATCGCCTCTTCGAGGATCTCCAACGCCTCCCGAGGGTGCCCCTGGTCCGCGAGACGGAGAGCCAGGGAGTTCCATTTTCCCGTCAGGTCCACGGCGCCCTTCTCCTCGGCCCTGGGAGCAGCGGTCCGGATCTCGAGCGCAACCTCCTGGATCTTCCTGGCGATTTCAGTGAATGCCGCGTCCCGGGCTTCCCCAGCGGAAGGTACGGGTCCGTTGCCGGGGAGAAACTGTAGACGGCCCAATCTGGAGCCCGCATGCACCTGCCGGATCAGGACAGGGATCACCCGCACCTTCCCCGCTTCGAGAAGCTGCAGCGCGATCTCCGTCTCTTTCTGACACTCCTTCGAGCCGACAAACTCATTGCTGACCAGCAGAAGAATGATGTCGGCCTGCTCGAGGAACTCTTGGAGCTTGTCCCGCCAGTTGGCCCCGGCGCGGATCTGGCGGTCATCGCAGATCTCCAGGGTCCCATCCAGAACGAGGCCGCCGAGGTGGGAGACGAGCTCGTCGTGATCTGCCGCGTCCTTGTGCGGATACGAGATGAACACCCGGACCGGAGGAAGAATGGCTGTCATCTCCAGTCCCCCTCAAGGATGAACCCCGCCCAGTAATAAGGCGCGGACCACCGCGGCTCCCGCATCATCGAAAGCTGGGCCTGCTGCAGAGCTGCGGCCGCAGGAAGCCTCTCGACGAAAAGTCCCTGATAGAAGCGCTTCATCAGCTCGGCGGTCGCCCGGTCATCCACATCCCACAGGCTGGCAATGACCCGGGAAGCCCCCGCTTCGAGGAAGCTCTGGAGCAGCGTGGCACGGCCATCCTCTCCGAAGTCGGCCCCCAGCCCGGTATAGCAGGCGCTGAGAACGACGAGGTCCGCCGGCAGATCGAGCTTTCGGATCTCATCCGCCCGTAGCACCCCATCCTGGGGGCGTCCTGCGCGGTCATATTGAGAGAGGACGATGCCCGACTGGCCGGGCTGCTGTGGATCCAGGATGCCATGAGCCGCGAAGTGGAGGACCCGATATCCGGACAGACGACCACTGAGGACCAGCTCACGGCTGGCGTCGAAGCCCGTTGCATTGAGGGTTCTGCCTGCCGGAGAGAAAGCCAGGGCCAGACTCGCAAGGATCTCCGCCTCCTGCCGGCTGCCCGGGAGACGCTGGAAAGCAGACAAATCGCGATCCCTTGTGGCCCGGGCGCCGCCTTCGCGCTCCTCCTCGGGGAAGGTCTCTCGCGAGATCCTCTCGTCCCTCGCGCTGAAGACGGGGTCCCCTAGAACCGCGACCAACCCCAGAGAAGCAGGACGGCCCTCGCGTTCCCGGATAGCCGCCAGGATCGAGGCAGACGGAAGAACCGTAATCTCGTGACGGACCAGGAGAAACTCCGAGCCCGACCCTGCCGGATGGGTCAGGACGGAGAACGGGATACTCTGAAGAGCGCCGTCAGCGACGATGACGAGGCTCTTGTCGCTGAGCCGAGTCGCAACGGGGCCGAGGAGCATCTGGCTCAGGGGCACGACCGCGCGCTCCGTGAAACCGCGGGCCTCTGTATGACGGCTACTTTTCAACGCGGAGTAGACCTGCCGCGCAGCCGCCTCAATTTGGCCTTTCCCCGGGAGCACATAACTCTCGCTCGCTTCTCGGGTCACCGTCCATAGGAAGCTCCGGTCTGTACCCAAGGAATAGGCCAGGAGGAGGTTGTCCTCATCGAGGAGCTTCTGGACTTCCCGAAGCTTGAGGGGGTGTACGGTAGCCCCTCCAGTGGTTCCAGTCAGCGAATCGAGCAGGTCGCGGCTCCGAGCCTGTTCCGAGACCTCGAAAGCTTTCCTGTCATACCCCTCCGCTGGCTGTATGCTGTCGAGCTCCATCAGGAGGTCGATCATCGACTCAAAGATCTCCTGCCGGGAGGAGAGGACCAAAGCCCGAAGCTCGGGAGCTACGCGATCGGCGCTCAAGGACTCCGAGAGCGCAATCGCTTCCTGGTACAAGTTCAGTGCGCTACGGAGATTTCCTCTCTGCCGTTCCGCTCGGGCGAGCCCCGCCTGAGCGATCAACTCCCTGGAAGGGTCTCCGAGTTCCTTGTAGAGCTGCAAGGCTTCTTCAAAAGCTTGCCGCGACTCTTGGATTCGCCCCCGAGAAGCCTTCAGAGAGCCGAGGCTCGCAAGCGCCTGTGCTTCTTCCCAGGGACTACCTGCTGCTCGCGCGAGCCTTGCTCGACTCAGGGCGAATTGGACGCTTTTCGAAGCTTGCTCCTTCTCTGGAGGAGTGGAAAGATGAAGCTTGAGAACATCGCGAGCAGTTCTCAGGGATTCCACGAGCGCGAGTGCTTCCTCAAGGGAGCGCGATGCGCTGTGAAGATTTCCGCTCTGCCAGTCCGCTTGGGCGACGAACTCTCCAGAGGGATCTCCGCGTTCCTGATAGAGCCGGAGCCGCAAGGCTTCTTCGAAAGCTTGTCGCGATTCTTGGACTCGCCCCCAAGAAGCCTCCAGCGAGCTGAGGCTCGCTTCTTCCCGCGCGAGCCTTGCTTGAATCAGCGCGAGCTGG
>DATHUD010000874.1:0-8549 GCA_035462575.1 Thermoanaerobaculia bacterium | reverse complement strand
TAGAATGGAGGTCGCGCAATCACAGAACACGAGAGGAGGATGGAATGGTGGAAGGGCACGTCTCGGAGGAGTTGCTGGGCCGGTTCATCCGGGTCGAGGTCTCCCGGCGGGAGGCGCAAAACGTCGTGCGGCATCTCCTGAGCGGATGCGCGAGGTGCCTGGAGGCGGTGCACCGGGTGGCCACGGAGGCCGGCCTCTTCGGCTCGGCCTCGGCAGCCGGCTGGGAGCAGGCGTACGAAAAGGTCTTCGAGCACGCCCTCGCCTTCGCGAACGAGGAGGAGCAGCGCCTCGCCCTGGAGAAGCTCCGGGGGTGGGCCCTGTGGGGGGATCTCCGGCCTCTCACTCCGCAGCGGCGGCTCTCCACCGTGGAGGCGGACGAGCGCTTCCACACCTTCGGCCTCTACGACCGGCTTCTCGAAGCGGGCCGCTGGGCCCTGCGCTCGGAGCCGGCCGAAGCGGTCCACATCGCCCGTCTCGCCATCCGGGTCGCCGAGCGGCTGGACCCGGCCCGGAACGGAGAGCACCGCCGGGCCGACCTCCGGTCCGCCGCGTGGGGCGCGCTCGGCAATGCGCTACGGGTGGCCGAGGATTTCGAGGGCGCCCGGCGCGCTTTCAACGAGGCCTGGAAAATCCTGGAGGAGGAGGGCTCGAACGACCCTCTGGAGCGCGCCGCCCTCCTGAGCCTCGAAGCCTCGTATATCAAGGAGATCGGGGAGTTCGAAACCGCGGAGTCCGCGCTGGAAGAGGCTCTCGAGATTTATCGGAAAGTCGGCGACGCCCATCTCCAGGGACGGGTCCTGCTCAAGATGGGAGAAGCTATCGGACACGTCGCCCCGGAGCGGGGGATCGCGCATCTCCGGAAGGCGTCGGCCCTCCTCGATAAATCGAGGGAGCCACGGCTTGAGCTTTCCGTCCAACATGCGCTCGCCTGGTTCCTGAATGACCTCGGTAGGCCCGAGGAGGCTCTCGTTGCCGTTGACCGTGCCCGCCCTGTTTACAGACAGTTCCCGGATGCATCCACTCAGCTCCGTCTGCATTTGCTGGAAGGGAGAATCGCGCACTGCCTGGGCGAGCTTTCCGAGGCCGAGAGCATCTTCGGCCGGCTCCGGGAGGACTTCCGCGTCCTCGGCTTGAACCAGGGGGTCGTGCTCGTCACGATCGAGCTCGCGCAGGTGCTCATCCGGCAGGGAGAGCCCGCGCGCGCGGCGCAGCTCGCGGCGGAGTCGTACACGGCCATGAGGAGCTGGGGCCTGCACAACGACGCTCTCGCGGCCTGGCTGGTGTTCCAGGACGCCCTGTTCTACGGGAAGTCGTTGGGCGATCTCTTCGAGCGCCTCGGGGAGTACTACCGCCGACACTGGTTCACTCCCGCAAGGTTCGATCCGGACCGGTCGTGACCCGGCGGCGCGATCTTCTTCAAAACGACGCAAAGGGGTTCGAGAGCGTCCCGCGGAATCCGGAAGCGTTCTGGACAGGCTCACGGCACGGCGTGGAATTTCAAATCGGCACAATGAGATTTCAAAATGTCGCGACCCTGTCCAATATCGCTTCATTTCAGCCAGAATCGTCGCAAAGATTCCCTGAAACGGCTCCCGGATTTCCGGAACGGCGCAATGAAATCTTATTCACAGCGATGATCCCTGATTCGGAGCAATTCGGAATTCATCCGGAGCATTGTTCGCTTCGGTGAAGCGATCTGAATCTGCAACGGAGCACTGAAGGCTGAATCGCGGCGATCTCGATTCGAACCGGAGCGATCCGGATTGAAACGGGGCGAAGTTGCCTTCCCGCGCAGCGTTGGAATCTTCCCGCGGGAGATCGAAGATTCCCGTGTCACGATTTCATCTTCTACGCCACGAAATCATCTTCCCGTGCAGCGAAGTGGTTTTCCATGGAGCGATCCGGTTTTCCCGAACGGACGGGAAGACGAGATCGCTCCGAATTTCTCTGCATCCCGCGGAGACGGGGAGACTTCGCGTCGAATCGGATGCAGGCCTCCCGCCACGGTTTCAGAGCAGCCCACCGAAGCCAGCTTCGCTCCGCCGTATTTCAGGGCGAGACGGGGCCGGCCTCGGTCGCAGGCCCCAAGCGAAACCCGGCCCACCCTCTCCCGTATCATTCGGGAACGGAATTCCCGAGGAGACTCCATGAAACGAATCCCCTGCCTGCTCCTGTGCGGCCTCGCCTTCCTCCCCGCCCTCGCCGGGGCCGAGGCCAAAACCCGCCCGATCCACCAGAAGCTTGAGCCCTGCAAGGTCGAGGGCCTCGACGAGGAGATCCTCTGCGGTACGCTGCCGGTCTGGGAGAACCGGACCACGAAGGCCGGGAGGAAGATCGATCTCAAGATCGTCGTGGTCCCCGCCAAGAGCGAGAGCCCCCTGCCGGACCCGGTCTTCTACTTCCAGGGAGGCCCCGGCTACTCGGCGACCGAGCAGGCGGGAGGCATGGGGCAGTTCCTGGAATCGATCCGCAAGGACCGCGACCTCGTCTTCGTGGACCAGCGCGGCGCGGGCGGCTCGCACCCCCTGACGTGCCCCCTCCCCGGCGACATCGACACCAACCCCCAGGGACTCCTCTCCGACCTCTTCCCCTTGGACATCCTGCGCACCTGCCTGAAGGACCTCTCCGCCAAGGCGGACCTGACGCAATACACCACCTCGATCGCCATGGACGACGTCGACGAGGTCCGGGAGTGGCTCGGCTATCAACGGATCAACCTCTACGGGGGCTCCTACGGCACCCGCGCGGCCCAGGTCTACCTGCGCCAGCACCCCGAGCATGTCCGGAGCGTGGTCCTCGCCGGAGTCATGATCATGGACGGCAAGATGCCGCTCTACATCGCGAAAAAGACCCAGGATGCGATGGAAAAGCTCCTTGACGACTGCGCCGCCGAAGAGAGCTGCCGCGCCGCGTACCCGAACCTTCGAAACGAATTCTGGGCCGTGATGAAGCGGCTCGACCAGGGCCCCGTGAAGCAGACGGTGAAGCATCCGAAAACCGGCAAGCCCGTCGAGCTCTCCATCTCGAAGAGCCCCTTCACCACCGCTCTGCGCTCCATGCAATATTCCCCGTTCAAATCCGTCCGCATCCCCCTCTACGTCCACAAGGCCGCCCAGGGGGACTACGGCCCGATGATCCTGGAGGCCCTCGCCTACTTCGACGATCGCGGCTGGGCCATCGGCCAATATCTCGCGATCACCTGCGCCGAAGACGTCGCCCGCTTCGGGCCGCAGGACGTCCCCGCGCTGATCGAAGGCACCTATCAAGGAGACGACCGCATCCGCCAGCAGGTGGCCGCCTGCGCCTTCTGGCCCAAGGCAAACGTTGCCGCCGACTTCTGGAACCCGCTCCGCTCCCCCGCCCCGACGCTCATCCTGACCGGCTGGCTCGACCCCGCCACCCCGCCGGAGTGGGCGGTCGAAGTGCAGCGCGACCTGCCGAACAGCATAAATGTCGTCATCCGCGACGGCGCCCACGGCCCCGGCGGGCTCGACAACATCATGTGCTACCCCAAGCTCATCGGCGACTTCATCGCCAACGGCACGCCGTACGGGCTCGACACGTCGTGCGTGAAGGAGATGAAGCGGAAGCCGTTCCTGACCAAGGATGAGGAGGCGGGGAAATAGTTGCCGGGAGCGCCGGCATCCTTGCCGGCGCTCCCGGCTTGCACCTTCCGAGGAAAACCTCAGTACCAGATACAGCACTGGTAGCAGGAGCTGACCGCGGCCGCGCAGCAGCTCGGATCGCCTCCGCACGCCGGGTTGATGAGGCCATCGAGACAGGCCAGCTCCCGGGCCTCGCAGAGCTCGCACCTGGGGCAGGTGCTCCAACCGGAGCAGGCCGGACTGATGCCGCAAGCCGCGTAGGCCTGCTGATCGGGAAGACCGACGAACGCGACCGTAAGCGCCAGGATCAACAGGGCCATACCGAGTCGCATCTTGTTCCGTGTTTCCATACTCCCCTCCTTGCAAAGAGTTCTTCTCGGAAGCCTCACCACGAGGCCGTCAGAAACGAGGGTGCGCTCCCCCGGGGAGAGCGAGCCCATGGCCGGCAGACACCACGAGGCCTGAGCCCCCTGCAACGCCGTTTTTCGAAAAGCTGGGTTATCAACCCAGACTCGTTGCGTACTCCCGCCGCAAATCTCATTCGGATAGCTTACCTGCTAGACTCCTCCCATGGCCCACTCCCCTGCTTCCTTCGAGCCCTTCCCTCCTCCCGAAGTCGCTGCGCTGGTGGAGATCTTGGCGGCGGCGCTCGACCGGGCCGGTACGGCCGTCCAGTGCGCATACCTGTTCGGCTCGACTGCCCGCGGCGAAGCCGGACCGCTGAGCGATGTAGACGTCGCGGTACTGCTCGATGAAAGCGTGCCGCGAGAGAATTATCTCGATATGGCCGCCGCCCTGGTCGAAGAGCTCGAGCGCAGCGCTCCCCACATCGATCTGACCGTCTTGAACGAGGCCCCTCCCGCGCTGCGCCACCGGGTGCTCCTGGACGGCCTTCTCCTTCTGGAACGGGACCCCCGGCAACGAATCGACTTCGAGGTGCGCTCCATCCGGGAGGCCCTGGACTTCCAACACTTCGCGGAAATCTTCGACCGCGGGCTCCTCGAACGCGCCGCTGGAGGCCGGCTTGGGACTTGATGGCGAGATCATCGCCGCCCGCTTGGCGGTGCTCGATAAACGGGATCAACCAGGTATTAGGCGCTAGACGGAACCATCGTGAGTAAGAAGAAGGGCGACATTCTCGAGGAGATTATTGCTGAACTCCACAGCGTTCCCGGAGTCCATCTAACCAGAAATGCGCGTCTCAAGTCTCTCGCAGGTAAGGGACGCGGAAGAGACATTGACGTGCTTATTGAAGCGAACGTCGCGGGCCACGAGGTTCAGATCGCGATCGAGTGCAAGAACGAACGCAGAAAGATAGGTGCTCCAAAAATTGATGGGTTTGCTGGTAAATTAATTGAAGTAGGTATCCCAACCAGACACGGAATCTTTGTCTCGACATCTGGCTTTACTGTTGACGCCTTGCAGTCCGCAGCTACGCATCGTATCCGTCCGCTTGTCCTAGCCGGACTTGCGCTTGATGGTCTGCGCGACGAGATCGGCAGGGCTCTATGCTCAACCGTATACCTCCTAGCTGATGTTGTGAGCTACGCAATCGAGAATAGCGCTCCCAAGGCTTCTTTATCTGAATTAAACTTCCTATATGCAGGCGGGAAGTTTGAGGGGCTAGTGCTTGACAGGTTTGCGCAACTCTGGATTGAAGAGAAAATACCCTCAGTTCTCGGGAAACACTCTGTTGAACTGCCGCTAACACAAGGCACTTACCAGGTTGCCGAGGGAAAGATGTTCGAAGTCCGTCGCGTTACTGCCGAGATTGAGGTCATCGGGCTAGTATTTCAACTGGGAGGCAGAGCTGTACAGCACGCTTTGATTGATCCGCTTACTCAGTCGGTAC
This sequence comes from Thermoanaerobaculia bacterium, assembly GCA_035462575.1. GTDB lineage: Bacteria > Acidobacteriota > Thermoanaerobaculia > Multivoradales > UBA5704 > DATARR01. The sequence continues at coordinate 3,092 of DATHUD010000874.1, read as the reverse complement.
ATAAGCTTAGGGCAACTATAACGCCCTCCGCACCAACATGTGTTCGGGTGCCGCTCACAGTCGTTCGCACCGATGACGATGTGCAACAACTCTGCATGCCCTCTGATGCGAGCAGTGTTGTTGCACATATTCGTCTTCCGCGGATCCGCTATGGGCCGGCGTACTGGCCACTCAGCCGCCGCGTTATGGCCAAGATGAGACAAGCAGCTGAAGCATATCAGAGAGGTGAGGGCCCGGACCCCTCTCGATTAACTTTCAACGACATCGAGAGCGATGATTTGGCTGAAAACTTCAGATTCTGAACACCCAACCCGGCAACACCGTCGCGAATCCACCTTATGCCACATCTCATTGAGCCCTTTCATGACCGATCTTACCAGGAAGCCCTCTCATACCTAGAGACAGCTCATAACTTTATCGTGATGTGCGCTAAGAATTCATTGAGGTCTCCCGATAAGCGAGATTTATGGGGCACTGTTCTTAAACGGCAACCGGTCAAGCTCCGAGCCGGCAAACCGCCTTCCGTTGGAAAGTCCATAGAATCCCTCACGGAGGTAATTAATATCGCGGCGACTGTTGAGCGGCTCATTGCTAGCCTTCGATGGCTATCCATCCGCTTCCCGGATGCCCTCGTGAAGGAGTGCCACCCTTCTACGAGCGACACAAACGATGGCAGTGATTTGATCCTCGGGCTCCAGGGTGGTCGCGAGACCGCTCGAGCCGAGGTCTCTGACGTTGTTTCGGAGACACAAGACTCTAACTCAAAGGAGAAAAGCGACCTTGAACGACTTGGTTGCGCAGACTTTGTTCCTACTGATGGTATTCAACGCTTTCTGATAACTTCTCCTGAGTTCGGCCGGTTCCTCACACGCCAGAGGCGTCGGTGGGGCACTAAGCATTACGAATATCTGCTCCACGAAGCCGGTGATGAGGCCAATACGCGAATCCTCGAGATTATTGGTAGATAGTTGCTAGGCGTTTTCGGAAAACGAAGGGCAGCGCCCTCATCATGCCTGGACATACTGGACCTCGGCCTCCGACATCACCCGGTCTCGGAAATAGGGGCTCAGGAAACCCCGGGTGTTGAGGTCCACCTTCCGGCCCAGGATCTCGGAAAGCTCCTCTTCCATCGAGAGGAACGCCAAGCCCGGCACGTGACCGGGCTCGAACTCCACGAGGACGTCGACGTCGCTCTCCGGCCCGAAGTCGTCCCGCAGGACCGAACCGAAGAAGGCCAGTTTGCGGATGTGGTGGCGTCGACAGAACTGCTCGATCTGCTCGCGGTTGATGGGTATCCTGATGGCCATGCCGTCCTCTCCCGTTCCCAAGGATCGTATCATCCGCTGGTCCGCTGCTGACCGGGTTTCCCAGCCAGGCAGGCGGAGGGTCTGCTCGAAGAGTTGCGATGTACCATAGTGGCGAGCCCCGCTGCGCTTGACGATCCGGATCGATGTTGTCGGGCGAATGACCCGCCGTGCAGCGGACGAACCGAGGAAGCGATGAGCCGTCATAGCATCTCGCGCCACGAGCTGACCGAGCAGCTCCTCAGGTTGGGGGTCGAGCCCGGCGGCGTTCTGCTCGTGCACACGTCGTTTTCGAGGGTGGCCCCCGTCGAAGGTGGCCCGGAGGGCCTGATTGCCGCGCTCCAGGCCGCGCTGGGGCCCAACGGGACTCTGGTGATGCCCAGCATGTCGGACGACGACGATCATCCGTTCGATCCCAGAACGACGCCCTGCCTCGGGATGGGCGTGGTGGCGGATCGCTTCTGGCGGCTTCCCGGTGTCCTCCGTAGCGAGAGTCCACACGCTTTCGCGGCCATCGGTCCGAAAGCCGCCGAGATCACCGCGGATCATCCGCTGGACGTACCGCACGGGTTGAACAGTCCCGTAGGCCGCGTCTATGAGCTCGACGGGCAGGTTCTATTGCTCGGCGTGGGGCACGATGCAGACACCACCGTTCATCTCGCGGAGGCGCTGGCGGGCGTGCGGTACCGCCGGCCCAAGTCCTTGACCATCCTTCGAGCCGGACAGCCCACGCGGTACGACTACAGCGAGATCGACCACTGCTGCGAGAATTTCACTCTCGTGGACGGGTGGCTCGAAGCCGAGCACCGGCAGCGTCGCGGCGTTGTCGGACATGCCGAGGCGCGCCTGGCCCGCTCGCGAGATATCGTAGAGGTCGCGACCCTCCGCCTTCGAGAGGACGAAACGGTATTCCTCCATCCCCCCGGGATCGATCTCGAGTGCGACGAGGCCAGAGCGAGCCTTGCGTTGTATTGATTTCAGGTCATCATCATGACAGACGCGATTCACTTGACGATGGAACAGCTCGAGGCCGGCCTGGACGAGATCCTCGCCGCGCCCAAGGACGAAGGCGTCCTGAAGCTGATCGTTCGGCGGCCCCGGATCGGGGAGCGGGAAGTCTTGCAGGAAGCCGAGCTCGATCTTGCGGAAGGCCTCGTGGGGGACAACTGGAGGACCCGGGGGAGCTCTCGCACACCCAACGGCTCGTCGCATCCGGACATGCAGATCAACATCATGAGCGCCCGCGTGATCGCCCTGGTCGCCCAGATCCCCGATCGCTGGCCCCTGGCGGGCGACCAGCTTTTCCTCGATCTGGACCTGAGCGCCGCGAACCTGCCCCCAGGGACCCGGCTGGCGTTGGGACCGGCCGTCCTCGAAGTCACCGACCAACCCCACACCGGCTGCAAGAAGTTCGTCGAGCGGTTCGGGGCCGACGCCCTGAAATTCGTGAATTCACCGCTCGGAAGGCAGCTTCATCTACGCGGCATCAACGCGAGAGTCGTCCAGCCGGGGGTAATTCGGGTGGGGGATCTTGGGAGGAAGGTGCAGACGGCGGGCGCTTCCCGGACGGAGAGGCAGGCTGCCGGATAGGTATTTAGTACGTTCTCACGCCAACTCCGACGCCGGACGAATGTCGGTCTCCCCGGCTCCAGAGACATCTCCTCCCAACCGGGCAGCCGCTGCCCATCGTGGGGGAGGGGTCCCCCAACTCGGGGGAGAGGTCCCCCGACTCGGGGGAGGGGTCCCCCAACTCGGGGGAGAGGTCCCCCGACTCGGGGGAGGACTGGA
>DATHUD010000873.1:0-1729 GCA_035462575.1 Thermoanaerobaculia bacterium | reverse complement strand
TCTTCAAGTTCAACGAGGCCGTCTCGTTTCAGATCTACTGCGAGACGCAGGACGAGGTGGACTCCTACTGGGAGAAGCTCAAACAAGGCGGGGACGAAGCGGCCCAGCAGTGCGGCTGGCTCAAGGACAAGTTCGGCCTCTCCTGGCAGGTGGTCCCCACGATCATGTCCGAGCTCTTGACCGACCCCAACTCCGAAAAATCCCAGCGGGCCTTCGCGGCCATGATGCAGATGAAGAAAATCGACATCGAGGCGCTGAAGCGGGCGTACGACGGGAGGTAATCGCTCCCCAGGAGCGACGTCCGGGCAGCCCAGGGTGGAAACCCTGGGCGGGGCGGCCGGTCACCCCCTCTCGGGCTGGCGTGAAACGGTATGATCCCCCCATGAGACGTCCCGACGGCCAAGAGAGCGACCCGGCCGATCCGATCGGCTTCGACGAAGTCTTCGCCGAGCTTCCGCTGCTTCACCCGACGCCCCGCTCCTGGGCGGAGCTCGCGGCGGCGCACCTGCCCGAGTTCCTGGCCGATCACGCGGTCTGCGAACAGCAGGTCGCCCTGTATGCCCTGTCGCTCGCCGGCTACTACCCTGACGACGCCGAGCTCGTCGAACGCGCCGCGGCGCTCGCGGCCGAGGAGGTGCAGCATTTCCGGCGGGTGGTGGCGATCCTGAGAAAGCGGGGCTGGCCGCTCGGAGGGCGGCGGAGAAACCCCTGGGCCCAGAGCCTGAGGGCGCGGATCGTCCCCGGCCGCGAGCCCTGGACCAAGGTCGACCGTCTGCTGTTCGGCGCCATGATCGAGGCGCGGAGCTGCGAGCGGTTCACCCGTCTCCTGGAGGTCGTAGACGACCCGGAGGTCGCCCACCTCCTCGCCGATCTGGGCCCCGCGGAGCGCCGCCACTGGGAGCTCTTCTATCATCTCGCCAGCCGCGAGACCGACGAGGAGGCCCTCAAAGCCCGCTTCCAAGGCTGGCGGGAGTTCGAGGCCGACCTCGCCCGAGGCCTTGGGATCTCTCCGGCGGTTCACGGCTGAGGGGGGCGATCGCCAGGGCGGGTGCATCCGGCGTCGGAAACCAGGCGCCGGATGCCCGGCGTCGGAAGCCCGGAGCCCCAGAGCCCAGGGTTTCCACCCTGGGCTAACCGAACGTCGCCCGGGGGGGCGAAAAGAAAGTGAGCGATGGGAGACCGGTTTTCCGTCTTTCTTATAGACAGGACGGATACACCGTCCGACTCTCCAAGGAAGGACGGTCCCATGGCGGTCACGGTCACGCAGATCCTGTTCCACGTCGTCTTCAGCACGAAACACCGGCGCCCCCTGATCAGCGCCCAGCTCCGGGAGGAGCTGTATTCCTTCATCGCAGACACGAACCGGCGTCACGGGGGGCAACTCGTGGCCATCGGCGGCATACCGGACCACGTGCATCTCCTGATCCGTCTCAAGCCCTACGTGCCGATCTCGTCCATGGTCCGGTTCGTCAAGACGAACTCTTCGCGCTGGCTCAAGGAGAGGCCGGATCTGGTCCGCGACTTCGCCTGGCAGACCGGCTTCGCCGCCTTCTCCGTCAGCGAATCCCGATCCGGAGCCGTCCGCACCTACATTCGGAACCAGGAGGCCCACCACGCCCAAAAGACCTTCGAGATCGAGCTCCAAACCCTCCTCCGCCGCCACAACGTCCCCTTCGACCCCGAAAAAATCCTGGACTGATCGCTCCCTGGAGCGACGTCCGGATAGCCC
>DATHUD010000872.1:0-3740 GCA_035462575.1 Thermoanaerobaculia bacterium | reverse complement strand
AGCGGCTGCTCGAACGGGCCGGCGCGGTGCTGCCGCCCGGTGCCCAGATCCTCGCGGCCGGCTCGCGGGCCCAGACCATGGAGGAGATGACGCGGGCGTTCCGCCTGAACCTCACCGCCCTGTCGCTCCTCGCCCTCGTCTGCGGCCTCTTCCTGATCTACAACACGATGACCTTCTCGGTGGTCCAGAGGCGGACGCTGATCGGCACCCTCCGGGCGCTCGGGGTCACGCGGCGGGAGATCTTCTCGCTCGTTCTCGGCGAGGCGCTCGCCGTGGCCGTCCTTGGCACCGCCGCCGGGCTCGGCGTGGGCGTGCTCCTCGGGCAGGGGCTCGTCCGCCTCGTCACGCAGACGATCAACGACCTCTACTTCGTGGTCACCGTGCGGGACCTGGCCGTGCCCACGGCGACCCTCGCCAAGGGGGCGGCGATCGGGCTCGGGGCGACGCTCCTCGCCGCGCTGGCGCCGGCCTTCGAGGCGACCCAGGCGCCGCCCCGGGCCGTGCTCACCCGCTCGGCCCTGGAGGCGCGCCTGCGCCGGGCTCTGCCGCAGGCGACCGCCCTCGGGCTCGGTCTCCTTCTCGTGGGCGCCGGGCTCCTCGCGATCCCGGGCAACCGCCTCGGCTGGAGCTTCGCCGGGCTCTTCGCCGTCATCGTGGGCTTCGCCCTCCTCGCCCCCGGGGCCACGGTGCTCCTGATGCGCCTGCTCCGGGCTCCCATGGGCGCCGCCTTCGGAATCCTGGGCCGGATGGCGACCGGCGGCGTGGTCGCCTCGCTCTCGCGGACGGCGGTGGCCATCGCCGCGCTGGTGATCGCGGTGTCGGTCACCGTGGGGGTCGGGGTGATGATCGACAGCTTCCGGCGGACGGTGGTTCGCTGGCTGGAGATGTCTCTCCAGGCGGACATCTACGCCTCCGTGCCCAGCCGCGGAGGCGGCTTCACGGGCGGCGCGATTCCGCCCGACGTGGCCGGGCGGGCGGCGGCCATCCCCGGGGTGGTCCGCGCGAACCTCCTCCGGCGGGTGGAGCTCCCCTCCCCCGCCGGTCCGGTGCGGGTGGTCGCCCTCGGCACGGAAGTGCCCAACCTCCGCTCTTCCTTCGAGCTCAAAGAGGGGGACCCGGACGAGGCCTGGACGGCCTTCGAGAACGAGGGCGCCGTGGTCGTCTCGGAGCCCTTCTCCCACCGGACGGGGATCGGCGTGGGCGGCGAGATCCGCCTGCGCACGAACCGCGGGGAGCGGGCGTTTCCCGTGGTGGGCGTCTACTACGACTACGCCTCGGACCGGGGGATCGTCGTGATGAGCCGGCGGACGTATCTCAGGGAATGGGGCGATCCCTCCCTCTCCGGCTTCTCGCTCGATCTCGCGCCGGGAGCGGACGCGGACGCGGTCATCGCAGAGCTCCGCCGTGTGGCCGGAGGGCAGGCCCTGGCGATCCAGCCCAGCGGGTCGCTCAAGCGACTGTCGCTCGAGATTTTCGACCGCACTTTTCTGATCACCAGCGTGCTCCGGATGCTGGCCGGCCTCGTCGCCTTCATCGGCGTCCTCTCCTCGCTCATGGCGCTCCAGCTCGAGCGTTCCCGGGAGCTCGGCGTGCTGCGGGCGAACGGGGTCACCCCCGGGCAGGTCTGGCAACTCGTCACCTCGCAGACGGGCCTCATGGGCCTCGCCGCCGGCCTCCTCTCCCTTCCTGTGGGACTGGCCCTCGCGGCTATCATGATCTACGTGATCAACCGCCGCTCCTTCGGCTGGACCATCCGCATGGAAGTCTCCCCCGGCGTCCTCCTCCAGGCCCTCCTCCTCGCCCTCGCCGCCGCCCTCCTCGCCGGGATCTATCCCGCGTTCAAAATGTCCAGGACGTCGCCGGCGCTGGCGCTGCGGGAAGAGTGATGAAAAATCTCGTCCTTGCAGTCCCTGCGGTCCTTGCAGTCCTTGCCGTCCTTTCTTGCAGCAAGCCCGAAGCCCCCCGCGCCTCCCTCTCGGTGGCCGGAGCTCTGCGGACTCCCGATGACCGCGGCTACGCCCGGGCGGTTGAGCCGCGGGAGCTCAGGTTCCCCGAAGACCACGGCCCCCACCCCGAGTTCAGAACGGAGTGGTGGTACTACACGGGCAACCTGGAGACGGCCGAGGGGCGGCGGTTCGGGTTCCAGCTCACCTTCTTCCGCTCGGCCCTGGCGCCGGAGATGGCGGAGCGGGCTTCCGCCTGGGCGACCCGGCAGGTCTACCTCGCCCATTTCACGGTGACGGACGTCCAGGGGAAACGCTTCCACTCCTTCGAGCGCTGGAGCCGCGGGGCGGCCGGGCTCGCGGGCTCCGAGGGGGAGCCGTTCCGCGTGTGGGTGGAAGACTGGTCGGCGGAGGCGGTCGGGGGACAGGCGCCGCCGATGCGGATCTCCGCCCGGGAGGGGGAGGTCGGGATCGACCTCGTGCTCCAGCAGAGGAAGCCTCCGGTGCTCCAGGGGGATCGGGGGCTCTCCCAGAAGAGTGCGGAGCGGGGGAACGCCTCTTACTACTACTCGCTGACCCGCATGCCCGCGGCCGGCACTGTCCGCGTCCCGGGCGGGAGCGTCGAGGTCTCCGGCCTCGTCTGGATGGACCGGGAGTGGAGCACGAGCTCGCTCGGGAAAAATCAGGTGGGCTGGGACTGGTTCGCCCTCCAGCTCTCGGACGGCCGGGAGGTCATGCTCTACCGCCTGCGCCTTAAGGACGGCAGCGCCGACCCGGCGAGCAGCGGAACCGTGGTCGGCCCCGGGGGGGAATCCCGCCGCCTCACGCTCGGCGACTTCACCCTGGAAGACCTCGACCGCTGGAAAAGCCCCCGGAGCGGCGCCTCGTACCCGTCCCGCTGGCGCCTGCGCATCCCGTCCGAGGGACTGGACGTGGAGGTCCGCCCTCTGCTCCCCGACCAGGAGCTCGACGTCTCCTTCCTCTACTGGGAGGGCGCCGTTGAGATCTCGGGCACAGTCGAGGGCCGCGGGTACGTGGAGCTGACCGGCTACGCGGGGTAAGAACGCATTGTGGCGGACGTAGGAGGGGTGTGCGCGCGAACCCTTCACGCACGCACGCAGCACCCTGGCCGGTGCCCGCCGTGGGGGACGGAGAGAGCCTCCTCATCCTCTCCCCGGCGGGTGCCGGCCTGTTTCACTGCGGGGCGCAGCATGAGAAGATCCGTCCGCGATCCTTTTGAAGGAGGTCCCCTGATGAAGAAATCCCTTGCCTTCCTGCCGCTCGGCCTGACCCTCCTCGCCGGCTCTGCCGTTGCGAAGGAGACGCCGCAGGCCAAGCCGAAGCCGGTGCCGCGCTACACGATCGAGCAGCTCCTGGGCACCACCCTCTACGACGACGCCTCCTTCTCTCCCGACGGGAGCAAGATCCTCGTCTCCAGCAACCAGACCGGCGTGATCAACGCCTTCGCCATCCCCGTGGACGGAGGAAAGCCCGTGCAGCTCACCGACTCCAAGGTGAGCGCCGTCAACCCCCACGGCTATTTCCCCAACGACGAGCGCTTCCTCTATTCGAGCGACCAGGGGGGTAACGAGCAGACCCACCTCTACGTCCAATCGCCGGACGGCAGCGTCCGCGACCTGACCCCGGGGGACAAGCTCAAGGCGAACTTCCTCGGCTGGTCGGGCGACGGGAAATCTTTCTTCTTTTCGACCAACGAGCGCGACCCGAGCTTCAACGACGTCTTCGAGATGACGGTCGACGGCTATGAAAAGAAGCTCCTCTACACCAACGAGGGTG
>DATHUD010000871.1:0-18029 GCA_035462575.1 Thermoanaerobaculia bacterium | reverse complement strand
CGGAGCCGGCGCCGGCCTCGACCGCGTGGAGCGGGAAGACGAGGCCGTCGTCGAGAGCGTCCAGCGCGGCGTCCGCTCGCGCCTCTACCATCGAGGCCGCTACTCCCCCACCCGCGAGCAGGGCCCCCACCATTTCCACCGCCTGCTCGAGCGCTTCCTCGGGGAAGGGATCTGATACTGGAAAACAATGGGAGGGCCGAGGTCCGGGCCCTGAAGGAAGAACTAGCGCGGCTTCAGGGGGAGGGCGGCGGGTCGACGTAGAACGACAATCTAGAAGGCGAATTCCAGAGACCCGACTTTCACCTGGACTTCATCTCTGCCGAGACAGCAGACGATTGCCTCCGGCAGGCTCTGATAGACCTCGTCCAAGGTGTCCCCTCGCGTGAAACAGCCCGGCAGCGCGGGCACCTCTGCCCAGTAGCCCCCCTCTTCCTCGGAGTGGACAACGGCCTTGTAGACCTGGGCTTGTACGGCTCTATCCATGAACCGAACCTATGAGATTCGGCAGGCCAAGTCGAGGACTCGAGTCAGCATGTCAAGGGAATTGGCAGCCGGCAAAATTTTTTTACAAGCAACCTCCCTCGTTCCAAGTCTCTCATCTGACTTGGTTTACGCTCCGGTTCACCCCGGTGCCTCCTCGCGGTTGTCCAAATTCCTTTACAAAATTTAGAAGTCTAAATTTTGCTCCAGGAAGACGTAACTCTCTGCATTACTTTGACTTCGGGGGAATGTCGGGAGCTGGCACCAGCTTTGATCTCCAGGCATCCCTATGTCAGAAGGCAGAGACTTGCCGGAGCGGACATATTTGTCCGATACTCCCTCATGAAGGGCTCTGAGCTCGTTCGCTTGGTCCGCAGAGTGGGCCGGCGGCGGGGTGTCATTGTCGAGCTTGATCTCGAACGTGGGAAGGGGAGCCATGCGACGTTGTACTTTGGGAATCGCTTTGCGATTGTGAGAAATCTCAAGGACGAGTTGAAGACCGGGACTCTGCACGCGATGCTCAAGCAACTCGGCCTGACCCTGGAAGATCTCGCGGAATAGAGGTTGTATGGACCAGGAATTTGCCTACCCTGTCACCTTGACTCCAGACGAGACCGACGGCGGGTTCGTCGTAACGTTCCCCGACCTCCCGGAGGCAATCACGCAGGGCGACACAGTCACGGAAGCCCTCGTTGAAGCATCCGACGCTCTGGACGAAGCCATCGCGGGCCGGATTCGGCGAGGGGACCGGATTCCTCCGCCCTCTCCCCTGAAGGACCGTCACGTGGTGCTGGTCCCGGCGCTGACCGCCGCGAAGGCGGCTCTCTATATCGCTCTCCAGGAGTCCGGGATCAGCAAATCGGATCTGGCTGAACGCCTGAAGTGCGACGAGAAGGAAGTCCGGCGCCTGCTCGATCCACGTCATCCATCGAAGCTGCCCCGTATTCAAAAGGCTCTGACCTCCCTTGGGAGAGGAATTGCCGTGCGACTGGTGAACGAGGCGGCCTGAGCCTCAAACCGCTTTCCAAGTCGTTCCGGAGACACGAGCGAACCGAGCCGCGCCTCCCAAGATCTCCCTGGCCAGCCCTTCCCCTCCGCCCCCGGAACCGCCAAGATACGCGCACCTGAGAGGAGCCACCATGGCGACACCCCTGTCCAAGCCCGAGGAGCCCCGCGCGCCCGAGTCCCTCCTCGTGCGGGGGCTTTCGACGTGGGACGGCGCTCTCCTCACGATCGGGTCGATCGTGGGGACGGGCATCTTCCTCACGACGGCCGACATGGCGCGGGTTCTCCCCCACCCCGGGCTGATCCTGCTGGTGTGGCTCGCGGGGGGGCTCCTCACGCTCGCGGGGGCTCTCACCTATGGCGAGCTCGGGGCCATGTATCCGCGGGCCGGCGGGATGTACCACTTCATCCGGGAGGCTTACGGGCCGCTTTCGGGGTTCCTCTACGGGTGGACGGCATTCCTCGTCATCATGTCCGGGGGGATCGCGGCGCTCGGCGTGGCGTTCGGGGAGTACCTGGGGAGCTTCCTCCCCTTCTTCTCGACCGGCAACATCCTCATCTCCGTACCGGTCGGGACGTGGGCATGGACGCTCTCGGGAGGCCAGGTGGCGGCGGTGCTCGCGATCCTGATCCTCACCGCGATCAACCATCTGGGCTTGAAGGAAGGGGCCGGGGTGCAGAACGCGCTCACGGTCCTGAAGATCGGCTCGATCGTCGTCTTCGCCGTCCTGGGGCTCGTCGTGCCGGCCAAGGTCGAGCCGGACCTCTACGGCCCGGTCGGGGCGGTGCCCGGCGGCCTCCTCGCGGCGTTCGGGGTGGCGATGATCGCGGCGCTCTGGACCTATGACGGGTGGTACGGCCTCACCTGCTCGGCGGGCGAGATGCGCGATCCGGGCCGGAGCCTCCCCCGGGGGCTGATCCTGGGAACGGCGGCGGTCATGGTCCTCTACCTGGTGCTCAACCTGGTCTACACCCGGGCCCTCTCCGTCCCCGACATGGCGGGGACGGCCCGGATCGCCGAGACGGCGGCATCAACCCTGTTCGGAACCGGAGCGGCGCGGCTGGTCTCGGCGGCCGTGCTCGTCTCCACCTTCGGGTGCCTGTCGGCCACGATCCTCTACAGCTCGCGGATCTATCTCCCCATGGCGGAGGACGGCCTCTTCTTCAAGTCCCTCGCGCGGGTCGACCCCAAGTACCGGACCCCGGTCGCCTGCCTCTGGGCGCAGACGGCGTGGTCGGTCGTCCTCACGGTGTCGGGAGGCTACTCGCAGCTCTACACCTACGTGATCTTCGCCTCGGTCGTGTTCCATGCCATGACGGCCGCCGCCGTGTTCGTGCTCCAGAGGCGCCAACCGGACCGTCCCCGCCCCTACCGGGCGTGGGGATACCCCGTGGTCCCCGCCCTCTTCATCCTCGCGTGCCTGCTCCTCATCGGAAACACGCTGATGGAGAGCCCGGTCGAGTCCTTCCTGGGCTTGGGGATCGTGGCCCTGGGGCTCCCCGCCTACGTGGTCTTCCGCCGGCTGTCTTCCCAAAAACTTTCGCGCCCGTCCTCCGTAGAAGGAGGACGGTGAGTCACCGGAGGGTCGATCTCTGCCCGGACGAAGCCGCAATAGGCTGCGCTCCGCGGCTGTTCTGCCCCAGAGGCGGATGTCCCGGCCTCTGCGGGCATCCCCTGAAACCCTGTTTGGAGGAAATCTCGTGAAACGAATCCCTGTATTGGGGCTCTGCCTGCTGCTCATCGCGGGCGGTGCCTTTGCCGAGGAAGCCAAGAAGGCCGAGGGGAAGAAGACTGACAAGAAGGCGGAAAAGGCCGAGGAGAAGAAGGGCGGCATGACGGCCGGCACCTTCGCCGGACTGGAGCTGCGCGGCATCGGCCCGGCCTTGACCTCGGGCCGCATCGGCGACATTGCGGTCGACCCGACGAAGCCCACCACCTGGTACGTGGCCGTCTCCTCAGGCGGCGTGTGGAAGACCACCAACGCCGGCAACACCTTCGCCTCGATCTTTGACGGCCAGCCGGTCTTCTCGATCGGCTGCGTGACCGTCGATCCCAAGAACCCGCTCGTCGTCTGGGTGGGCACGGGCGAGAACAACAGCCAGCGCAGCGTCGCCTACGGCGATGGCGTTTACAAGTCGGTGGACGGCGGCAAGACCTGGGAGAACGTGGGCCTCAAAAAGTCCGAGCACATCGCGAAGATCCTGATCGATCCCCGCGATTCGAACACGGTCTACGTAGCGTCCCAAGGCCCCCTCTGGGCCCCGGGTGGCGACCGCGGTCTTTACAAGACCACGGACGGCGGCAAGACCTGGAACGCGGTCCTGACCATCAGCGAGAACACGGGCGTCACCGACGTGGTGATGGACCCGCGCAATCCCGACACGCTCTACGCCGCGGCCTACCAGCGGCGCCGCCACGTGTGGACGCTCATCAACGGCGGCCCGGAGGCGGGCATCCACAAGTCCACGGACGGCGGCAAGACCTGGAAGAAGCTCACCGCCGGCCTCCCCCGGGAGGACATGGGCCGCATCGGCCTCGCGATCGCCCCCTCCCAGCCGGACCGGCTCTACGCCATCATCGAGTCGATCGGCCGGGCGAACGGCTTCTACCGTTCGGACGACGCGGGCGCCAACTGGGCCAAGATGAGCGACTACGTCTCCAACAGCCCGCAGTACTACCAGGAGATCCTGGTCGATCCCGAGGATGCGGACCGCGTCTACTCGCTGGACGTGCTCATGATGGTCTCCGAGAACGGCGGCAAGGATTTCAACATGCTGGGCGAGAAGAGCAAGCACGTGGACAACCACGCGCTGTGGATCAACCCGGAGAACCGGGACCACCTCCTCGTGGGCTGTGACGGCGGCCTCTACGAGAGCTGGGACCGGGGCCAGAACTGGGACTTCAAGCCCAACCTCCCCGTGACCCAGTTCTACCGGGTGAGCGTGGACAACGCGACCCCCTTCTACAACATCTACGGCGGCACCCAGGACAACTTCAGCCTGGGCGGCCCCTCGCGGACCAACACGGACAACGGCATCGTCAACTCCGACTGGTTCGTCACCCAGGGCGGCGACGGCTTCGAGACCCAGGTCGACCCCGAGGACCCGAACATCATCTACGCCCAGTCGCAGCACGGCGGCCTCGTGCGCTTCGACCGGAAGAGCGGCGAGCAGGTGGACATCCAGCCGCGCGGCGCCCGGGCCGAGGCCCTCCGCTTCAACTGGGATTCGCCGCTCCTGATCAGCCCGCACAACCACCTGCGGCTCTACCACGCGGCCAACCGGCTCTTCCGGAGCGACGACCGGGGCAACACCTGGAAGGTGATCAGCCCCGACCTCACCAAGCAGGTCGACCGCCGGAAGCTCAAGGTGATGGGCAAGGTCTGGGGCGCCGACACGGTGGCCTACAACAACTCGACCTCGTTTTTCGGCAACATCGTGTCGCTCGCGGAGTCGCCGGCCCAGGCCGACCTCCTCTACGTGGGCACCGACGACGGCCTCGTCCAGGTGAGCGAGGACGGCGGCGGCAACTGGAGCAAGATCGACAAGTTCCCCGGCGTGCCCGACATGACCTACGTCTCGCGCCTCGAGGCCTCGCGCCACGACGCCAACACGGTCTACGCCGCGTTCAACAACCACAAGATGGGCGACTTCAAGCCCTACCTCCTGAAGAGCGCCGACCGCGGCAAGACCTGGACCTCGATCGTGGGCGACCTGCCGGACAACCAGCCCGTCTGGACGCTCATCGAGGACCACGTCAACCCGAACCTGCTCTTCGCGGGCACGGAGTTCGGCCTCTACTTCACGATCGACGGCGGCAAGAAGTGGATCCAGTTGAAGGGGATGCCGCCGATCGCCGTGCGCGACCTGGACATCCAGCGGCGGGAAAACGACCTGGCGGTCGCCACCTTCGGCCGCGGCTTCTACATCCTGGACGACTACACGCCGCTCCGGACCTTGAAGCCCGAGATGCTGGACGGGGAGTCCGCGCTCTTCCCGGTGAAGAAGGCCTTGGGCTACATCGAGGCCTCTCCGCTCGGCGGCGACGACAAGTCCTTCCAGGGCGAGTCGTTCTACACCGCCCCCAACCCGCCGTTCGGCGCGGTCTTCACCTACTACCTGAAGGACGAGATCAAGTCCCGGCGCAAGCAGCGCCAGGAAGCGGACAAGAACATCGAGAAGGAGGGCGGGACCCTGGCCTACCCGGCGTGGGACGCGCTCCGCGCCGAGGACCGCGAGCGGGACCCGCAACTCCTCTTCACGGTCTCCGACGAGGAGGGCAACGTGGTGCGCCGGCTGACCGCTCCGGGCAGCCGGACGGGCCTGCGCCGGATCGCGTGGGACCTCCGCTATCCGCCGGCCAACCCCGTCCGCGCCCAGGCGGTTGAGCCCAACCCGTTCTTCAACCCGCCGCGGGGCCCGCTGGCCGCCCCCGGCACCTACAAGGTCCAGATGGCCAAGGTCATCGACGGCGTGGTGACCAACCTGGGCGAGCCGCAGACCTTTGAGGTCACGCCGCTCAACCGGGCGACGCTGCCGGCCAAGGACTGGCCCGCGGCCCTGGATTTCCAGAGGAAGACCGCGCGCCTGCAGCGGGCGGTGCTCGGCGCCGTCCAGGCCTCGAACGAGGCCCAGACCCGCATCAACGCCCTCCAGCGGGCCCTGATCGATACGCCGGCCGCCGATCCCAAGCTTTCCGAGCAGTCGCGGGTCCTGGAGCTGCGCTTGAAGGACATCCAGGAAAAGCTCTCGGGAGACGCGGTGCTGGCCCGGGCCAACGAGCCCACCCCGCCGTCCATCGTCGGCCAGGTGCAAGGGATCGTCTTCGGCCAGTGGGGCTCGACGTCCGACATCACCCAGAGCGCTCTGGACGATTACAACGGCGCGGCCGAGGCCTTCGCCCCGGTGCTGGCGGATCTGCGCAAGCTCATCGGCGAAGATCTGAAGGCGCTCGAAGATCAGGTGGAAGCCGCCGGCGGTCCGTGGACCCCGGGCCGGCTGCCGTCCTGGAATCCCGAGTAGGTTCGTCTCCTCGTTTAGGGGTGGGGTTCGTCCCCACCCCTATTTCATGACCCCGCGAGCGGCGACAGCCGCCGCATCTCGTCCCGCAACCCTTCGATCAGCCGGTCATTGCCCCCCTCGTCTCCGAAGCGGGCGCGCTGGCGCTTCTTGTGGGCGAGCTCGCCCGCGAGGCGGTACAGGCGCATCGTCACGCCGAGCTTGCCGGCGAAGAGGGCGCGCAAGCGGACGACCGACCGGCCCAGCGGCGAGGCCGCGGTGTGGTACTGCGCGGCGGTCATCGTGCCCCAGGCGACCTCGTCGGCGAGCTCCGCCCGCAGCAGGCGGCCCTCCCGGCGGATCGCCACCAGGATCACGATGGCCACGAAGAGCCAGCCCGTCCAGTCGATCAGGAACATGAGGAACAGCACCTCGGGCGTGCTCGAGGCGGCCTCCGCGAGGACGTTGTGGAGCGAGTGGGTGGCCACGGCCATCCCCCAGCCCAGGGGCGGGGCGAGCCAGCGGACCCAGCCCGAAAGCGAGAGGCGCGAGGCCGCGAGCCCCATCCCGATGAACGAGGTGTAGAAGGGGTGATCCCATGCGCCGAGGATGCAGCGCACCACGAAGAGCCCCAGCATCCCCTCGGTCCCGTGCTCCTCCGCGAAACCCAGGAGATAGATGACGTTCTCCGTGGCCGCGAACCCCAAGGCCACGATGCCGGCGTAGACCAGGCCGTCCAGCAACGAATCGAACTCCCGGCGGAAAACGAGGAAAACCAGGAGCACGGCGAGCCCCTTCAGGCTCTCCTCGGTCAGCGGCGCAAAGAGGGTGGAGCCGGCCAAGTCCGCCGCCTCCTCCGAGCCGGTCGCGAGGTACACGCCTCCCGAGAGGATCATCTGCGAGACGAGCGCCCCGGCCGCGGCCACGAACGCCCCCCAGAAGAAGGCCCCGCCCAGAAGCCGGAGCGGCTCCTTCTCGTAGCGGTCCAGCCAGTACACGAACGCGGCGCACAGGAACGCCGGCACGAAGCTCAGGACGAGCGCGAGAAAAAAGGTGTCCATGAATCGTCTCCAGAATTAGAGAGACGATACCACCGCTCCCCTACTTCTCCTGGCTGTAGTACTCGATCCCCTCGGCTTCCGGGGTCACCTGCGTGCCCGCCTCGCCCCGGGAGATCCGGACGAGGTCCGCGAGAGCGCCGATGGCGGCCCGCTTGCCTGTCTTGCGGGCGAACTCGACCGCGGCCTCCACTTTGGGACCCATGGAGCCGGCGGCGAACAGACCGGGGTCGAGCGCTTCGGGCGAGGCCCGGCGGATGGCCTTCTGCTCAGGCTTTCCCCAATCCACGTAGACCGCGTCCGCGTCCGTCGCCATGATGAAGAGGTCCGCCTCGAGCTCCCGGGCGAGGAGCGCGCTCGCGCGATCCTTGTCCACCACCGCCTCGACGCCTTGGAGGGTCCGGTTGGGGCCGTACATCGTGGGGATGCCGCCGCCGCCGGCGCAGATGACGATGCAACCTTTTTCCAGGAGCCACTTGACGGGCCGGATCTGGAAGATCCGCTTGGGAAGGGGGGACGCCACCACGCGCCGGAATTTGTCGCCGTCCGGGGCGATGGTCCACCCCTTTTCCTGGGCGAGCCGCCGGGCCTCCTCCTCCGTGTAGACGGGGCCGATGGGCTTGGCGGGGTTCTGGAACGCCGGATCGTCCGGGTCCACCTCCACCATCGAGAGGATGGTGGCGAAAGGCTGCTCGAAGGGGAGGATATTGCCGAGCTCCTGCTCGATCATGTAGCCGATCATCCCCTCTGTCTGCGCGCCCAGGACATCCAACGGATAGACATCGACCTGGTTGTACGCCTCGCCCTGGAGGGCCAGGAGCCCTACCTGGGGGCCGTTGCCGTGGGAGATGACGAGCTGGTGCTCGCGGCCGAGAGGGGCCAGGGCCTCGGCCGCGATCCTCACGTTTTTCCGTTGATTCTCCGCGGTCATCTTCTCGCCGCGGCGCAGAAGGGCGTTCCCGCCCAGAGCGACCAGGATTCGCATAGGGCGGGAAGTGTACTCTCAGAAAGTGCAGGACGGGAACGGCGGCGAGGTCGGATCGTAGCAATCCCAGCCCTTGCGCGTGTAGCAGCGATCTACGGTGTACCAGACCGAGAGGATCTCGGTGGTGTTCGAGCCGTCGCAGTTGTGGGTCACCCGATAGTGTGTGTGCTTCTTCCAGATCTCGGCCTCGTCGTACTGCGTGAGCTGCGTCTCCCACCAGCGCTCGTGGTCGCGCATGCACCGGCCCAACCAGGTCCAGTAATACGACACGACCTCGGACCAGACATGCTCGCTCGATGTCGGACAGTTCGGCACGTACGGCTGGCAACCCGCGACACAATTGTTGTAGTCACTGCTGCACTGATCACAACTGACGTACTTGTCAGACTTCACCCAGACGCAATCCGACATGCAGGCGTCGTAGGCGTCGGAGCAGGACTGCATGCACTCCTCCTGGGATTTGAGGAAAAGCGGAACCGCCGGACGCCGGACCGGCAGGACGCCCGGGCCCGAGACCGTCGGCCGCTCGGTTGCCACCAGGCGGAGCTCGCGTTCGCGCAGAGCCGTGGACGCGGCTTCGAGCTTCTCGAAGCTCGCCTCGTTGACTCTCGCTCCGTCGACCGACACGATCACTCGCACGTCCTTCGACTTCGCCAGCACGGCCAGGCGCGCGCGTTCGGCCGGGTTATAGGCCAGAAGCTCGATCACCGGAGCGCCTCCCTCCGCCGGGCGAGGCACCACCAGTCGCTCCCGCAGGTGGAGCGCGCCGTTGACACGCACCTCGACCTCGACGAGCGCCTTCTCGCCGGCCAACGCGCGGATCTCGTAGAAGATCGGAGCGGCCGACGGCAGGGCGCGGGGAGTCGCAGCCTTCTCCGGCGGGGCCGGGCTCGCGGCAGCGGGAGCCGAGAACGCCAGGAGTAACAAAACGAGAGCGGACCAACGGAACCTGAGCATCGTAGTCCTCCAACCAGGGGAGGGAGCCCCTGAGAAGCTCCGGCGCGGAGGAGCCCGCGCGGAGCGGATTCGCGGGAAACCAGCAAGCCCTCTACAGAGACTGGTGTCGGGGAAGCCCTCTCCGGGACGACCCGCCGAGTGATCTAGCGGCAGCCGCCGGCTCCCGCCCGGCGGCGGGCGACCCGCAGGTTGCGCTGCGCGGGCTCGAAGCGGGCGTCGACCTCCACCGCGCGTCCCAGATGGGCCAGCGCTTCGTCGAGCTCCCCGGCGAGGAGGAGCTCGGCTCCACGGTTCGAGTGGTAGATCGCCACGGCGGTCCGGTCTTCCAGAATGTGGAAGCGGTGGTGCGCGGGAGAGAGGACGCCCTCGCGGTCGACCACCTGGAGCCTGCTCCCCTCCCCCACCCCGATCGCCAGGTGCCGGTGCGTGACCGCGAAGCCGCCGCGCCGCTCGCTGCGAACCAGGCTGGAGACGTCCACGACTACGGCTTCGACCCCAAGGCTCCGGGCCAGCCCGCTCACCAGGAAGGCGAAGCCGGCGCAGTTGGCCCGCCGGGATTGAAAGACTTGGCGGGCGGTGCCCGTCTCGAGCTCGGTCTCCCGGACTCCGAGACCCCGCCGGCGCCCCACGGCCGCCGCCAGGCGGAGCAGGATCCGCTCCGGTATCTCTTCGCGGCCCGCGGTATCCCGGGCCCAGCGCGCCATCTCCGGCTCGACCGCGAAAGGAGAGGCGACCTCAGGGAGCTCCCAGGCGGTTCCCGAGGCCGCAGCAATTTGACCTACCAGAAGGTAGATAAAGGTGCGTGAGACGACCTGGCATCGAGACATGAGGCCCCTCCTCCAGAGACGTGAGCGGACGACCGGACTGGAATAATTCTACCTACCTATAGGTAGACAAACAAGGTGGTTTCTTGCCAGGGTGCCTGCTGACGGAGTAAGTTGTGCCATGACCAGACGGCTGGATCGGACGGGTCACGAAGTCGCCGGAGGCGGCTCGGCATCGGCCGACGGCCGCGAGGACACCCGCGACCTCATCCTCGACGTGGCCCAGGAGCTGCTCCAGACCCGCGGCTTCAACGCCTTCAGCTACCAGGACATCGCCGACCGGGTGGGAATCCGCAAGGCCAGCATCCACTACCACTTCCCGGGCAAGGAGGAGCTGGGGGTGGCGATGGTGGACCGCTTCCGCCGTGGCGGCCGGGCCTGGGCCCGGCGTCTGGCGGCGCAGGGGGCCTCGCCGCAGGAGAAGCTGGAGGCGATCTTCGACTACTTCCGGGGCATCGTCCTCCAGGGCACGAAGATCTGCGCCTACGGCATCCTGAGCGCCGAGTACAACGCCCTGCCCGAGGGTATGCGGGCGGGCATCCAGGACTTCCAGGCGGACCACGTCCGGTGGCTGACCGACGTTCTGGCCGCGGGCCGCGAGGCGGGCGTCTTCCAAGCCGTAGGCACCCCCGAAGATCAGGCCATGCTGGTCGCCGCCGCGCTCCAGGGCGCGGTGCAGCTCGCCCGCTCCGCCGGCGACGCCGGACGGTACGAGGCGACGGTCGAGCAGCTCCGGCGCCTGATCCTCGTTCCGGACGCATGAGAGACCCCGCCGCCCTCTTCGCCCGGGTGCCCGTCAACCGCACCCTGGGCTTCACCCTCGTCTCCTGCGGCGAAGGCCAGGCCGTGCTCACCATGCCCGTCCGGGAGGAGTACCTCCAGGAGAACGGCTACCTTCAAGGCGGCCTCGTGAGCGCCGTCGCCGACACCGCCGCCGCCTACGCCCTCCTCCCCGGCCTGCCGGAAGGCCGCGGCATGACCGGCGTCGAATTCAAGGTCAACTTCCTCCGCCCCACCCTCCCCAACCGGGGCGATCTCACCGCCCGAGCGAAAGTGGTACGCCAGGGGAGGACGATCGGGGTCTGTCAGGTGGACGTCGAGCAGGAAGGGCGGGCGGTCGCGGTGGCGACATTCACGTATCTGTTCTTCGATCGGCCCCCCAGGCAACCTGCGTAGAAAAATCCGCCGCGTACGACGAGCCGTTGCCGGCGGACGACGAAAAATCTTCCGCCTGCGAAGGAGCGTCGTCTCCAGAGACGGATCAGTTTTCCGGAAAGAAAAACATTACTTCTGTCCGGTCGTGCTGAGATCTTCCGTCTTCCGGGGATCTCCGTGATTTCACAATCACTCGACCGGCAGCGTCACTCCGGAGAAATCTGACAATGCCCCGCCAGGGTGGCTTCCGTGAGCCCAGCAAGAGAGGAGTGTGCCGGGGGTGGCTCGTGAGGGCCGGGCTCTGCCCGGTGGCACATCCAAGGAGTCTCGCTTGCACGCTACCGGTACTGCCTGTCCATCTCCAGCGGAGCTACAGACTGCAGGCTCCAACAATGACGAAGCCTTCACACGAATCTGGCTGCAGCACCGGGCTGAAATGCTCTCCCTGTGCCGGAGGTGCACACGCCAGGACGCCGACGCCGAAGAGGCCTTCAGCCGTGCGAGCCTCCTCCTCTACCGCAAGCTGCCCGCCTACCGCGGAAAGGTAGAAAACTTCCGCGGCTGGATTCTGCGCCTGACGTTCAACGCCTGCATGAGCCTGCACCGGGAGAACCGGCGGCGGAGCGAGCAGAGCCTCGAAGAGGCCGGTGTGGAAAACCTGGCCGAAGCGCACCTTCTCGACGCCTCTCCGGCGGAAGATCCCGAAAGCTCCTATCTGCAGAAAGAGATGGGCCAGTTCCTCCGGATCTCGATCGAAAACCTTCCCAATCGCCTGCGCGAAACGATCACCGGTCATCTCTCCCTGGGCAGCTACCGGGAGATCGCGGACCACCTTTCGATCAACGAGGCCAACGCGCGCAAGCGAATGCAGGAAGCTCGCGAGATCCTCTCGCGAGGCTTGGCCGAATACCGGAACGGCACCGCCAGGCCGCCGGTCCCGCGCCCGCCCGCGAGACCGCGGCAGGAGGTCGGCGCCAACGTGGCCGGAGATCCTCCGGAGCGGGTCCGTGCCCTCCGGGCCGTGACGGTGACCTTGCCGCAGGGCGTAGAGCGCGAGGGGCTCCTGGCGCTCCATCTCCCACTGTCCGGCGAGTCACGGCCTGCTCTGGAGCGCTACATCGAGAAGCACCCCCGCAGTTCGAAAAAGAGGCTCGCGCTGGCCCGCGCGCTTCTGGAGGAGGGACGCGTCGAGGACGCGATCCCGCACCTGGAGCGCGGCGTGGAAAAGCAGCCCCGCCATCTGGGGGCCTGGCTCGACCTGATCGCCGTCTACCGCCTTCAAGAGCGGCCGACTGTCGCGGCGGACGCCTGCGATCGGGCGCTCGCCGCCCACCGCGGGCCGGCCGCCGCCCTCCTCCGGGGCCTTCGCGCGCAGTGCCTCGGCCGCACGGCAGAGGCGGAGCAGGCTTTCCTGGACGCCCAGGCCGCGATGCCGGAAAGCCCCGCTCCCTCGATTGCCCTGGCTGAGCTCCAGAACGCGACCGGCCGCCCCTACGAAGCGGCCGGTTCTCTGGAGGAAGCCCTCGCCCGCAGCCCCACCGACGTGGCGGCGCTGACGCTCGGCTCCGAGCCCTTGTGGCTCCTGGGCCGCTCGTCCGAAGCCCGGCGGCGCGATGCGAGGGCCCTGGAGATGGACAGCGAGAATCCTCCAGCCCTGGAGCGCCGCCTCGCCGCAAGCCTGCGCAGCGCCGGAGGCCAACTCGCTCCGGAAGACGGCTTGTGGCGCGCGGTCGAGCGGCAGGCCCGGACGCGGGCGGCCGCGCTGAGCCTCCTGAGCTTTCTCCGCGTCTGCAGTGGGGATCTCGCGGGAGCCGGAGAGATGGCCTCTTTCGTCGCGGAGCGGCCCCAGCTCCCGCAAGCCCGGATCGAGCGGGCCCGGCTGCTGGATGCCCTCGATCGCCCTCTGGCCGCACTCCAGGAGATCGACGCCGCCCGGACTCTTCAGGCCGGCTGCCGGGCCCTGGATCTGCTCGCCTGCCGCATCTCGGCCCGCGCCGGCCTCCCCTGGCGAACGCTCCAGGAGAGCGAAAACCTCCTGGCCCGCTACGGCGATGCCTGGGACACCGCCTCGACCGCAGCCTGGGCCCTGGCCCACCTCGGCCAGACGGACCGCGCGGCCGAGCTGTCCCAGGCGGCAGTCGCGCGACAACCCCGCCTGCCCGCGGCCTGGCTCGAGCACGGCCGGGTGCTCGCCCGCTGCGAGCGGCTGCGGGAAGCCGTCGCCGCAACCGAAACGGGCTGGTCTCTCCTTCCCGAGGATGACGGATTCGATCTGGCCGCTCCCGCCGCCCTCGATCTGGCCGTGCTCCACAGGCGCCTGGGCCATCCCGAGCGGGCCCGCCACTGGGCGCTTCAAGCCCTGGAAGCCTGCGCTGCGCTCAGCGAGCTCGGTCCGGTCCGGGCGCACATCCTCCGAGTTCGGGTTCAGGCGGGGCTCGGCTTCGCAGCGACGCCGCCCGCTGCTGCGGAAATCTCACCGTTGTTCCTGCGGATCGAAGAACGGCGACTTCTCACGAATCAACTGTCTGAAGCGTCTTTTGGATGAGGTATCCGAAAAACTAGCCAGCAGAAACTGATCCGGCGAGAACGAGGACTCTACGAAAGCATTTCTTACGGATGTCGAGAATTTAGACAAGCGAGAGTATATAGCTCTATCTTTGCCGAACGCAACCGGAACAAGGAGGTGGAAGATGTTCACGCCAAAAGTGGGCAAGCTGAGTGATCGTAATCGAATCAAAAAAGCTGTAGTGAAAAAAGCTCAAGAATGGGAGAACCTTTATCTTCCTCCCGGCATGGGGAAAGGCTCAACGCCGAAAACATTAAAAAATGAAATGACCAAACTTCAGTTACGCGAAGGCGTAGGAAAACATGCTCTCCGGAAGCAAGTAGATAGACAAACCAAAGATGATAGATTGGTTCTGTTTACTCAATTTCATGACGGTGATCTTGCTGTAAAAAAGCAGCCTCGAGGAGACCAAGCCAAACTAGCCACCAACCTCCTAGGAACCGTTCAATATCAACCCAATCATCTGACCACGATCAATACCATCGTCTCCAGCGACCTGCGCACATACGCGCGCCGTGCTCACAAAGCAAGCACACCAAAAAAGGCAAAAAAACATGCGCAATATAAAATTGATTACATTGTCAAAACAGGGGATGTAAGCGTCGATCCTCAGGGAAATGTGCGCCGCCTGACCTAGAACCTAGACCGCAGGACACACGAGAGCACTGCGTCGAGGCTGCGACGTCATCCGCTCGTCCATGGCGGCCTCTAACCTTCAGCCAAAGAAAGGAAAGCTTTCATGTCCCAGATCACGATTCTCAACGGCACGAATGAGTTGGTCCGCATCGCCATCTACAAGAAGCCGGTGCTGCAGCCCACGCTGCAGACTATCGCGTGGCAGATCGTCGCTCCCCCGCCGGGTGGCCAGACGGTGGTGCCGATCCCCGAGGACTTCCAGGTCTACGCCGAGTACTCTCTGGACCCCAACAACCCGGACCCCACCTCGCCCACCGCGACCGTGAACCAGACGAACACGGTGAACTTCGACGAGACGACGGCCCGGTTCCAGATCCAGTCGGTCTCCTCCCAGGACAAGCGGGCCGCGGGCGCCTACATCAACCAGGTGTTCAACGATCTGCAGCTCAATGAGGTCCGTCTGGAGAACAATTTCGGCGTCGGCGTCCTGAGCCACATCCAGAAGGACAACGTGGACATCTACGCGCCGCAGGTGCTCTGGCCTGGAGCGGTGCGGATCGAGGACGTCCGCTCGACCCTCTACCTCGCCGCGGTCGGCCAGTTCGTCTATCAGGGCAGCCGGCTCGTGGATGAGGAGATCCAGATGACCGAGACCGCGATCCTCGAGGGCGGCACCGCCCTGGTGACCGGCTCCATGTGGAAGGGCTATTCGATCGTCGCCTCGTCCTAGTCGCATCGGGAGCCGGGCCGTGCGGCACGCCCGGTCCGGCTCCTTTCTGAATCCGACCCGGCATGGCGCTCGACACGTGCGACGCCATGCCGTTTCAAATGGAGAATTTCATGCCAACGCCGAGCAACTCTGGCAACCCGGCGAGTCCCGCGCCCCAACCGGCCACTGCGCCCTCTTCGCAGGAGGGTACACCGGCAGCAGGCGGCACCTCGACGCCGACCGCCACGAATCCGCCGGTCCCGCAGACGTTTTCGGGCACCTGGTTTCAGCAGGAGGATCCGCAGACCCTGATCCAATGGACTTTGAAGCCGGCTCAGGATCCGTCCCCTTCCTCCCCTCCCGATCCGGGCTCCGGCAGCCCGTCCTATACGGCCCAGGTGCGGATCTATCAACTGATCTTCGATACGGCCTTCCCGAATCCTCCACTGAGGGGTTTTGTCGTTCCGTTCAGCGTGACGGACCCCTCTGTGGGGACGGCTCCTTATCTCCAGGGCAGCTTCATGCTCTCCCAGACGACTCCCCCCAGTCTGCAGGTGTTGAACCTGAGGTTCCCTGGCTTCCCGTCGCAGAACCTCACCCTCTATCCGGACTCTTCGACAGACCCGGGAAGCTCTGGGGCTCCAGAAACGAGCCCATCCGCCACCTCTCAATCACCCGCAGCGGAAGCGGCAGACGAGAGCCCGGCGGCCTGAAGCGGCAGCTCAATGTGGAGGGACCATGGAGAGCTCAATTTTCGCCGGCCGGCCTCAGATCACGATCGTCAACAGTACCCGTTGCGCTGTCTGGGTAGCGATCTATAAACGGCCTCTTCTGCACACGAACGAGCCGCCGGTCGCCTGGCAGGTCGTGTCCCCGCCGCCCCGGGGAAATACGGCGGTCTTCATTCCGCGGGATTACCAGATCTATGCCCGCTACTCCTTCGAGCCGGAAAATCCCCGGCGGCCCGTGTACCAGACCAACGTTCTCCAGGTCCCCCCTGCACCGGCCGGCGCCGGCCTTGTCCTCGAAGGCGTGTCGTCGCCGGACCGGCGCACCTGGGGCGCTGTGCTGACCCGGACGACCCAAAGCCCGGGATGGCACCAGGTCTCTGTCATCAACCGTTTTTCGATCGCGATCTCAGGCCATGTGAGGCAGCAGGGACACGACATCTTTCCGCCCCGGATGGTGCCGCCGATGACTGCCTGGACCGAGAAGCTGGACCCCGGCTTCTACGTCGCCGTTCTGCCGCTTCCCCACGCTGCCGGCGACCTGCTCCCGGATTCCGAGATTTCCTCGACCGAGACCGCTGTCAAGTCCGGGGAGAGCGTCAGAATCCACAGGGAACCGGGCAAGGGTTTCAAGATTTCCAAGATCACCCCTGAAACAAGCTCCAGGCCCATCGCGGACCCGGACGACCGGACGCACGCGCAAGAGCCGCGCGTACCGAAAATGGAGCTGAAGGCGCGCGCCAAGCCCAAAGCGGACGTCAAGAAGGCTGCTCCAAAGACCAGCCAATCCGCCCAGCGACGGAAGGGGCAGGCGCGGGCGGCTAAAGAGCGGACCCAAAAACTGAAATCAAAGGCCGGCAAGGTCCATGCTGATGACTCTATTTAAGGTGAACCCATGACAAACCCAGAGCTCGATCAGAAGGTGTGGGGGCTCGACGTGAGCCACTACCAGGAAACCGTGCAGTGGGCCCAAGTGGCCCAGAAAGGTTACAAATTCGCCTTCATCAAGGCGACGGAGGGGTGTGCCTGGACCGACCCCAAATTCCACACCAACTGGAACGGCGCCAAGGCGGCGAGTCTGATGCGCGGCGCCTATCACTACTACGAGCCGGGCCGCGACCCGCAGCAGCAGGCCGAGCACTTCCTCAGCACCGTCTGGCCGGAAGGTGGGCAGCCGCTGCTCGCTACGGGCGACCTGCCTCCGGTCCTCGACGTCGAGACCACCGGCGGCCGGAGCGCGGAGGAGGTCGTTCGGGAGATCCACAGGTGGCTCTCGTTGGTGCAACAGAGGACGCTGCGAGTCCCTATCCTCTACACGAACCGCGATTTCTGGGACGGCCTGGGGACCTCGCAGTTCGGAGGATATCCGCTCTGGGTGGCCGAATACGGGGTCGCGGCTCCGTCGCCGTTGCCGGCGGGCTGGCGGCAGTGGAGCTTCTGGCAGTTTTCGCAGACAGGCAGGATCGGGGGAATCCGCGGTGAAGTGGACCTCGACTTGTTCCGAGGCAGCCTCCAGGATCTCCAGCAGATGGCGTCCAGCCTCTCGATGCCCTGGATCTGAGCCGTTCGACGGAATTCCGCTGGCGACAATGGAATTCCGCTGCGGACAACGAGCCATGGTCTCGAGACGATGAAATTCCGCTGCTTACGACGGCCCATCGTCTCGAGACCATGGAATTCCGCTGGATACAACGGGATTCCGCTGCTTACGACGAGCCGTTGTCGGGAGACGATGGACTTCCGCTGGCGACAACGAGATTCCGCTGCGGACAATGGACCGTTGTCGGGTGACAATGGAGTTCCGCTGCGTACGACGGGCCGTTGTCAGTCGACGATGGGATTCCGCTGGATACGATGAGGTTCCGCTACTTACAACGAGCCGTTGTCGGCCGACGATGAAATTCCGCTGCGTACGATGAGGCGTTGTC